>JBBQZS010000034.1:0-79483 GCA_038207495.1 Chloroflexia bacterium
CACCCCGTAAACCTGGCTGGCCTCGGTTTTGTTCATTCCTTTTTCGACCGCTTTTACTATTCGTGTTCTTAAATCTACACTATATGCTTTCATCCTTCTAGTTTACTTCTAGCTCTACCTTTTTGCAATTTGCTATAGTACGCTATGCTATTCGGGTTGGTTTAGTTTCAAACTAGCTAAATTCTCCAAAAATAGGTTTTTAAAGGCAGGCTGAAATAAGCCTGTCTTTTTTTTCTTTTATAAATAGTAAGGTGTTTACCCCTGCATTTCTAAGGGGGTTACCCGGTAAAAATCTCAGGTGAATCCCACAAGTTTTCTAAGGCATTAAGGTATTTTAATATCATAGGTTTTCCCCCCCGGATTTTCGGTTTTTCCTGATATCCACTCATCCAAAACTAATGTAAATTTAATCAACACATTTGATGAACAGGAAATCTTTATGCTTCGCTCCGATTTTTTTCACGAAAAGTTAGCCATTTTTACAGAAACAGAGTTCACTTTGAAACTGAATCAAACCGTTAAAATTCAGAGCAAAGCAATTATGAAGAATCTAAGCGTTTTGCTAGTCAATTCTTCCCCAAAGATTATTCAATCAGCCGCCAGGTATCTTTCAATGCTGCCGCAAGTAGGGATTGTTAGTATTGCACCGTCAGGCACCGCCGCCATGAGGCTAATAGAAGTGCTTGAACTCGATTTAGTCCTTCTTGACCTGAGACTGCCCGATATGAGTGGGCTGGAGCTGACAACCACTATCAAAAAATTAGTGGAGTCGCCAAAGGTCATATTGCTAGGTGAATACGATTTTTCTGAATATCGTATTGCGGCAGCAGCAGCTCTGGCAGATGGTTTCATCTGCGAATCAGAACTGGGGACCCAATTTGTACCAATGATTGAGAAAATTTTCTATTTTTGAAGCTGATTCTGACAAAATTGTAAGTTTTCAATTTAAGTCTCAACATAAGAAGTTTGATGAAGATGTAGCCTAGTTAGGGCATGCCGTATTACAGGGCCGTTGGCCTGTGATTTTGGCATGTCTTGCCTTGTTTCACGAAGGGGTAAAAATGAGAAACAAAAGAAAAAAATTGGGGGCTGTTTGCAGGATAGCCTTACTAGCGGTTATGCTCTTTACCGCTATTCCCTTTGGCATCACCACCGAGATAACCAATGTCTCGGCGGCTAATGTTAACGATATTTACCTGAGCGTTATTAGTGCTCGAACTGAACCACTCTGGAATGGTGTCGGCATTACCAAAGGCACTGCCGTTACCAACTACAAGTGGATTATCAATCAGGATAACACTGGTAATCCCTTCCAGGCCCGCCAGAACCACTGCTCCCCGACCTTTTTGGCCGGAAACCCTTATGGCGGTGCCGTTGGCGCGGCTGACCCGGATTATCCTGATAAGTGTGATTGGCCCTCAATTCGCACTAACGACTCCTACAGCAAGATTGTCGCCCAGGGTGACCAAACTATGCTGAGTAACACCGTTGCCCTAAACAACCTGCCGAATGGTAAATACCTGATTTCGGTACAGGGCGATGGTTTCAAAATTGATGGAAAACACTTCTCCATCCCGATTGCTTCTCAATCCGGCACTACCCCCGGTCTGGTGACGGTTGAAGCCCAGCCGTTCCCCCTGCCTTTAGGCAAGGTCAAGCTCCAGGTGTTCAAGGACTCCAACCCGGTCAACGGTCAATATGACGTTCCCGGTGAAGTCGGTCTGGCGGGTTTTGAAGGCCACCTGGCTGACGTTTTGGGTTTGGTAACTAACGACTGGTATGGCAATCCATTCTGCACCACCTATTACAACATTGCCAAAAACCCGGATGGTACTCCTACCAATCCAGCCCAATCAACCAATGTTCCCGCGAATTATTACCTCGACCCAACCACTGGCGACCCGGTAGCCTATATTGACCCGGCTAACAACCGACCTATAATTGATCAGAAGGGTGGCAAGTGCCTTAGTGATGCCAATGGGGTATTGACTATCCCAAACATCGGCCCTAATCGCTACACCGCCAGCGTGGTCGCGCCTAATGGTCAGAAATGGGTACAGACCACAACCCTGGAAGGTAACCACGACTGGGACGTCTGGGTTCAGGAAGGGGCCACCGGCTTCGACACCGAACAAATCGGCCCGAACGGCGAGCCTGTCCCGGCTATTCCTTTTGGCTTTGTGCAGCCAATTGCCAACGCTGACCCCGCTCTGGCTAATTCACCTGTAACCCTGCCTAATATGCCCGCGCGTTTCCAGGTTTCAACCGCAGTAACAGGCGGAATTGATGGCAGGATCCGAGCCTCCAATACCTACATACCCCAACAGGGTGGTTTACCACTCCCTGGCAATGGTGGTACTGGTACGCGCGGTACCAAACTTGATACTGTACCCGCCAACCAGATTAAATATCCCTGGATTGCGCTAAACAACCTACAATTCGGCGATGTGCCGGTTTATGTAGGACAGGGCGACAAGGATGGTAACTACCATATTGACCACGTGCCGGATGGCGATTATGCCCTGGCCTTCTGGGACGATCCCCAGGATTTCCTTTTCGACTTTGTGAACGTGACTGTTGCCAACGGTCAGGTTGTCCATATGGGCGACCAACTCATGGCCGGTTGGTGGACAACCTACTGGGGTCGCGTCTGCATAGACCAGAACGATGATGGCAAATGTCAGGCTGACGAGCCAGGCGTCGCCAATCAGTCAGTGGTTATCCGTTCACGAGCTAATAATGTGCTGGAACGTGGTATTCCGGTAGTAACCACTAATGCCAATGGTGAGTATGTTCTACGGGAGTCATACCCACTTACCCAATGGTACATCGAAGAGGTTTATAATGACCGCTTCAAGACAATTGGCGTAACCTATCAAGCCGATAACCAACCCACTGAAACCACCGTGCTTGGTTCGATGGTGGACGTAGCGGCCTTCCCGGTAATCGGCGTTTCCGGTCGCCTGGACTGGGCGGTTAAGCTCTACGATACTGACCTGACCGATGCCCTGGGCAACCCCACTCCTGAAAATGGTGGTATCGTCGGTACAGTTACCTATGATACAACCCGCAACGAATTGGATGCGGCCTACTCGGTTACTGAAACCTATCAACCTGGTGTCCCTAACGTTTACCTCAACCTGTGGACTCCCGTACCATGCGGTACCGTCAAAATAGGTACAGGGGCAGCGCGGACGAATAAATTCCTTTGTGACCCAACCGAGCAGTATGAAATTGATGCACTGGCAACTGATGGTAGTGGCTCAGGAGCCCTTAGAAAGGGTCACTGGGTTAATCAAACCATAACCGACCAATTCACTGCGCCAACTGGCTGTGTAGCCCGCGATGTAGCCGGCAACAAGTTAACTACTGAAAAGTTGTTACCGCTTGACCCAGCCGCCAAATGTCTGGAAGCCCCGATGCTAGGCGTGCAGTTTGACCCCAACTCATCGGCGGTGGATGGAAACTACGCCTTTACCGAGTCACAATATTGGGACTTTGTTAACAACCGGGCGATGAACACCAATGATGACAATGTAAAAGACCCGCAACCTTTGCCGGCTGGTGACTACATTGTGGAATATGTTGGTAACAAAACCCACAACGCTAATAAATTCAACCTGGACGGTAAAGTTGGACAGTATCAGGTAACTCGCGAGGAAGATGTCAATATCTTCACCGGAGACCGCTACGTCCCACAAATCGCTCCTTTCCCCTGCGTTGGGGCCCAGCACACTGTCCATATTACTAACCAGGACTATCTAAATGGCGGCGGCAACCCCTACGAGGGTACAGCCAAGCCCATTTGTGATATGAAACTGGTAACACTGAGTGCCGGACGCTCCAGCGTAACCAACATCAACATCTTCACCGAAGTGCCAATTCCGGGCCGCCTGTGGGGTTTGATTAACGACGACTTGAACCTGTCCACCAATCCGCAGGACATTATGTTCGGTGAGAAACGGGGCCTGGCGAACGTCCCGGTGGGTGTCTACGATTATTCCAATCGCTGGATCACTACGGTCTATTCCGACCCGAACGGCTTCTATAACGTCCTGCTGCCTTCGACCGGGACTTATAATTGCCCGTTGCCTGCTGGTCCCTGCCCGAATGTCTATCGGTTGGTCGGTAACGACCCCGGACATCCAGACCCGACGGCTGCATCAGGTTATACCCTTGATCCCTGGTATAACCCGCAATATCGCACTATCTCTGCCAGCTTCGAGATATGGCCCGGTGAGATTTTACCTGCCGACCATGCGCCAATCCCGGTGGGTAGCTATGTTGCGACTCCTGGCTCACAGGTTAACGCACCCGCCAAGTGCGACCTGACCTATGCTGTGACGAATAACGGGGTCAATACGCTGGTAACTAATCCGCAGATATTCACTGTTTCCCAGCCGTATGCTACAGCCGCAACCACGATTACTATCCAGGGTGACGGCTTTGGTAATGCCAGAGGAACGGTCAAGCTTGGTAATAATAATCTAACTGGTGCTGCTAACATTCCCACCTGGAATGACAACACCATTACGGTAAAAATTCCAGCCCCAACCGCTACGCTGAATGGGCCAATGCAACTAAGTATTGTTAAACCTACTGTGGCGGGCGTTCCCGGCAAACAAACCCTGGCGGGGCTAACCTTCCATATGATTGGCGGTACTTACACTCCCACAATCTATGAAGTCGGCCCAGGCAAAACCTACCCTAAAATTCAGGACGCCCTGGATGTCGCTAATACCGCTGCCGCTGCCGGAAACAATAAGGCTCTGGTAGTGGTTTACCCTGGCACTAATAGTATCCCGACCAACAAACACGGCGACAGCCTGTTTAATGTGAGCGGAGCCTATTTCGAGAACCTGTTGATTAACTCCCCGGTTAAACTTCAAGGGGTTGGACCAGGTGGTGTCCGGGCCGTCAGAGTGGATGCTAACGGCAACGTAGTTGTTGGTGCTACCATCTTCGGTTCAGTCATTGATGGCGCGGCCTTCGGTGGTGAGGCTTATGGCGATGTGTGGCGTACCAAAGCCGCTACCCTGAGCTGGGATGGCAACCAGACCCTTTACGAAGGGGCAGTTGTTACCGTTCTAGCCAAGTCAAGTGGCAATAAAGCCTTTACCAACGGCTTCAAGGCTTCGATTGACGGTTTCACTATCACCGGTGGCGACCAGATTGGTCAAACGACCAAGCAAAACTCGGTGCGGGGCGGGATAGTAATTACCCAGGGCGGCGGTATCTTCGCTAACGCTTATGCCGATAACCTGCAAATTACCAACAATATCATTCGTAGCAACGGCGGAGCTTACGGTGGAGCGGTTCGGCTAGGTACTCCCTATGTCACCAACAGCCCTAACAGCAACGTCCACATTGCCAACAACCGCATTATCGCTAATGGTGGAACTAACCTCGCGGGTGGTATTGGGCTCTTCAATGGCTCTAACGGCTATGAGATTGACCACAACGATATTTGCGGAAACTATTCCGGCGAGTACGGTGGTGGTATCAGCCAGTACGGCTTTAGCAACGGCTCAATTCACGACAATCAGATTTACTTCAACACCTCCTTCGATGAAGGCGGCGGTATCAAGATTGCGGGTGAATTGCCCATAGTAGCGACCAATCTTTCGGCTGGCTCTGGCCCGGTGCAAATCTACAACAACGTTATCGAAGGCAACCTGGCTAACGATGATGGTGGTGGTATCCGCTTCCTGATGGTGAACAATGCCCAGATGGATGTTTACAACAATATGATTGTGAACAACGTCTCGACCCACGAGGGTGGTGGTATTGCCCTGGACGATGCAACTAACGTGCGCATCTTCAACAACACCATTATGAAGAACATCACGACCGCAACGGCGGCAACTGCAACTGTAATCGCAGGTATTGCAGCACCCGCTCCGGCTGGTATCTCAACCGTCAACAACAGTGCGCAGCTACAGGCAACTCTGCCAGTAGGTTCGCCACTTTTCAGCAATCCGCTGGTGTTCAACAACATCTTGTGGGACAACCGGGCGGGAACCTGGAACGACGGACCGAATACCGTCACTGGTATCGGTCTGGCGGGTGACGCTACCCCAATCAACTACTGGGATATGGGCTCTGCCGATAGCGCAACCGTGCTATTGTCGCCGACCAATTCCGTAATCCAGTCTACTCAGGGAACAGTTGCCAGCCCAACTAATAAAGTGGGTCAAGATCCATTAGTGAAATTGCCTTACGATATGAGCGTGGCAATTTACCCCTGGCGGCTTAATGGTCTAAACGGGATTGCGATTGTAGCGTTGGATCTGCCACCCTTCCAGGTAAGTGACTATCACTTGCAGATTACTTCACCTGCAATTGATAGTGGTGCCAGTAGCAAGAGTGGTGTAAATGCGCCAGCAACTGATATTGATGGTCAAGCCCGCCCTCAAGGTGGTGGTTATGACATTGGTGCCGACGAGGCCAAGTAAAAGGAGAATTAACTGATGAAGAAACCTTCACGTTTTCGTAACGTCTCCCGGCGGGGCTTCCTGGCACTGGGCGGCAAAACGATTGCGGCGGTAACGGGCTTAAGCCTGTTACCGGGCACCTCTCTGGCAATCGAAGGTCCCAAAACCAACACACTGGCCGCCATTCCGAAGGCCAGTGTCCAACCCGTAATTTTACCGACCGATATTAACCGCAGAATATCGCTGGTGGGTACGGATGGATGGGCTTCGATTGCCGGGACTACCCCAATCAAGATAGTTGGGGGAACAGCCAATGTTTTCCCTGACCCTCTAGCCGATGCTTCTATTGGTAAAAATGTTTATACCTTTGGTTTCCGCAATACTACTGGTCTGGATGCTAATACCGTAGCCGGGCTGAAAGGCGAAGCCCAGATTAGTGCACCCTTACTATTTGTGGATGAGGAAGATAAGGTCACCATTACCCTGGGCAATCTCGGTCTACAAATTCGCCCTGACCTGGTGGACTCCCACACCATCCACTGGCACGGTTTCCGAAATGCCATCCCCTTGTTCGATGGTGTGCCGGAAATGTCAATCGCGGTGCCTGTCAGCCGCGACTTTACCTATTTCTACTTCCCCCACGACCCTGGTACTTATATGTACCATTGTCACTTTGAGGATGTAGAACATATCCATATGGGTATGACCGGGGTAATTTTCGTGCGGCCTGGGCAGAACAAACTGGGCGGGACAAGCTTAATTAACACCCCAATCTCGGCTATCGGTTATGACCTTTTGCCATCGGGTACTCCGAAAGCAAGTGGTTATTATCCGAAGGGTTATGCCTACAACGATAACCAACCCATCTCGGTGGATGGTAGCCCCAACCCGCTCTCAACAGCATATGACCGCGAATTCAGTTTGTTTATGAGCGAAGTTTGGGCGGCAGCGCACTATAACGATGCTCATATTCAGGCAACCGACTGGAGCGATTACAAGTCCGATTTCTGGTTAATGAACGGGCGGGCTTACCCGGACACCATGCTTCCTAACCTGGATACATTGGCAGATTACACTACTGCAACTCCTCCGGCTGGTATAAACAGCTACGACGCACAAAGATTGCAATCACAGCCAATCTCCTCGTTAGTTACAGCCAATAGTGGCGATAGAGTATTGCTCCGCTTTGTCAGTCTGAGTTATCAGCAAACTTCGATGACCTTACCGGGTATTGATATGACTATCGTGGGCAAGGATGCTGTTTACCAGTATTCCGACTCCCGCGAGTCTATCGGCACCGGACACCCGCGCCTCAACCCGGTTAGCACAGTGGTTACGTCAAATACCATTTACTTTGGACCCGGTGAAAGTGTGGATGCGATCTTTATTGCGCCAACTTACGATGCTACTTTGCCCAACAGCCGCACCGACGCTTCGGGTAGTTATAACTATTACCTGCTTTACAATCGCGGTCTTTTCCAGCTATCGAATGGGAGTGATAGCGGTATTGGCGGGCAGGCCACCGAAGTTCGGGTCTATCCAAGTGGTACATTACTAGCACAAACCGCGCCTAACGCCTAGAAAAAGGAGATTGAGATGCCTTTATTTCGACCAAAAATATTTGTGAACGGGCTACGGCTAGGAGTTTTGCTGCTAATGTGTGCAATTCTAGCGGGTAGTTTATCAGCCGGGCAAGATGTTAGTGCTGCCACCACCAGTCCTAAAACGGGGTTGGTCTGCACTAGTGGCCCAAGCTTTAGTCTTGCCGCCAAGTCAGGCTATATCAGCCTGCCCGATGGCAATAGCTCGTTTATGTGGAGCTATGGCCTGGTTACGGGTGCGGCTCCGGCGGGTGCTTTCCAGTTCCCCGGCCCATTCCTGTGCGTTAATCAGGGCGATGTAGTCAGCATTACCCTGAAAAACTACCTGGCGGAAGATGTTTCGATGATTTTCCCCGGTCAAACCAACGTAATGGCTAACGGTGTGCCAACCGCCCCTCAGTTTGATGTAAATGGTCAATTGACCTCACTGACTCAGGTTTCGGCAGCTAAAACTACGGCTGGCCCTGGCACTATCACGTATACCTTTGTGGCTGACCATCCTGGCACTTTCATTTATGAAAGCGGGACAGACACCGAGAAACAGGTCAATATGGGGCTATTCGGTGGGCTAGTTGTCCGCCCGGCGGGTCACCCAGACTATGCCTATGGTCGTTCCGACAGCCAGTTTAATCCGGCTAACGAATACGCCATGATTATGTCGGAGTTAGACCCGGCCCTGCACCAAGCCGTCGAGCGCAACATAAAATATGACATTACCCAGCAGCACGCCCGTTACTGGATGCTGAACGGACGCAGCTTCCCGGATACCATTCAGGATAACAGTGCTCCAATCTTGCCAAAGCAGCCTTATGGTTCGATGGTGCGTCTACAACCCTATAGTGCCACCGCCAACCCTAACCCGGCCCTGGTACGCTATCTGAACGTTGGGGCTCTCAACCACCCCTTCCACCCGCACGGTAATCATGGACGGGTAATCGGGCGAGATGGTCAGGCCTTTGCCGGGCCAAACGGCGAAGACCTTTCCTACGAGAAGTTCCTGGTGTTGGTAGGGGCGGGTCAAACCTATGACGTAACCTATACCTGGACTGACCTGGATCAGTGGAATCCAGCCACTAACCCAATCCCGGTTACCCTACCCCAGCAACAAAACCTGACCTACAAGGACGGGGTAACCTGGTATAGCGGTAGTCCATATCTAGGCCATCAAGACGACCTGCCAACCGGCACGACTTCTTACAACCAATGTGGTGAATATTATCAAGTCTGGCATAGTCACGCTCTGAACGAGGCCGCTAACTATGACCTCGGTTTCGGCGGTATGTTTACTTTGGAGCGGATTGACCCACCAACAGCGACCCAAACTTCAACAGGACACACCTGCTCATAATCAGGAAGGGGGTTGTCGAAAAATTTAGCAGAACTTCGCAAAGTTCGGCAACCCATATTCTGGTTTTTAGCTTAAGATAAAAAGGATTTGACAAGATGAAAGTAAAATTGAGCTATATCCTTGGGTCAGGTATTGTGCTGATGGGGTTTCTGGCGTTAATTTTCGCCACACCATTGGTTCTTCTGGCCAGTAGTCCGGCGGCGATTACGGCGGCGATCCCCGTGCGCACCGCCTATACCTTGAATAGCTGCGCCAGCCCTTGCACCCTGTACGCGACTACCGGGACAATTGCCCTGCCCGGTATCACTAACCCAATCACCTTCCTGGGTTATTCGACCAGCCCGGCGGCGGGTTCGGCTACTCTGCCCGGCCCAACCATTGTCGGGACGGCAAGTTCGCCCGTCAGTGTTACGCTGGTTAACAACCTGCCTAATAGTGCCTTAACGGGTTTGAGCTTCCCTACCCTTAGCAGCCAACCTGAATCAACCGGGCTTGCCACCGCCGGAACTAAAGCTTATACCTTTACCCCTAAAGCTCCTGGTACCAGCCTCTACGAAGCCAGTTTGTTGGTAGCTGGTGGCAAACAACAGGTGGCGATGGGAATGTATGGGGCTATCGTTATTCGTCCGGCGGATGCCTCCAAATCCGCCTATGGCACAGGTACCAGCAGCGATTACAACAACGAGGCAGTGCTGGTCTTCAGTGAACTAGACTCCAACATGTTCACCCAGACTAGCTACGATTTCCACAATTACAAGCCTAATTACTGGCTGGTGAATGGGAAACCGTATTCTGCCACCACTTCAGTTATCGCCGGTTCTCCTAACGCTAAAGTTTTGCTGCATTATCTGAATGCGGGCAGTCTTAACCATTCGATTGGTTCGCTCGGACTTAGCCAGACTTCGGTAATCGGGGTTGATGGCAAAGCTCTGAAATATTCCTACAAAATGGTAGCCGAAACGGTTCCGGCGGGCTCTTCGCTGGACGTGCTGGGAACAGTTCCGTCTACCGCCACCATCGGTTCGCTCTATCCGGTTTACAATGCGGGCAACCACCTGGACGACAACGGTATTTTGTACAAAAGCACCTCACCCACCAGCACCATCAAATATGGCGGGATGATGACCTTTGTGAACGTGCCGGGAACTAGCACCAGCAATGTAACAATCACCCCCGGCCTCACTAACGGCAGCTCTCCCGTAACCATTGGCGCGACCGTTACCGATGCCGCCACTGGTACTGTAGGTGGAGCAGAACTCTTTATTGATACTGCCCCAACCGCCGCCAGTTATGGCACTGGACAACCCTTAACCCTGGTTTCGGGTAGTAGCTATAACGCGAGTTACAGTGCGAGTGCTCTGACATCCGGTACCCACACCGTTTATGTTCACGGCAAGGACGCACTAGGTAACTGGGGTGCTTTTGCCAGTGCAACCTTCGTGGTGGACAAAAATCCGCCAGTAATAAACGGTACTGTTACTAGATCGAACAGGAGTTGTGCTGCGGGTACTTGTACAGCCAATGTCACCATTAATAATGCTACTGACCCAACCCCAACCTCCGCGATTGTTGGCGCAGAGTATTCGGTGGGTGCATCAGCGGCGGCGGCTGGTTCAGGTACAGCCTTCACTATTACAAAGGTAAGTACCACTAACAACTACAACACCAGCGGTAGCCCGGTGGCAGCGACAAACGGTGCTACGGTTTGGGTACGGGTGAAAGATGCGGCGGGCAACTGGAGTGCTGCCAAATCCTTCACAATGTAAGACTATTGCCCACCTGGTTCCAAGTTTCAATTTAGCACATTTTGGGTCTCAGGCAGCCCGCCTGGGGCCTGAAATATCAGAATTGAGACGACGAATCAGGATATAGATATTGAAAATTGAAACTGGAACGAGGAATTGAACGATGGAAAATAATTTAACTGAACTGAAAATAGCTAAAAAAGGCGGCATCGCCCTCTGGTTTGGCCTGGGGGCGGTGCTGGTAGCGATAGTATCGGGAGTTTTGTGGGGAGTGCTCTTTTCTGCCAAAACCGATGAGGTCAAGCAGTTAGCCCCGGTGCCGACCAGCTCGGCGATTGAAGACAAGTGGGGAATTCGTATCTCCCAAATTGCCGTTACCGCCGATGGTGGAATGGTAGATTTCAGATTTGTAATTCTTGACCCGGCTAAAGCCTTTGGCATGATGTCGGATACCAGCACGATGCCAATCCTCGCAACCGAAGATAGCAAGGTTTATATCAACTCAGCCGCGATGATGCCGCCCCGTCACTCGCTAACGGCTGGGACGACCTATTTTCTGCTCTACCGCAATACCAAGGGCGCGATAAAGCCAAACACGCCCGTTACTGTCCTGTTTAACGATGAGTTAAAACTTGAACATGTCACAGCCTGGTAGTAGTAAGTTGGGTAAGGTAGGGCGGAGGCTAAGTTGAGAGCTAATAATTTTAGGTCGCTAAAAAAGACCATTTTTCCAGCCTTGATATTAATTCTGGTTCTTTTTGGCAATATCGCGACCGCTTCGGCCCACGCGGTATTGCTGCGGACTGATCCGGGCGACGCTTCGACCCTGACCGAATCGCCCAGACAGGCTCATTTGTGGTTTAACGATACTATCGAGCTGGATTTTACCAGCATCAATCTAGTGGATGGCGATGGGCGGCAGGTCGCAGTAACGGGTTTTAGGATTGATGCCCAGAGAACCAAAGAAGCGATAGAGGAATTCAATACTCGAAAAGCGATGGTGCTAGAAATTGACCTGCCGGAATTGCCGCCCCAGGCGTATCGACTGGACTGGCAATCCCGCTCGGCGGACGACCTGCACAAGATTTCCGGGACAGTCATTTTTGGGGTTAATCATTCGCTAAAACAGTTTGACCGAAAAGAGGCCGATACCTCGCCTCAACCTACGGAAGTAGTTAGCCGTTGGCTGAGTCTTGCAGGTATTTCGGGGGTAATCGGGGGGCTGGCCCTGCTATTCTTTATCTTTCCACCCGCGCGTCCTCTTAACGCCCAAACTAGCCAGGCCGAAAATCAGGCCAGACAAAGAATGTTAAAAGTGGCGGGTTGGTCGAGTTTATTGGCTCTGGGGGCGGGAGTCGGGCTTCTGGTGAGTCAAAGCTTTTCGGGAGAGAATAACCTCACAGGCTGGTGGACAATTATCTTCCGAACCGCTTATGGCTGGCGTTGGATTGTTAGCGAAGTAGTGCTGGGTTTACTTGCCATCGTACTTTTAGGCAAATTCCAAACCAAAACTAAGCGGTTTTTTTACCCGACAATCGGGTTACTGGCTTTGAGCTTGCTCCTGGCCCAATCTCTCAATGGTCATAGTCCTCTAAGCGGGTCAAGCCCCTTAAGTATGGCGATTGACGCGCTTCATTTATTGGCGGCAAGCGTCTGGATGGGCGGGTTGCTGGCCTTAGTGGTGGCGATTGGGCCGCTACTACGCAAAAGTGGCCCGGAAAATATTTTAGCCAGAGAAGGGCTAGGCCGTTTTGGAATTGTGGCGGCTATAAGTCTGGCGGCGGTCATTACTACCGGGTTATACAAAAGCGGGGAGCAAGTGGCCTCGCTGGATGCCCTGCTAGTTACGCAGTATGGTCAAACCCTGATTTTAAAAGTCTATCTGGTGTTGTTTGTGGCGGTAATCGGCTTGTTTAACGCCGCCGCCCTGCACCCTAGAGTAGCCCGAAGCCTGGGTTGGTTTCTAAGAAAGCCACCTAACTGGAAACCGCTTTCCTCGCGCACTCTCCGCCGGACAATTCTGGTGGAAGCAATGGCAGGAGTAGGAGTAATATTTTTAGCCGCTTTACTTGGCACTTCCCAACCAGCCGTTGGGCCGGAGTTTGAACCCGCTTCAAAAGTTGAGGCGACACCAAGCTATTCGGGGAAGGTAGACGACCTGGTTATAAACCTGACCGTCAAGCCTAACCGCCCCGGTCAAAACTTTATTTCAATCGGGGCTTATAACACCCGCCGCCCCGCCCCCGCCCCAATTCAGGCGGTAAAAATCCAGCTTGTAGCACCGGGGCAAGCCGAAGCCATTTCCCTCAATGCCGAAGTGCTAGGCGAAGGTCGCTACCAGATAGCCGGGGGAAATCTGAACAAAGCGGGTAACTGGCAAATTTCTTTGGTGGTTAGCAGACCCGGAATGGCTGATGCCCAGGTTGCCATCCCATGGTCGGTTAATACTGGCGAAGAAGGTATTCAGAAAAGGGCGATACTGGTCTCAAATCAGCCACTTGCCCCAATTTTGAACCTGAGCGCAGCCCTGCTAACGTTACTGACTTTCGCGGCAATAGGCGGGCGGCTAATCAGCCGAAAGATATCCTGGAATTTTACACTTTTACGAGGTTTTACAACTTCACGAACTACCCAGGCAGAACGAAGGGAGCAACAATGAAAAAAGCATGTATAGTCGCCATCACAGTCATCCTGATGAGCCTGTTTTTAAGCGCAGGTGCCACCGTTTCCAGTGTTGAGGCGAAGGAACAATCTTCAAAAATAGATGGCGAACTGGCTAAAACCCTGGCAGGGTTGGGCCCAAATGACCAGGTTAAGGTAGTAGCATATCTAGCCGACGAGGAAAAGGCCGCTAATATCAAGGGTAAAGATAAAGCTGATACCCAAAAGAACCTGATTAAGGCTCTCAAGAAGAAAGCCGATGATACCCAGGCCGGAGTTAAGGCAGCCTTAAGCAAGAGTATTATTATGGGCAAAACTAAAGACGTTACGCCTCTGTGGATTCGTAATGCCGTAGCTTTTACCTCTACCCCTGATGTCATTTCTCAGGTAGCCAAATTGCCGGAAGTCGGTACTATTGTATTAGAAACGACCACTCAGGCTCCGGCTAAACAGACTATTGTTCCGTTGGCGACTGGTATTGTTGAGCCAAATATTTCTTTGGTGAACGCCCCGGCGATGTGGGGTTTGGGTTATTCGGGTCAGGGCGTTGTAGTGGCGAATATGGATACCGGGGTGGATTACACTCATCCGGAGTTGAGCGGCAGCTATCGGGGCGGTACCAATAGTTGGTATGATCCTTACAACCAGCATACTACCCCCTATGACCCGAACGGTCACGGTACTCAGTCAATGGGGGTTATAGTTGGCGGGAGTGTTAAACAAATCGGGATGGCTCCCCAGGCCAAGTGGATTGCCGTTAAAATCTTCAACGATAGCGGTACTGCGACCACTACCGCCATTCACCAGGGCTTCCAATGGCTGTTAAACCCGAATGGCGACCCTAACAATCCGGGGGGCTTGCCAAACGTGGTAAACAACTCCTGGGCAATGGGTACTCCCGGTTGCAGTCTGGAATTCCAAGCTGACCTGCAAGCTCTGCTGGCGGTTGGTGTAACCCCGGTGTTTGCCTCTGGTAACTATGGGCCAAATGCCAACACCAGCGTCAGTCCGGCTAATTTGCCTGAAGCCTTCTCGGTGGGGGCGGTTAATAATAGCAAACTGATTTATGCCTACAGCAGTCGGGGACCAACCACCTGCGGCAGTACTACCAGCCGAATTTTCCCGAATGTGGTTGCACCCGGTGTAACGGTGAATACGGCAGATTTATTCAAGACCTACAAAAAGGTGTCGGGAACCTCAATTTCGGCACCTCATGTTACCGGGGCAATTGCTCTTCTGCTCAGTTACAATCATAATCTGACAGTGACTCAGCTAGAAACAGCCCTTTCGGCGGCGGCTCTTGACCTGGGTGCAGTTGGGCCTGATAGCAACTATGGTTCGGGGTTAATCAACGTGCTTGCCAGCTATAATTATATTGTCGCCGGGCGGGTTTAGGGGGCAGATTATCAGGGGCAAAAACTTGGGTTTTTAACCGCTTCTGACGCGCCATGTAGCCAAATAGTACCAAATTGCAAAATTCGTGAAAAGGGGTGATACTTTCGCCCCTTTTTTTCGTTTAGGGATATCGTATAGGAAACCTCCACATATTTGCTCAATATATGTCCTGAAACGGAACGAAAAGGAGATTTGCAATCTATGGCTCAAATAAAAGCCTTTTTGCCAGGGTTAATCCTGGGCATCCTGTTTATTTTGGCTTTTACCTTCGGGATTTCCAGTGCCGGCATTTATACTGCCCAACCCCAAACCCAAAACGTTGCGCAAGTCGTTACCACCGCCGCCAAAACTACCGTCAAACCAGCTAAAGCCCTGAACACTCCCACCAAAGGCGTTAGTGAAACGACCCTACCCGCCACCGAGCCAGAGGTAGCCGCGCCAACCGTGGAAGAAGTAACTACTTCGCTGTCTTCGATTTTGCAAGCTATCGCCCCGTCTGCCGGACAGGTATTTGCGCCGTTAATTGCCACTACCCCCGCCCCAGCCGCCGATACTTCAAGTTTGCAAGCTCAATCAATCCAGGTGGAAACAACCACATCGTCGGTGGTTTTTAATACTACGGCTGCTAAAACTACTGAGGCAGCAACTCCTACGCCCGTACCACCGACCGCCACACCCGTACCAGCCACAGCTACGGCTGTACCGCCGACGGCAACACCTGTCCCACCAACGGCTACGCCAACTCGTGCGCCGACTGCTACGCCAGTGCCAGCCACAGCTACGCCAAAACCGCCGACGGCAACGCCAACTCGTGCGCCGACACCAACACCAACCCGACCGCCCACGCGAACACCGCCACCTACCGAAACTCCCGAACCGCCGGGTAACGATTAGGACTTATATTATTCTTGGAGATTATGAGGGAAACGAACAATGAGAACTATGGATACTAATCCACCAAAACGAAAAAAGCCTAAAGCCGCACCGGGATTATTACGCCTCAACATTTTTGCTTTTGGTTTAATCTGCCTGATTTTCGCCCTGCTCTGCTATCAAATCGGGCATGAGATTGGCAATACTCTAGCCGTAAGTGCCGCCAGCAAGTCAAATGACGCTGCTCCGGCGGCGGTTGCTACCGTCGCGCCTGACGCGCCGGAAAGTGACAATGTTACCGATGTGACCCAGGCGGCTGATAGTACGACGGCAACTACTGATACTGTTAAGACTGATGCCACTACTAACGCCAACGCGGCGACACCTTCGCCCACCACCGATAACCCTACTACTACCGCCGTCAGCACAACCGGGCAAGCTGTTACCACTACTGCCGCGAAAGTTGCGGTAAATGCAGCACCGGGAGCTACTATAAAACCGACTTCTTCCGCCCCTGGAGCACCAGGCGGCAATTCTGCCCCAGCCCCTACCTCAGTGCCGATTGCTCCACCGCCGGGTAGTACGTCAAGCGTGCCGAGTAATCCGAAGAACACCACCAGTGCGCCGCCGCCACCGCCGGGAAACACTACCGTTGCGCCGCCGCCGCCCGCCAATACTACCAGTGCGCCACCGCCACCACCGGCAAACACAACAGTTGCGCCACCACCGCCCGCCAATACCACCAGTGCGCCGCCACCTGCCGTGACTACAACTGCGCCGCCGCCACCGCCACCACCACCGACGGCCACACCCAAACCGCCGCCAACGGCCACGCCAAAACCGCCGCCGCCGCCACCACCAACTACTAAGCCTTCGTAAGAATGGCTCCGAGCGACTGGCAAAGACTCAGTTTTTGCCAGCCGCTCAATCTGGTTTTAGGGAAGCGATAACGAAAGTAATTGAAAGTGAAGTAGTTAAGGGGAGTTAAGATGGAACAAGCCGCAATTGTGACAGATTTCAGGGCCATGAATACCGATATCGAGTTATATATCTATTCCAGGGTCAAAGCTGCCAACCTGAAATATACTAACCAGCGATTAAGTGACCTGGCAGGGAGAATTAAATTATTGTTCTTTCAAGCTGAAAGCTGCTTAAGCCGTTTTCGCCCGGAAAGTGAGCTCTCACGCTTAAACGCCGCCGGGCGAATTGTCTGGGCTTCCCCCTTACTTTTTAATACCATTGCTGAAGCCGTAAAAATGGCAGAGTTAACTGAAGGAATTTTTGACCCAACCATCCTGAAAGCCCTTGAACACACAGGCTATGACCGAAGTTTTGAGTTAATTGGCAAGGATAGTTTGTGGCCTGTGGTTTTGACCAGGGCTACCATCAACGGCTCATATCGAGATATTAAGCTGGAGCCGACCACACGCACTATAACCCTGAACTCACAAGTCAAAATTGACCTGGGAGGAATCGCCAAAGGAATGACCGTAGACCGCGCCGCCCAACTGATAAGACAACATGGATTTGATAATTTTATGGTCAATGCTGGTGGGGATATGTATATTAGCGGTAGTTATACCGAAGATATGAACGATTGGCCCGTAGGCGTGTTGAACCCGATTACTTTGAACGGAAATATCACCACTTTACGGGCCACTAACAGTGGGGTGGCTACCTCCGCCACTACTAAACGCAGTTGGGGTTCTGGTGGACGCAAGGTTAACCATTTGATAGACCCCCGCACTAATTTGTCAGTAGATAACGGGTTAGCGGCGGTTTCAGTAATCGCTCCAACCACCCGACAGGCGGATATCCTGGCAAAAACCGCCCTTATACTTGGCCCATTGGAAGGGCGAAAATTCATTGAACAACAATCCGATTGCAAAGCATTATTTATTTCCTATACCGAGGAACTATTTTCCAGCTATAATGAGGAAAGGCAAGCTGTAGCATTATGAGCCAGAAAAATGAAATGCTCGAACATCCGCTTTTCAAAGACCGTCGCCGGGTGCTGGTGGTTCCAGCCTCGGCCCAAACTCCCGTCCGTAAGCATGGACGGGCGATTATGGGTAATTTGCTAGTGGCCCTGTTGGTATTTGGGGTTTTCCTGTTCGGCTTCTGGTTGAGCAACCCCAGCAACGGCGACATAATTGCCCAGTTGCCGGGGCAACGCTGGACTAATTTTATGCAACAACGGTTTGGTACTGATGTTGGCAAAGGGTTAGCCGATCAAAGCCCCTGGATATTAGCTCGTGTCGCCGGAATTGTGACCTATCTACTGGTCTTTTGCAGTGTAACGCTAGGGTTGCTGGTTAGCTTGCGGATGACCGACAGTATTTTCCATCGAGCCAGCATTGTTTATTTACACCGGATTTTTTCGCTCTCTTTGCTAGTTTTTAGTGCCTTGCATATTGCAGGTTTGTTGCTGGACCGCTATATCAAAATGGATTTTGCCCAGATGTTGATTCCTTTTGATACTTCCTATCGCCCGCTCTGGACGGGAATTGGCACGCTGAGTCTGTATGGCGCAATCGCGGTGGTGGTCAGCTTTTACCTTTCGGGGAAATTGGGCTATAAACTCTGGCGAATGACCCATTACCTGAGTTTTCTGGTGTTTGCCGGGGGATTCATGCACGGGTTAATGGCGGGAACTGATAGCAAAAGTCCCTGGATGTTAACCATTTATCTTATTACTGGCTTTATTGTGGTATTTCTAACCGGAACACGCTTCTTCGTCCGCACTGGGGTTATGCACGAAATTAGCGGTGGCTGAGATGATTAGTTACTATAAAAGCAACCAATCCAAATTAATGAAACCAATGGACGATAACGAGCTAGTAACCCGGCTACAAAACTTTGAAGCTGAGGCGGTAGATGAGTTGTTGGAGCGTTATGCTGATCGTTTGCATAACTATATTTACTATCATAGTGGTAATCATCATCTGGCGGAAGATATTGTCAGCGAAACTTTTGCCCGGATTATCGAAAAAATTAGCAGTTACAAACCAGGGACAGCCCCTTTTAAATCCTGGGTCTATCGGATTGCCCATAACTTACTGGTAGACCATTTTCGCGATAGTAATCAATATCGTAGCGTCTCAATAGACTCAGTTAATTGGGACGAGAAACCCCAGGCACGACCATCTAGTGATTGGGGGGCAGCCGATGGCGGGGAGATGGCAACCCGGATTGCAGACCGGGATGAGTTAAAACAGGCAATTACCTTGTTGCCGGAAGACCAAAGGACAGTTTTTATTCTCCGTTTTATTGAAGGAAATAGTTTGGAGCAGGTTTCACTTATGTTGGATAAAACAACCGCCTCTATCAAAAGTTTGCAGTATCGGGCGGTGCGAAATTTAAGGGCTATTCTGGATAATAACGGCGAATAAACGGGTAATCAGCAAGGAAAACACACAGGTAAACTCTTATGAATAATGAAAAGCGTTGGGAAGATATTTTTGAAAAAGCCCTGGAAGGCAACAAGGTTAACGAAGTCAACTCTTTCGAGGAAGCCATGCGCCTGAATTCGTTGATTGAAATAGCCGACCAATCCCGCACCTTACCCCATACTAATTTTCCTGAACAGCGTCGCCTAATTCTGGCGGCTAGTCTTAAACAGCAACTGCAAAACTCAGTCGCTATTCAAATCGCTAAAGCCGCTCCGATTGCTCCGGTGGTTGCGCCTAAAATTCAGGCCAAACCTTTACAACGCACCCTTGAGCCGCGCCAGAGAATGGGCTGGCAGTTATTCCTGGGATTTCAGCAGGCCTTTGTGGTGGTGTTTTTATTTATTGCCGTTGGGGTAGTTGTTTATGCTGCTACCAGACCAGAGACCCCCATGTTACCTACGACCATTCCAGCCGCCGCCACTCGCCCCTCTGAAGAAGCTACCCCAACACCCCCACCAGTGGCTACGGCGACCCTTGAAATAGCTACAGTGACTACTTTAGTTATTCCTGCGCCAGTGGCAACGCCTGAACCAACAGCCGAGCCGAGCCCCACCAGCCAACCAACCCCCAGCCCTACTACGGCGGCCTCGACTGCTACCGCAACAAAAACAACCGCTCCGGTGGTGGTACGCACGACTCCTAAACCCGCCCCAACCGCTACCAAAAAGCCAGAGCCAACGAGCTCACCAACGCCTGTACGAACTACCGAGGTTGAAGCTACCTCTATACCAACGGCTACCGCCACAAATACGGTTCCGGCTACCCCTGTGCCGCCTACCCAGCCGCCTTCATCTACCCCAACCGTTAAGCCTTCGCCTTCATCTACCCCAACTGAAGACGAGAAGGAGCCAGAGCCAACTCCAGGACACCGTTAGTCCAAAAGGGTTTAATGGTTATGTCGCTCCTCCAATCTAGCGTGAAAATCAGGCCAAAGATTCCCATTCGGGAGTTTTTGGCCTTAATAGTGCTATTGCTTTGCACAACAGGCTTGAACCTTTTCGCGCTTGCCGAAAATGGCTATGGCAACACCTACTACGCCGCCGCCGTCAAGAGTATGTTAACTTCCTGGCGAAATTTCATTTATCTATCCTTTGACCCGGTGGGTTTCGTCAGCGTCGATAAGCCACCAGTGGGATTATGGATTCAGGCCGCCAGTGCCAAACTTCTTGGCTTTAGCGGTTTTAGCTTGATGTTGCCGCAGGTATTGGCGGGAGTAGCCTCGGTGGGGCTATTATATTTTTTAGTCAGGAAGGTTTGGGGTGGGCTGGCAGGGTTTATGGCGGCGGCGTTGCTGGCAACTTCGCCCATTAACCTGGTATCTAATCGCTCCAATATCCTGGAAAGTCTGGTAGTGCTTTCGCTGCTTCTGGCAAGCTGGGCTATTTTCCAGGCGATTGAGGGCAAAAGCCTGGGGTGGTTGCTTTTGGCTGGGCTATTTATTGGGCTGGGTTTTAATATCAAAGGGCTGGAAGCCTGGTTAGTGGTGCCTGTTTTTGTGTTGACCTATCTTGTCAGCGTTTCGCTACCCTGGCGCACCCGCCTCCGCCACATTGGTCTGATGCTGTTGTTAATGCTGGGAATAGCGGTAGCCTGGATAACGCTGGTTGACCTGACCCCCGCCACGCAACGCCCCTATGTGGACTCAACCCTGACCAATTCAGAATTTGACCTCACTTTTAACTACAATGGTCTGCAACGGCTTTTCGGCGAACCATCTTATAATGGGAAAGCCCCGGTAATTAAGCATGACAAGGGCGACCCCGGCCCAATCCGCCTTTTTCAACCGCCACTCGGTAGTCAGGTTAGCTGGTTTTTACCTTTAGCTTTGGTGGCTTTAGTAGCTCTATCCTGGAACAAAGATTGGCGGCAATGGTGGCGAAATCGGGGTAAAGCAGGATTATCACCCCTGGAATATAGTTTGGTATTTTGGGGCGGTTGGTTAGTAACCGCCGGAATATTTTTTAGTGTGGCTCTGCGCTTTAATGAATATTATCTGGCGGTGCTGGCCCCAGCGGTTTGCGCGCTGGCAGCCAAAGGGTTTGTGGTTTTCTGGCAGGACAGCCTCCAAAAAGGCTGGCGTGGCTGGCTACTGGCAATAGCTTTTTGCGCCACCGGGACAGAACAAATCATTATAATGTTTGATTATCTGGCATCAAATGATTGGCAAATAGCCTTTCTAAGCGGGGTCACGGCGGCGGGAACGCTAGTGCTGGTTGGTTTGCGATTATTAAGGCCCCGGTTTGAAAAACAGGCTATCTTCCGAATTTACCTCTTTGCTATCAGTGGCATCGTATTTTCTACTCTGCTGATTGTGCCGCTCTGGTGGGTAAGCGTGTCGTTACGCCCGATTAATTCGGGGGAGTTTCCTCTTTCCGGCCCTGAACCCCAGGCAAAGGGCCATTATCTGGTACCCGCCCCTGACCCTCAACTCCTGACTTACCTGAAAACCCAGGATGGAAATGAGCTTTTTCTGCTGGCAACCTCGGCTATAGATGATGCCGCCGCGATTTACCTTGCCACTAACCGACCAACTATGGCTATGGGCGGTTACACAGGCTATTCCGCTATCCTCACGCCGGAGTCGTTAGCGGCGCGGGTAGCCAGAAGTGAGGTTCATTTTTTCCTTATTCCTGCCACTAATCTCAGCGAAAGTCAGGCTCAGAGCTTTTACGCTCAGGATATTGCCGAATCAGGCAGGCCCTTCGTTACCAGCTATACCAACGCCCTCACGCAATGGGTTAGTAGCGCATGTCAGCCGATTGCCCCCGAAAAGTGGCAAACCTCTCCCCAGCTCCTCAAGATGCAGCTCTTTGATTGTAGAGCAAGAAAATAGCCGACTTCCTACTATAAATTTTAGTTTCCGCTAAATTCATAAAATTTCTACCAATATATATTATTATTTTGACCCTTTCGTTTCATAATAACAACAGATACAGCAGCCAAAGCTGGGAGATTTACACGCCCGGAATAAGCAACCCTGCAACGGAGGCATGCTATGAGTTACAAACAGGAACTTGAGCCAAAAAACTCAGAAAAAAACCCGGTGGAATATTACGTTCCGAAATACCCACCCCCACCCGAATATTTCCCACCAAAAAACAGTTATGAATCACCCCCTTCCCAGCCTTCTGCGCCGCCTCCAAACTATTACTATCAGGTGCGGAGTCAGTTGGCGGGGTTTTTTCCACGTCTGTTAGCTATCGCTATTGATTGCGTGCTCATCGGGATTCCCACAGGTATTTTGACAGGCATTCTAGCCCTAACCTGGTCGAGAATGTTCTTTGGGTTAGGGAATGCCCCATCGTTAGGAGCCTCAATCGTAATGTGGGCCTTGTACGCCTGGTTCTGTTACACCTATTTGGCTGGTAACACTGTGGGTAAGAAAATAATGTCTATTAAATTGGTGACTGCCGATGGGAACAAACCTAGCCTCCAAACCTACCTGCTTCATTATTCAATTGGCTATGCCGTCAACGGCCTGGTTCTTTGTCTAGGATTCCTATGGGCGTTGTTTGATGCTGATAACCAGACCTGGGGCCAAAAACTATTTAATACCTATACCGTCTCCGGGAATTGGTAGACGACCAAAGGGAGGTTAAGAAATGAGCAACTATATGAGAAATGACCAACGTTATTTTGATGCCTATAAAGAGGCTGAAAAAAGAGTAAAAGCAAAAATGGGATTCTACTGGCATCTGGCGAGTTATATTGTGGTAAACGCTTTCCTGATTGGCATTTACCTGATGACTTGCTGGGATGGCACTACCTGGAACTGGTATTACCCCTGGTTTGTCTGGACACTAGGCGGTTGGGGTATGGGCTTACTATTCAATTTCCTGGCAGTCTACGTTTTCCCGGACAATGGGGCTGCTCGCCAGAAAATGATTGATGCCGAAATGCAGCGTATGGGCGTGCCGACACCCACCTATATACCAACCACCAGTTATACGCCGAGCGGACAGTTGAACCCTCAACCGGAGCCGCCAATGAAGGAGTCAGAACTGGTAGAACATAAATAGTCAGGGCCGCTACTTGAGCCTTATATTAGTTCAACGGATAGTTAATAGAGGGCTCAAAGCCGAGTTTTAAGAACTAAGGAGGTAATTGATATGCGAAAATTAGTTGGCCCTATTCTCTTCCTGTTTCTGGTGGCGGAAATTGGGCTAGCAATTTGGATAGTGATGGCTCAACCGGAAGGGTTACGGTCTATCTTTCGCGCTGACGTCAATATTGGTGAACCCGCCCAAACCCAGGTACAACCCCCTCAAACCTTCGATACCGGGGGTACAGTCGGGGTTATCCAGGTAAATAATGATAATGGCTTTGTGCGAGTTCGAGGTCTGGCAAATACCAGCGTCGTGACGGTTAATACCACCAAATATAGCAGCAGTTCGGATAGTAATGCCTTTGACCGCATTACTTACCGGGTTGAGAAAAAAGGCAACGATATCATTGTTACCGGTAAGTACAACATTTTTGGAATCACCTTTGGCAATAATCGGGTGGATATTGATATAACCGCCCCAACCAATATGGTCGCCAACCTGACAACCAGTAATGGAGCGGTTACGCTGCTTGATATGAATAATAGTCAGGCTCGTCATCAGCTGAAAAGCGACAATGGGACCATTTCGGTAGGTCAGGTTAAGGCCGCCCGAGTTGAATTGCACGACCAAAACGGTCAACTAAACCTGGATAATGTAAGTGCACAAATATGGGCTGAAACCAATAATGGCCGTATTATAGCCAACAATAGTACCCTTAACATTGAGCGGGTAAAATCCAGCAATGGCAGTATAGAACTGGGTAACGCCCTGCAACAAACTACTGACGGCAGCATCGAGACCCAAAATGGCTCGATCATCCTACGCTTTGGCCCGAATCCCGCCGTGCGGATTGATGCTACCACCAGTCTGGGTAGTGTGAATTACCAGTTAGGGGTAGGTGGGACGATTCTACAGGAGACTAAGCACCTTATTACGGCTGGCACTGGCCCAACCCTAAAGGTGAAAACCAATTTAGGAAGTATCACCATCTCCTAACATGTAGTAAATAGATGTGAGTAATGGATAACAAGTCAAAACCGTTACTCACTATCCTTCAAATGATTAAATCTACCAACCAGTCCCCCCATTTAGGTGGAAGGGACACAAAGATGTGCGAATAGGGGTCCTCCTCGGCAAAATACAAAATAGTTGTACTATCAAAGGAGATAGAAAATGAGGAATACAACCAAGCATTTCGGCTTACGACCGAAACCTTTTGCACAATTTGGATTGTCAATAGTGCTAGTATTGGCTTTGACACTCATGTGTAACTTATTTATTGAAACCGGAGCGGTGAAAGCCGCAGGTGTTACTACCTATACTAATGGATCAACCTATCTGATTGAAAAACCTGATAACTGGAACGGAACCCTGTTATTGTACAGCCATGGTTACAAGAACCCCGGTTCCAGTAACGGCCCAGAGGATGTAGGCGACCCATACACCGGAGCGTATTTACTGCAACAGGGTTATGCCCTGGCAGGCTCTTACTACGGCACTGGTTGGGCTCTGGAACAAGCTTTTCCAAGCCAGATTGCAGTGCTGGATTGGTTTAACCAAAATGTGGGGCACCCTACCCGTACAATAGCCTGGGGGCATTCGCTCGGCGGAATGATTACTGCCGGGTTAGTACAAAAATACCCTGACCGCTTTGATGCAGCCTTGCCAATGTGCGGGGTTTTAGGCGGTGGAGCGGGATTATGGAATACCGGATTGGATGCAGCCTTTGTCTTCAAGACTTTGTTTGCACCCACTAACCCTGACTTACAATTGGTCAACATAACCAACCCTAATAATCTGCCGACTGCCTGGGCACTGCTTGAGGCAGCACAAGCAACACCACAGGGACGAGCAAGATTAGCCTTAGCCGCTGCAATGAATGATTTGCCGGGCTGGATTGATCCAGCTTCACCAGAACCCGCTGCTACCGATTACGCTGCCCGTGAGTATTATCAATACTTATGGGACCGGGAAGTTGATTTCCCCTTCGCTTTTGCCTTCCGAGCTGAATTGGAAGCCAGAGCGGGTGGTAACCCTTCCTGGAATACTGGAGTGGACTATGAGGAGCAACTTGCCAAATCAGTCAATAAAGATGAGGTGAAAGCGCTTTATAAAGTCGCCGGATTAAGCCTCGAAAAAGACCTCAATACTTTGGAAAAAGCTCCCCGTATTCACCCAAATCCTAAAGCCGTTAAATATCTGGAGAAAAACATCGTATTCAACGGAGAGATAGATATTCCGGTCCTTACTATGCACACTACCGGGGATGGTCTGGTTCAGGTACAGAATGAACAAAGTTATGCCCAGGCGGTGCGCCAGGCGGGTAACCAGCACCTATTGCGGCAGATATATGTTCAGCGGGCAGGACATTGTTCCTTTACTCCGGCAGAGACCTTAGCCGCCTTCAAAACATTGGAGCAACGCTTAAACACTGGCAAATGGGACGACAGCACTAACCCTGCCGCACTGAATAGTCTGGCAACCATGTTTGGGCCACTAAATACTCTGGGCAGCGGTTTTGTTCCGCCAGCCTTCATCAACTACAAACCGGCACAATTTTTGCGGCCCTACACCCTGGTACGTGATAAAGACAGAGATTATTCTGAAAAAGCGGCATGATGCAAAATCTAATTAGCTGAATGTGTTTTAACTATTGGCAGTTAAAATCCAGGAAGATACAAAAGAACAGGAGGTACAATCTAACTAAAAAGAAACTATTAAATCGGAGGTTTTTCTGCATGATATTATCCCCCTTCGCCAGGACAACGAAGGGGGAATTATTTTTTGAGAATTATGACTTTTGCGTTTTAGTAGCTAAATTTCGTTCTCTTCCGGCTCTTCCACGAAGTCATCCGACATATCAGACTCCTCATCGCCATCGTCAGCGTCGCCATCATCTGAATCATTGTCGTCAAAACCTTCGTCCTCATCCTCAAGGCCATAGCGTAATACGGTGTCTTTGATATAAGGCCGATATCCAGCAGCGACAGTTTTGGCTGGGAAACTGAGACGACCACGCTGGCTGGGGTGCTGGTAGACCTCACGAATAATAATGGTCAATTGCTTCTCGGTTACGCTGGTAACAGCCGCCGCGTAACGATTGCCACCATCCAGGAAACGAATCAGGCGCAGGGCTAACTTGGGCTCGATTTGACCCAATACCTCGCCATCCTCATTTTTTACCCGCAATATCTGGTTTTTAGTGTCTATATCAAGATAAACCACATCTCCGGCGGTCAATTTAGCAAGAATGACCGGCTCGACCAGGTTTAACAATGAAGTAACCCCGGTTTTGCCTGTTTCTTCGATAAACGCGCCTGGGTTTGCGGCGGCCTTCTCTCGAGTGGACACCGGACGGGCAGGCCCACCTTTTGAGGCGGTTTTGGCGGCATCAGCAATCGCCTCAGCCAAACGTTTCAGGTTTTTCTGGGCAATCGAATTCCCTGGGTCAGTTCTTAAGGCTTTCTCGTAAGCCTCTTTGGCCTCGCTAAACCGTCGGAGTTCCAGGAAAGCCTTGCCCAAACGGTTTAGAGTTTCAGAGTCATCCGGGAAAATGTTCAGCAACTCCTGATTAACATTAACCGCATCTTCCCATTTTCCTTCGAGAGCCAATCGAATAGCCGAGTCAGTTTTCTGACGTTTAATTCGACTTTTGTCATCCGGTTGATATTGGGTCAATTTTTTACCTCAACTTTAGTTTCAGCCATAATAGGTGAAACTACATCCTTAATAATCGTTATTTTTTTGCTACTGCCAACGGTATGCTCCGTCCGCTCATCGGGGCGGGGGCGCAAGCTTCTACTTCTTCAAAGGGCTGGGCCAGGGGCGTAGTGCCTTCCACATGTCCGGTCAGCGACCAGGCCCCGGCCCGGTCAATTACTATATCCACCAACTTTCCTCGCCAATCGAACCCCTCATATTCCAGGCCGGGCGGGTTATCGAAAAATACCGGTTTATTGGTGCGGGTACGTCCGTGCCAGCGTCCTTTCTCCAGACGTTCTACCAGTATTTCATAAGTATTACCTACACTCTTCTGACTATTTTCCAGGGCAATCCGCTCTTGCAACTGTTCTACCGCCTGTAATCGCTCCCGTTTGACATCGGGTGGGACAGTATCCTCGTAGGTGGCAGAAAGCGTGCCAGGGCGCGGCGAATAAGCTGCCACATGCACCTCATTAAAGCGTAATCGTTCCAGCATTCGATAGGTGTTTACAAACTGTTCATCGGTTTCGCCGGGGAACCCCACTATAATATCAGTGGAAATCGAAACATCCGGCACAGTCTGGCGCACGGTTTGGGCTAATTTTTCGTAGAAGGCCACAGTATAAGGCCGCTTCATGGCTTTCAGGATTGCGTCATCACCGTGCTGAATTGGCAGGCTGAAATATTCGCAAACTTTGGGTAAATCTGCCACCGCCTTAATCATTTTGTAGCTCATCATTTTAGGGTGACTGGTCAGGAAACGAATGCGCCACAAACCTTCAATATTGTTGATGGCCTGGAGCAAATCAGCCAGGTCGGGACGGTCTGGCAGGTCGTGACCATAAGCATCTACGGTCTGACCAAGTAGCGTCACCTCGCGTACTCCCCGCCGCACATAGCCCCGGATTTCTTCCACTATCTCGCTGATGGGGCGGCTCATCTCCTTGCCCCGCCGCAACGGTACGATACAGTAGCTACAGGTATAGTTGCAGCCGTAAATCACCGAGACGTAAGCCGTAATGCCGATTTTGCCCTGAATACTTAAACCACTGTTTGGCTGTTCGCTACGTTCCGGCAGGATTTCTACCAACCGTTGCGGGTCGAGGGTGTCAAACAGCAAATCAATCACCGGGAAGCGTTTGTAAAGGCCGGTTTTGCCTTCCTCGTTGGGCGGCACCATGCAACCCGTCATCGCTACCACTAGATTCTTGTTTTTGCGCTTTATGTTTGAAATCTGGCTGAGTTTGCCCGCCGCACTATCTTCGGCTCGTTGGCGCACCGCACAGGTGTTGACGACCACTACATCGGCATTGTCGAGCTGGTCAGTATAGGTATAGCCCGTCTGTTCCAGAGCCGTACCGATACGGATGGAGTCGGCTACGTTCATCTGACAGCCGATGGTATGGATATGGTACTGCTTCATATGTTAGTTCCAACTTTGCATTTTTTAGGTAAGTTACGTTTATTTTTTCCCTGAAAATTCGGGCGTATTATATAGGATAAACGGTGGCTTTACAAGTGTAATTTTAGGCGGCTGAATTAATTTTTGGGAATTGTTAGTTTGAAGGCTCGCAGAGATAATAAAAAGTGGCTGTTTTGCCCTAATGTCTTCGGTTCTTGCCACACTCAGAGATGTAGTTTACTTTACGAGCCTTTTTTGTTAGAGTTCGTAACATAGACCTTTAGAATAAAATAAAAAATAAGAAGCGAACAAAATGAACTGGGATCAAGTCTTAAAAAATATTGGAGCGATGAGCGGGTTTATGGTTCTGACTATTGTCTGGTTGGGGCAAGCCCTCTGGATGCGGATTGAAGCCGACAAGCGCGGGATGTGGGGCTGGGTTTGGGCTTTTATCGGGATTCTTACGCCACCCTTTGGCCTTTTCTTTTTCCTGTTCTGGCGGTTGCGCCGTCCGGTGCGCCCCGAAGTCAGCGAACGAGACGAGGTTATCGAAGAGACCAACCGTACCAAACGCCCCTTCTATGAAATTATGGCAGACAAAAACGCCCAACCTGAGCCCGAACCCTTCAATCAAGAAGACAGCATCAAAGCCGCCCTGGAAGCGGAGGAGCGACGCTACGGGAAATGAACCCTCTTAATCAAAAGCTGGGCGAACTGATAATAAACGGGCGGTCTTTTGTCTGGGGACAACGTACCTATATTATGGGTATCCTCAATATTACGTTTGACTCCTTTTCCGGCGATGGTCTGGGGATTGACCTGGATAAAACCGTAGCCCAGGCTCTTGAGTTCGTTAAGGCCGGGGCTGATATTCTGGATATTGGTGGGGAAAGCACCAATCCTTATCACTCCCAATTGCTTTCGGCAGAGGAGGAACTGCAACGGGTTTTGCCAGTACTGAAAGCGGTTTCGGCGGTGACGGATGTGCCACTATCCATTGATAGCTATAAGCCGGAGGTAGCTCGTACCGCCCTCGAAAACGGGGCGCATATTATTAATGATATTCATGGGCTGGAAAACCCGTTGATGTTGGCTCTGGCTGCCGAAACGGGCGTTCCGGTAATTGCGATGCATATGCGGGGCACGCCCCAAACGATGCAACAACTGACCGATTATGGCGGAGATGTTAAAGGGGTGTTGCTGGACTATTTTCGGCAACGGCTGGAGGTGATGACTCAGGCGGGCCTTCGCCCTGAAAATATTATCCTTGACCCTGGCTTTGGTTTCGCTAAAACTTATGAACAAAATCTGGAATTGTTGGGCGGACTAAATATTTTCACTGAACTTGGACAACCTTTGTTGGTGGGAGTCTCTCGCAAAGGTTTTATCGGCAGAGCAATGGCAGGTGCAGGGCAAGAACCCTACCCCGCTTCTGCCCGCACTTATGGGACTGCGGCGGCTATTACGGTGGCTATAACCCGGGGAGCGGATATTGTGCGGGTGCATGATGTAGCCGAGATGGTTCCGGCAGTTCGGATGGCGGATGCTCTTGTCAGAAAAAGGGGATTGTAATGAGCGAAATTCCGGCTGGATTTAAACCCTTATTCCGTACCAGCCCATTTCTGGAAGCTAATGGCCCATTTTATTTCCGGGAGGAGGAGGGTCAGGGTTTTATTATCGGGTTACGAATAGAAGAAAAACATATTAACTCACGTGGCATAGCCCATGGCGGTATTCTGATGGCCCTGGCAGATATAGCTATGGGATACAATGCCTCCGCGACCCAAAATCCGCCATTACCCCTGGTTACTACCAGTCTGACCGCCGATTTTGCCAGCAGTGCTAAAATCGGCGATTGGCTAGAAGCGCGAGTAGATATTCAGAAGGTTGGGCAAAGAGTTGCCTTCGCTAATACTTATATCTCAGTAGAAGGGGAACGGATTGTGCGAGCCAGCGCGGTTTTTGTGGTTGCCCGCAAGGATTAGCTGGTTTTTGGTTGTTAGTTTTTAATTGTTGGAATTTGGTAGGGGCTGACTAATCTGTCTGCCCAACGTTCGGTCAGTCCTGGGTAGACACACTGCTCTACCCCCTTCAATTATTCAGTCTCCTCACTTCTTTTTTGACCCTAAACTTTAAAGTTCAGGTTTCCTCTATAGTACCATGCTCCCAGAAGGACATAGTACCATCCTATGCAGTCCTATAGTACCCATCTACCGTTGTTTAATTAATCTCAAACCTTACAATAGTAATATCAAGAAGTGTGTAATTGATATAGATAGATATTTTGCACACCGTCACTGCTCATCTACAGTTCTACTAACACGTCTTACTTATTTCTCAGTCGTTTCCTAACCTTTGCTCAATCAGTTTGCTCAAATTATCTCGTATTGGATTTATTTCACGCAGTTTTTATAATCCGAAACGATCTAAGGAGTTGTTTTAATGAGAAGCAAGAAAATCCTGGCTGGGGTCATTGCTAGTAGCTTTGCCCTGGTTTTGGCGATTGTTGCCCTTACCGTAACTTTTGTTGGAGCTGCCGGGCAGGTAAAACCCCCGGTAAGTCTAGCGACTGGCGATAGTGTCACCATTAATTGCCCTGGCGGTAAACTAAGTAACGTCAGCAGTACTAACACTGCCTTTACCATCAAGTGCCTGGGTGCTCCGGCTATTACCCAGTTAATTAATATCAGCGAAGGAGCTACCCTTAAAGGTAAGGTTAATATTGAGGCTAAAATAACCGAAGGCTCCAGCCCGATTGCGAATGTTTTGTTTGAACTTTTCCAGAACGGACAGAAAATACATAGCTGGGTTGAGTCAGCTTCACCTTATTTCTATTATGGCAAGACAAACGGGCTGCCCAATGGGTGGGACACCGCCACACGCGCCAATGGTCAATATAACCTTTCAGTAACAGCGACTGGCACGGATAACCTTAGCTCTAACCTGAAGATAAATTTCAGTATTGCCAACGTAGTGGTGGTACCAACCGCAACTCCTACTTCGGTAGTTCCGACCCCAACTCCCACCCCTCCTACCGGAGGCGTGCAGAATTCAATGTCTATGGGTTTATGGAATCCAAACCCGAAATTTGATGTCTGCACCAACGCCGATGGCTCGATTAACGCCACCGCAACTGCCAACATCAAGCAATTCCATGACAGCTTCAGCGTAATTGCCCCCGATGGCAAGCGTTACCCGACCTGGCATCCCCCGGTGGCTAAAGACCCGGCTACAGGCGCGATGTGTAACTTCGGTCACGAACATGGGAAAGACCCCAGCGGCTTCCCGAATTGGCAAGAGATTAAAACCTATTTTGCCTTCAATGGCAATGTTGCCAATAGCGGTATTCCCTTCGGCTATGTCAACGAACAGATGGATGCCTGGGTAACGGCTACCGGTTCCAGCATTCCGATGCGCCACGAAGACCACGTTGGTCACAAAGTGGAGTGGAGTACCAATATCAGTATTGATATTGTTAAGGGTTCTAACGGTGCTAAATCCCCCTCTGGCGTAACCTGTAACTATTTCTCGAAAGTGCATCAGGGAACTACTTCTCACGATGCTTTCCAGAACAACCTGCACGAACTATTCTATATGGTTAAGTGTAACGATGGACAGGACTTGAAGTTAGCCCGAATGATGGAATTCGGCAAGGCCGGACAATTCCTGCGCTTGTGCGACCCTGAAGGCGACCGCACGACCATTATTAACACCGGTTTTAGCTTCAGCAACGCAGCCTATCCGGGTACGGCACAGGATGGAGTAAGAAACATTACTGACCGCAGTTGTGTAATCAATAACTTCCTGGTGCCTAGTAACAAGTGGACGATGAATATGTACGAGGCCTGGCCGGGCAGCATGAGTATTACCGGGGCGCAAGGCCAACCCCTGGTACGCACCGTAGATTTACTGTTCGACGTAGAGAATTCGATGCGTTACTACTATCCTGGCAAGACTCACCCTGAACTGGCCGATGCCAGCAAGTACTCTGATGCTGGCTTTACGATGGACTTGTGTTACGAAGTTCTGGCTAACGGTAACAAGTCCCACGGCGGGGCTTGCGATGCTGCTACCAATTTTGGGGCAATCAAAGGTATAACCTGGGACGACCCGCGTTCGGCCTACAAGGGCACTAGCCGAGGGATGTATGTTAAACCCGGCGATGTCCAGAACGCTTCCGGCCCGGCAGTCTGGTACACCGACCCGTTTGGTCAGAATGCCCAGACCAGTCCCTTCCCCGGTTCAGTAAAGCAGTACATTGTGCAACGTAATATTGATTACGGCAAGAAATTTGGCGGGTTCGTTGACCCGACCAAGCTGGAATTCGATTACAATGCGCCTACCGTACACGCTCCGAACTAGGCAAAAATAAAGAGAGGGGTTGGGGTTCAGAACAAAAGCTGAACCTCAACCCCTTTTTAGATGTTTAGATTTAAAGTCTCAGATTTAAGACTCAGCCAGAACCTTTTCCACCACCTGTCGCAAAAAGGCCAGTGGTTGCGCCCCTGAGACAAAATATTTCTCAGCGAAAATCAGGGCTGGCACGGCGTTAATGCCGTACTCGCGGGCTTCGTTAATGTCAGAAGCCACCAGCCCGGTATAGTCGGGATTTTCCACCAATTCCTCAAGCCTGTCGGCTTCCAATCCAACCTCGGCTAAAATTGCCATTAGTACCGCCGGGTCGCCAATATCCTGACCTTCCTGCCAATAAGCTCGCAAGACGCGCTTCTCGTATTCTTCGCCCTTGCCCTGCGCCTGGGCATATTTCGCCAGCACCAATGCCTGATAACTTTGAGTTCCAAATGGCCCCTGATTAAGTTCCAGGCCATATTCAGCCCGTACCCGCGCCTTGAACTGCTCCCGGTTATTCTCGATCATGGCTTTTTTTTCTGGAGACATTGGCGGCGAACCGGGCGGACGCAGCATAAACGAATGCCATTGTACTTCTATATCATTCTCACTTTTAAGCTTATCCAAACTGGTAGCTACTAAAAAACAGAATGGTCAAACGAAGTCAGACCAAACATCAATTTTTACGGTCATATATGGCTCCTTTTTTAAAATATGGCAATATTAATAGTTAATGCTGATTTTTTGCGTACCTCCTTATGCTAAACTGTCAGACGAATAAATGCAAGCTATTCCTTGAAATTTATGTAGCAAGGGGAAATATGAGCCTAACTTTCAGGCAGGTGGCGGCCTTTACCAACAAACCTTTTGCCGGAAACCCGGCAGCAGTATGCCTTTTAACTGAGCCCGGTGAGGAAGAATGGTTGCGAAAAGTAGCTCAGGAGTTAGATTTACCAGCCACCGCTTTTATCTACCCCGAAGAAGATTATTTTAACCTGCGCTGGTTTACGGCAACGGCAGAACTTGAACTGTGCGGACACGGCACTTTAGCCAGTGCCTATGTTTTATACGAATTAGGCCAAGTCGCCCTGGATGCTACTGTTCGATTTAAGACCCGCAGCGGCTTTTTATCAGCAACCCGCCAAACCGACTGGATTGAGCTGGATTTGCCTTCCGAACCCACCCAACCTGTAGCCGCTCCGCCTGAGCTTTTAGAGGCTTTAGGGGTGAAGCCAAAATTTGTGGGCAAGAGTCGGCTGGATTATCTGGTTGAGGTCGAAACCGAGGCCGAACTTTTAAACCTGATGCCGGATTTTGCCCTCCTTAAAACCGTGCCGACTCGTGGGGTAATTGTTACTACCCGCGCCACGACGGGCCAATACGACATCGTTTCGCGCTTTTTTGCCCCTAGCGTGGGTATTAACGAAGACCCTGTGACCGGCTCGGCCCACTGCACGCTGGCTCCCTACTGGCTAGAAAGGCTGGGTAAGCTCCAGTTGCTGGCTTATCAGGCTTCGAGACGTGGCGGCACTCTACAGTTGCGCCAGGAGGATAACAGGGTCTATCTGGCAGGTCAGGCGATTACCATTATAAGCGGCGAATTGAAGATTTAATGTTGAGTGTTTTCTTCAGCAGTGCGATTGCAAGAATTGTCACCCTGAGCTTACGAAGGGTCTAGCTTAAATTATTGAGATTCTTCGGCTTCGCCTCAGAATGACAGTCGTATAATTTTCTTGCAACTGCCCTGTTTTAATCAGGAAGGATTTTACTTGGAAACGAAATTCAGCCATGAACAGGCCCAAACAATGTTGTTAGCGGCGCAGGGGCTAGACCGTCGCCCAATCACATCAGCAGACAAAAACGCGGTGCTAGAGATTATCCGTCAGATGGGCGTGCTACAAATAGACACGATTCATGTGGTGGCCCGCAGCCCTTATCTGGTGTTGTGGAGCAGGTTGGGTGACTACGAGCCCAAATGGCTGGATGAATTACTGGCGGAAGGGGCTTTATTTGAACACTGGTCGCATGAGGCCAGCTTTTTGCCAATTGAGGATTATGCTTTATACCGCCGTTTTATGCTGGACGTTTACGGGCGTTCTCGCAGTTGGGTGTTGACTAACCCCGAAGAAGCTAACCAAATTCTTGAACGAGTGAGAGAAATAGGGGCCGTGCGTTCGGCGGATTTTGTGCGCAAGGATGGGCAAAAAGGTGGTTGGTGGAATTGGAAACCCGAAAAACGCGCCCTGGAAATGCTGCATACTACGGGCGAATTAATGATTTCCTCGCGCCATAATTTCCACCGATTATATGACCTACGCGAAAGGGTTTTGCCCGGTTGGGACGACAAGGATGCCCCTTCGTTGGAAGAGGTTCACCGCCGATTGGCCCTCAAAGCGGTGCAAGCGTTGGGCATTACTACCGCCGCCTGGTTGTCGGATTATTATCGCCAGCGAAAAATAAATGCTTCCAAGTTGTTAGATGAATTTGTTAATAAGGGTGAGGTATTACAGGTTGAGGTGGCGGATTGGAAAAGTCCAGCCTTTATTCATCGGAATAATCTGCCTATGGCGGAAAAAGTGCTTTCGGGCGAGATTAAACCGGAGCGGACTACCTTGCTCTCACCCTTCGACCCGATAGTTTGGGACCGAAAACGCGCCAAAGCCCTGTTTGATTTTGATTATCGCATCGAATGTTATACCCCCGCCCAAAAGCGGCGTTATGGCTATTTTACCCTGCCTATTCTCTGGAAGAATAAAATTATCGGGAGGCTCGACCCCAAAGCCCATCGCAAGGAAAAAATCTTTGAGGTGAAAAGTTTGCATCTTGAGCCGGGAATAGAAATAACCGACGAACTGCTAGCTGATTTAAGCCAGACCTTGCAGGAGTGCGCCAACTGGCACAAAACCCCCCAGGTTATAGTGCGTCAATCCGACCCGCCCGAATTGACTGAGCTATTAGCCAGCCGATTGACATAGCCTGAACCAACCCCTAAAATCATCATCAGATAGTTGGGTTGGAATAGGGAGGTGCCAGTGACCCGGTGGTCGCCACTGTCTTCAAAACTGCTGTGCGTTGTTAGAACGGCGCAGGTGGGTTCGACTCCCATGCGCCTCCGCCATCCACCCCTTTGCCCTATTACTTGTAACTATCCTATGAATTCTTGAATAGATGGAGGTTTACTCATGGATGAGAATGCCAAAAGCCACGCGCTAAACCAGATTAGCTATGGTATGTATGTGATTGGCAGCAAAGCCGGAGAAGAATTGAACGGCATGACTGCCAACTGGATTAGCCAAACTTCCTTTGACCCACCCCTGGTAGCAATTTCGGTAGAGAATGACTCGCACACCCGCAAGCTGATTGACGAAGGAAAAGTTTTCTCGGTGAATGTGGTGGAGGATAACGAGGAAGGTCGGGGTCTAATTGACCGCTTTGTTAAGCCCCAAAAACCCTATCGCAACAAGCTGGGCGAGGACGATTTCAGCACGGGCGTAACAGGCGCACCGATTCTGAACGCGGCTATCTGTTGGTGGGAATGCGAGGTAATCGGCATGATTGAAACGGGCGACCATCAGCTTTATATTGGCAAGGTGGTTGGTGCTGGTATTAATAACGAAAATGCTGTGCCGCTTTCTCTCAAAAGTCTGGGCTGGCACTACGGCGGCTAATAACTCTTTATTTCTTGTTTGAAGCCAGTTTATCGGCTAGGCGGGTTGTTTCGGGTAGGCGGTAGGTAGTGGTGCAAGCCATCACAAATTCAATCGCTTTTTCCAGACTTATCCTATGCCCGCTTGAAACGTAGACTGGCTTTACTTTCACCTTTGTGCGTAATACCGCTCCGATAACCTCACCCCGATTATAAAGGGCACTCCATTTTCCCCGCTCGTCCGGCACCGGGTCGTGCTGACCCAGAAAATAAGATTTGGCTATGCCGATAGACGAAATATTGCTTAAAATTCCCAGGTGTGAAGCTATTCCCAGACGGCGGGGGTGGGCATATCCATTACCATCCACCATTAATAGATGGGGCAATGTCTCAAGACTGGCAAGGGCTTCCAGGAGAGCGGGTATTTCGCGAAACGATAGCAAACCCGGCACATAGGGAAAAGTGGTCGGGCGACGCACCAGAGCCTGTTCCTGAATCACTAACTCCGGGTAACTTAAAACTACTACGGCGGCACGGGTAATTGTATAATCGTCCTCGAAGCCCACATCCACCCCGGCAATTCTGGTAATAGTCCCAAAATCATCCTTTAGGCTTACTTCAGAGCGTAGTTGCTGCTGGATTTTTATAGCTTCTTCCGGCGTTACGTTCCAGGCGTGCCGTTCTGGGAATTGTGGCATTTTCTACTCCTTTCCTGAAGGTATAGTTTATACTTGCCTTTATCTTCTTGCAAGCAACTGGTCATTCTGGTATCTTGACAAATGTTCTAAAATATGTTACTATACAGTCACATATGGATGATAATGATTTAGTTCTGGTTTGGAAAGCGCTTTCTGACCCAGGCCGCCGAAAAATATTGGATTATTTGAAGGAGCGTCCACGCACCACTGGCGAGATTTGCGGTTTGTTCGAGGTGTCCCGTTTCGCGGTAATGAAGCACCTAACCGTGCTGGAAGAGTCGGGGTTGATAGTTGTACGGCGGAATGGGCGGGAACGCTGGAATCACCTTAACGCCGTACCTTTGCAGAAGATTTACGAACGTTGGCTACGACCCTATGAAGCGCAATGGGCCTCCTCGCTTTTACAGCTAAAACAATTTGTTGAATTGAAAGGAGATATTATGACTATGACAGAACAAACACCTGGCCTGCAACCTATGCAGATAGAACAGGAAATATCCATAAATGCCACTGCCAACCGTGTTTTTGAAGCATTGACCACCGAAGTACAGGCATGGTGGGGCGCACCTTATTTAATATCGGGAAATGCTAAAGGATTGGTTCTAGAGCCGAAGTTAGGCGGGCGATTTTATGAAGATTGGGGCGATGGGCAGGGCGGTTTATGGGGAATGGTCACCCAGGTACGCAAGAACGAACTATTAGAAATTACCGGGCCGATTGGGATGGGCGGGCCAGTGCATGCGGTGATAAGTTATACCCTGGAAGCTAAAGGGGAGACTACCCTATTGAAATTCTCACACCAGGCCATTGGTCAGCTTGATGAACATGCGAAGCAAGGTTATACCGGTGGCTGGAACGACCTGTTAGCAATTCGCCTGAAAAGCTGGGTGGAGAAGGGCGAACGAATGGGCCTGGGCCACGAGCCGAAATAGTTTTCGGAAAATTCGTAGGGGCAGACCAATGTGTCTGCCCTGTCTGGGTTAGTAGGGCTAGAGATTAAGCCTACAACCCCTCCCTTGAGTACAAAGGAGAGGGAATTATTCCCACCCGTACAATTATTCCGCCCCGATGCTGGATTACTTTTTATCCTTCATCCTTCTTATTTAATCCTTTCCCTACCGAAGCCAGCCGCGGGTCTGCCACAAATATTGGGTACCAAGATAGCCCTGGCGAATCAGGCCGTTGCTAGGGTCATATTCCAGGCGGGCGCGTTCAAAATACTGGACGGTATAACTTTTGCCGTCGAACTGGCTTATCTCGTTGAATTCCTCGCTAATCGGGAAGCCATAAAGCGACAAACCGCCCTTTTCCTCCCAAAAACTCTTGAAGCCTAATACCAAACTATGGCCCGTCTCCTTGAAGAAACGGACAGTAGGACTACTAAGCGGAGCAGTTACGGGCTGAAAATATTTCTCTTTCTCGCGCCCCTGGCACAACATTCGGCCCAACGTCCCTATCTGTACCTCGTTTGGCGTGCCCTTTAATTCGGGGTAATATTCAAAGCGAGCCTTCTCGAAATACTGCACCTTGCGGGGCTTGTCGTTGATGGTTTCATCGAGTTCGCCCGTCAGCGGTTGCCCAAAACGTTCCAGCCCGCCGTTTTTATCCCAAACCGTTTTGAAAAGGGGCGAAACCGTCTGCCCGGTTGTACGGAAATAACCCGCGCCACCGTTTGATGGAGCTTTTCGAGCAGTAGAAGGGGTTAGTTTAGCGGCCTCGTCCCAAAAACCAGGTATTTCTTGCCCTAATCGCCACCCGGCATAACCCGCCAGCTTTAATTTATCAACCAGGGCAAGTTTAGCGGCCCAACTCCGCTCGTCCTCGTACCAGACCCGTCGTGTATCGCCATTAGTGTCAATATATTCGGCGTAGGGCGATTTAAAGTCCTCATTAAAAAAGAAGTTGCCCTTATTGGCTGAGACTAAATCAATTACCTGTTGAATTCGGCGGGAGGTCACGAATTTATTAATCGTAACATTCCACTCATAACCATAATACGGTATGCCCAGCAGCACCTTGCGTCCGCCAAACCTGGAAGACGCATAACGGGCTACACTTGTGACCCAATCCAGCGGCGCAATTGGGCCAGCCTTCCCGCCCATGTAGCTGTAATCGTAAGTCATAACATTTACCAGGTCAACGTAAGGAGCTAATTTGTCGTAATCGTAGGGGAAAGCACTCCGATTGCCGATGTCGCCCTGCTTGGCAGCTACCGCCATAGTTACCAGCTTATTTTTAGGGTTAAAGCGGGCGTAAAGTCGGCGCATAAAGTCGGTCAAAGAATCGCGGCTAGCTTCGTTCAAACCTTCAAAGTCAATATGAATACCATCATAACCATAGAGGGTAGTAATCTCGTCTAACTTGGTGAGGATGCGCTCTATCGCCTGGGGGTCGCTCAGGATTTTGGCAAAATCTTCGCCCTGGGGTTTATTTTGAATCATCGGCACAATTTTCACGCCCTGACTTTTTATCAAAGCGGTAGTATTGGTCTCATCCTGCCCGCTCACCCGCCCATCAGCCTCAACAAAAAAGTACATCGGGCTAATATAATCCAGGGCAGCCAGATTAGTTTTGAGCGATTCCAGAGAGGCTTTATCACCGGGAATATAGTAACTCCAACGCAGAAAAGCCGGGCGCAATTGTTGAGCCTCGATAACCTGGGGAGTCGGGGTAGGCGCGATATTGGTAACAATAGTGGTTGGGGAGGCAGATTGACTGATTTTAGCATCCTCACCACAGGCCCCTAACAACAAGGTACTAATCAGGCAGGTTATCAGTAGTAAAACTATGGTTGGTTGTCGGTTATGGGTCATTAGTTGCTAGTTATTGGTTTTAGATATTTGATTTTGGATTTTAGATTTTTTTAGGGTTGAGGGCAAACGGTTGCCCGCTAACAAATTTACGGGTTTTGCTGCCCTTGTAAACCGTCACCCAGCCCCGCCCACTGACCCGCCAGTTATTATCAGCCCCAATTATAGCGATTTTTTCGTCCAGACCCAAAATATAAGCAGTAGGTAAAAGGTCTATCAGCTTTTTCGACCACTTGCGGCCTCGGCTGGTATGGTAAGGTAATACACAACAATCGGGCACAAAGTTCAAGCCGGGTATAATCTCGTTTTTTTCCTCATGGTAAAGATACTGTGCGAGAGCCATTGCCCCACTGCCGGAACCAGCCACTACCCCACCTTTAGCATAAACTTTTTGGATAGCGGCCAGCGAAGCACTGTCTCGCAGCACCGCTGGAATATAGGCCGGGTCGCCACCCACAAGATAAATCAGGTTGGCCTGGGCGATACGGGCGGCGTTAGCGGGGTCGTTAGCCTCGCTGTGGTCGGTAATAGGTAATCCTTCACTTATAGCCGCCCCTAGATTAGTAAACCAGACACTGCCTTCCTGGGCCATTTCGGTAGAACGGCGTGGGCTACTAGCCACCGCCACCACCAAAACTGAGCCAATCCCACCAAAATCGGCAGCCAATTCAAGGGCAGATTGATCGGCAATTTCAAACCCCTTCTGAAATTCGCCACCCCCGGCTAATAATAAAGTTCCTGCCATTACAAATTGCTCGCTCCCAGCCACTCAAAATAAAGGCGGTGAATCGTCTCGTTCGCCACCACAATCCCCGGATGATAACAATCGGTGGGCTCATTTTCATCATTCGTAACAACCCCGCCCGCTTCTTCCACCAACAAAGTGCCAGCCGCTAAATCCCAGGGACTCAAACCAAAATGATAGAATAGGTCGAGCCGCCCGCAAGCCACATAACTCAGAGCCAGTACCGCGCTACCCAAAATCCGCATAGTACGAACTTGAGGGCGCAAAAGGGTAGCTTTTTGCAATTGCTGCACCGATTTGACTTCGCTATAGCCCAGGTCAAAGCCTACAAGGGATTTTTCCAGGGTGGTTTGTTGACCAACCCGAATGCGCTGTCCGTTCAGGTAAGCCCCTGTGCCGCGCTCCGCCACAAATAGCTCATCCCGAAAGGGATTGTATACCACCCCCATAACACTCTGATTGCCTTCCAGAAGGCCGATAGACACACAACTGGCGGCAAGGTCGGCAGCGTAGTTAGCGGTACCATCCAGAGGGTCAATAACCCAGGTATAGGGCGAGCTTTCCGCCCCCTTGAGCAAGCCACCTTCTTCCCCCAGAATATTATGCTCGGAATAACGGCTGCGGATATGCTCAATAATAAGTGCTTCAGCTTTGTGGTCTACTTCCGTCACAACGTCTTTCGCGCTTTTATAGTCCATCGCTGCCGGGCCGGGCGGAAATGTTTTTCGCCAATCCAGCATAAGTTTTCCGGCCTCACGCGCCGCCGCTATTGCCAAATCCTTCAACTGCTTCAAGCCTCCAGGGTCTAAAATCTAAAATCTTAAAAGTAATCAGTAATTAGTTTTCAGTAATCAGCAAATTTTTAACTCGGCAATAACCACTTTTAACTCACTGCTTTTTCCAACAAGCGACAGCCAATAACCGTCAACCGACCACGCCGACAGTATAGCACAAAAATAGTGACCAAAAGCCTCTGTAGTATTGGCTACTGACCTTATCCCAGCCCTATGGTTTACTTTCAGTAAAACCAGTAAACCCTTTTTTTATTAATTCAGGCCAATAATTTTAAAATTTTGACCAAAATATAGTAACTTCAGAGCTAGCTATAGAAGTTAGACGATAGGCGGGGAGGCCCTATGTCAGAACTAATGGGAGTAAAAGGTCACTTTCATCGAGTGATAAAACTCGATACCTCGGTGGAGGCCGCCTGCGCCTACTTTATGGATTTTAACCATGTTTTGCCGCGTTTACCCGAAGTAGACCGGGTGTTGCGTTACAAGGACGGGCGGTATCGTATGATTTTTATGTCAGACGACGGACGCGGACACGAAATGGGGGTGGTTTTTGATATTCGCCAGGAAGTGCTGGAAAATCGTCATGTCCGAATGCTACCTATACCTATTTCGCGGCAAGAGTTGGCAGGAAGCCCATTAGCCACAAACGCCCCGCTTTTCCCCGGTACCTTTAACGGCGAAACTACTTTTATCCAGCGCGATAATCATTGTGAGGTGGTATATAAGGCTGCCCTTCAAATTGAAATAGAAGTACCCCGCTTCCTGAATTTCATTCCTCGTAATATGTTGCAAAAAATGGGCGATGGAATGATGAATTTCAAGTTAACGGCGGTTGGGGAAGGCTTAGGACGGAATACCCCCACCGATTTCAAGCAATGGTATAAGACTAATGAAGAAAAATTGGCAGGAGTTCTGAGCGAAACCCGCCATAAAGTTGGGGTAGCAGTAGGTGGACATGAGAAAAATTCGCTGGGTCATTCGGTAAATGTCCTGAAATCAGAGCGTTCTGGCATCGAATTTAACTAGCTTAACCAATTCTCTCTCTATTTTTCTCGATAGTTGTATAAATAATGGTCAGTCTGGGTTGAACTCTTGCGCAAGTTTGGTTATTATCCTCATAACAACAATGCGTTAAGGAAATGTAGCAATAGCAGCACTATCTTAAACTTCTTCGCGCGGGCAATTCGATGTAAATTAGCAAAGTAGATAGGCTAAGTATTTGGCTAAGGAGCTGCTAGAGTGAGCGAAATACCCAGGACTGACTCAAAATATATGACAACAACGTCAGAATCACCCTACACTAATAATGAGCTTTTAATAAACCTTGATTGTTTTGATGAAGTTGCCCTGGAGTCTGCCTACGATGCCTGTCGTGAGATAACCAAGGTTGGCTCGAAAGGTTTCTATTTCAGTACTCTTTTTCTACCCTACGAAAAACGTCGGGCAATCTGGGCAGTTTATACCTTTTGCCGATATACCGATGACCTGGTAGACAAAGCCCCGGCAATGACCGAGGAACAACTTTCCGAAGAATTGAATAACTGGGAAGGCGAACTCCATAAAACCTACGAGCGAGCAACCACGCCCAATATCCCTCATATGCTGGCGTGGAAACATGCCACCTCTGCTTTCAAAATTCCCAAACACCCTCCTCTGGAACTAATTGAAGGGGTGCGGATGGATTTGGGTAAAAACCGCTATGATAATTTTGACGAACTTCGCCTTTATTGTTACCGGGTTGCCAGTACCGTTGGCCTGATGGCTTCGCACGTAATTGGTTTTAGCCACCCCTGCGCCCTGGAATATGCGGTTGAATTAGGGGTAGCAATGCAACTTACCAATATTTTGCGGGATGTAGGCGAAGATGCCCGTAACGGCAGGATTTATATCCCCCTGGATGAAATGGCTCAATTTGGCTATACCGAAGAAGAATTAGTGCGGGGCGAAATAAACGAGCGGTTCGTGAAGCTGATGCAATTCCAGATTAATCGCGCCCGTCAGCTTTACCAACAAGCTGTGCCCGGTATTGAATTTCTGGATAAAGATAGTCGTCTGGCAATCTCGGTAGCCGCCAATCTTTACAGCCAAATCCTGGGCGTGATTGAGCGCAACCAATACGATGTATACAACCGCCGCGCCTTTGTACCTTTCCGGGAAAAACTTTCGACCCTGGCAAAAGTCTGGTACAAGCGCAAATTTGGTTCAAAATCCACCAATAATTAGCGCTGCCACACCCAAAATCAACTCAAGTAGCACCTAAAGTGAACCCTCACCCTAACTGTAAGCTGGATTCTCCCTTAGAAAAGGAGAGGAAAATTCCGTTCTCCTTCCTTCCTAATGCAGAAATACAAGAACCGTTGGGCAAGGAGGTGTGGTCTTACTTCTTCTTCCCTCAGTACAAGAGGAGAAGGATGGGCTGAGGGAGGTTTTTAGACTACTGCTAAGTTTGATTATTCTAGGATTTAGGCCAAAAAACCCCTTCAGCCCTAAAAAACCCTTCTTGCACAACCGTCTCTTTAGAAATATACTAGCATGCGAAGGGGGAAGAATATTGTCATGAAAACCCGTTACATTGTGCTTGGTGTGAGCGGTCTGATTTTCGCTCTGGCAGTCCTTATTATATTTATCACAGTTCCTTCTAAAGAAAATAGTCCTGTTGTCGTCGAACCCACCCTGAACCCAACCGAGAGACTTTCCGGTGAAAGCCTGGAAGGTCAGGTTTTATTTTCGCGGGGTGGAATGTTATGGGCCTGGCGCGGCAACACTGCCAGCCGAATGGCGATTGAACCTGGCACTTCGGTGGTAGCCAACAACCGGGTGAATCTGCTTGAGCCAACCCTGGCTCCCGCCGCTAACGCTATCGCCTATATCCGTCGGGACGAAAGTTTTTCTGACCTGTGGGTGGTCAACGCCGATGGTTCTAACCCCCGCTCCCTGACCAGCAATCGCGGCCCCGGCGTACCCCGCAGCCAGGGTTTCGCCGATGGAAGTTTATGGGCTTATAGTCCGGCCTGGTCACCCGATGGAAATAGCCTGGCTTTTTTGTGGGACAAGGGGACGGATGACCTGACATTGTGGGTAACGCCCGCCAAAGCCTTTAATCCACGTAAAATTGCCACCATTGGGGCAGGGCAAGGTGGTATGGCTCGCCCGATCTGGTCGCCCGATGGTACCCGGATTATATTCACTGGCTACGAGAACTTTAAACCCCAAATCTGGCGGGTTAATCTACAGTCGGGCCAGATTGTTCGCCTCACTAACACCCCAGATGGAGCGTATGATGCAGCCTATTCCCCTGACGGGAAATACATTGCCTACATCCAGCGCAAGGGCAGTAACGCCGAACTGTGGCTAATGACCACCGATGGCGAAAACCCGATTCTGCTTTCCAACCTGCCCAGTCGTAGCCCAGTCTGGAATCCGGCTGGCGATAAAATAGCCTTTCTGGCCCTCAAGGAGTCGATCTTTGACCTCTTTACGATTAATATTCTAAATGGTGTACCCAGCAATTTAAAACAAATCAGCAAAAAAGGGAATATTGATGGTGGCGGAGGCTTGAGTTGGGGCCAATAGAGTTTTCAGGGGATATGTATGGCAAAAGTAATTGACTCGGTCGAAATTCCGCCGACAAGCCGTAAAAACGAAAATCCGATACAACGGTTGTTAGGTTTACCGCTTTTTTACAAAGTGCTAATTGCTAACTCTTTCATTGTAGGAATTGGGGCATTTGTAGGCACATGGCTTACAATTACGGTGGCAGGTGGTGGGGGCCAATTTACCCTGGGGCTGGCCTTGCTTTTTACGCTGGTGGGCTTGGTATTAAGCGCGATGGTTAACTATGCCGTGTTACGAGCGGCCTTCCGACCTTTATCGGAGTTGCAAGAGGTGGCGGCAGCCGTAAGAAACGGCGACCTGATGGCCCGCGCCCGCCCCAACACTTTCAATGACCCCCAACTTGAAGCCCTTGCCAGCACCTTTAACACCATGCTTGATAATCTGGAGGAACGCAATCGCCAGATTCGGGCCGTTACCAATCAGGTTATCCGGGCGCAGGAGGACGAACGGCGGCGGATTGCTCGCGAACTGCACGATGAGACCGCTCAATCGCTGACCGCCGTTTTGTTACGCCTTAAATTGCTGGAAAAAGCAAATACGGTTGAGGAATGGCGCAATGGTTTAGCCGAAATGCGCTCAATTTTAGGACAGACGATGGATGAAGTGCGGGAGTTAAGCCGGAGTTTGCGCCCCAGTTTGTTGGACGATCAGGGTTTAGTGGCCGCCCTGGAAAGTTATATCAACGGCCTGAACGAACGCTTGCCCTATCGCATAACCTTTCAACGCGAAGGATTTGAGCATGCCGGACGCTTGCCCGATATGGTAGAGTTAGTATGTTACCGGGTGGCGCAGGAAGCCCTCACCAACGTTATCAAGCACGCCAACACCACTAAGGTTATGGTTTCCTTGCATAAAGGCTCTAGCTTGACCCTGACGGTGCGGGATGACGGGCGCGGTTTTAATCCAGAAGTTGCCGCCGCTCGTGAGAACAGTGGCCTGGGACTGGTAGGAATGCAGGAACGCGCCCAACTGGTTTCAGGGCGATTACAGATTAATAGTGTCTTTGGTTCAGGCACCGAAGTACGCCTTGAAATCCCGTTGGAAGGCTGGAAGAATCAGATATAAATTATGCCAGAAAAGATAAAAGTAGTTTTAGCTGACGACCATACAATGCTACGTAGTGGCCTAAAAGCCTTACTGAACACCGAATCAGACATTGAGGTAATTGGCGAGGCGGGCAACGGTGAGGATGCCGTGCGGTTGACCCAGGAATTAAAGCCGGATGTGCTGGTCCTGGATTTAAATATGCCGGGTATGGGTGGGTTGGCAGCCTTACGGAAGATAAAAGCCAGCGGTTCTACCACCAAAGTGCTAGTGCTGACCATGTATAATGAGGAGCGTTATCTCTTCCAGGTTTTGCAGCAGGGTGGGGCGGGATATGTTTTGAAAAGCTCGGCGGATACCGATTTGTTAGAGGCAATCCGTACCGTGCAGGCGGGCGAGGTTTATCTCTACCCCGCCGCTACCAAATTGCTTTTGCGGGGCTACCTGACCCGGCGGGATGACGAGGAAAAAACCGCCAGCCTGAGTGACCGTGAGGAAGAAGTATTGCGCCTGACCGCCGAGGGTTATACTAGCCTGGAAATCGGCGAACAACTGGTAATTAGCCCCAAAACGGTGGACACCTATCGTAGCCGAATTATGGAGAAATTAGGGTTGCGCCACCGCTCCGAATTGGTGCGCTACGCTCTCAAACACGGCCTACTCGAACCTACTTTCGAGGAATAGCCTCAAACCTAACTCCCTTCCCTAAAGCCGAAGGGGAATAGCTTACTACAACGGCACAGTGGTGGAAAACATAATTACCCGCGAGATTATTTCCCCCGCCAGTACACAGGCCAACGCCACGTAGAGAAAGCCCGTACTGGACATATGGGCTTTAAGTTTACAGGTCTGCCAGGTAGCCGCCGCTAACACCAACGGCAAGCCAATTCCCACCAGCACCCGCATCCAGAAGAAAATCCCGAATTTCGACCACAAATCGGTGGTACCACTACTGGCCCAGGGGCCTATATCAACCAGCACTAGCACCGCTTGCCCTACCAATGACCAGAAGAAAACCGCATCAATCCGCGATAAAGGAGCGACCGCCATGCTTGGGCTAACCAGATACCAGTGGCCTAGCAGCATCCCGGTCATTACCGCGCCCAGGCTCAAGGCTCCGGCAAAGAGGCTGAAGGGCGCAATCCAGCCACCCAGAAAATCCCCCCGATATTGCAAGGAGAAAGCCATCAAAGTAGCTATCGAAGCCAACCCTGCGGCTGAACCTACTACCCGACGGGCCGGAACTGTACCAATAAAAATCATAATGTTGTAGAGAACCAGACCAACCAGGGTTATATTGAGGAAGGTGTTCTGCAAATCAGCCCAGCTACTATCAGTGGGGTATAACGCTTCGCCGGATTTAAATGAAACCGAATTTTGCACCCACCGGGCGATTATAGCCGAACCCAGGGCGGTCAAGCCACCTGTTACCAAAAAGCTGAAGCCAACCTCGCCTTTGAAATCGGTCAGCACCATTATAACGAAGGTTCCTACCGCGAGTTCCAGCATCAGGGTATAAATTACTAAAGGGAGAGTTTCCATATAAAAATTATAGATTCCAAAGCCAATATTATTTCCATCTGTGAAATTTTTATCAGAGGTATTTTAGCACAAATCAGAATGGGGTGTAACGCCCCCTTCCCTGGATCAGGGAAGGAGGCTTAGGGGTTAGGTCAACCAACAGCACTCAGGCGCAGGTAGGGTTATCCCGACCGAACACGCCCAAACCAAGGAAGTCCGCTTCAGGTAAACCGAGTGTTTGGCTAACATTGGGAATAGTTTTAATTAAGCGGGTGTAAAGTGAACCATCCGGCCTCTTGTCCACCTCATTTAAATAAATGTTAACAATCGCATTGCGGTTTTTATCCAGCTTAATCGGGCCGGTAGGTGAGTCAAACTGCAAGTTGCTCAAAGCTTCCTTGAACTTCTGGCTACCATTGGAAAAATCCCCATTAACCTGCTTCAAGCCCAACAAAGCCGCTTTGGTATTAACATAGTAGCTGTGAGCCTGAATAGAGGGCGAGGGAAAACCCTCGGGAAATTTGGTTTTGTAGGACTGGACAAACTGCACCCAGGCAGGGTCGGTGTTATTGTCCGAAATTGCACTAGAAGTAGGTGTACCTAAAACTCGCTCATAAAATGACCCTTTTAAACCCAACACAGCCTGGTCAACCGTGCTTGTTCCACCGATAAGGGGTGCCTTACCACCCGTTAGGTCATATTGTTTAAGAAAATTAACCGCCGATGAGCCTGTTAACACTACCAGAATTGCATCAATATCAGTTGGAATTGAAGGAACTATCGCGCTAAAATCGGAGGTGCCCTGTGGTACCCAAAACTTCTGGGCTACCTTACCCCCGGCCTTGCAAAATTCGGTCATAAAACCGCCTACCTGAGAATATGGGTAGGAATAATCTTCGGCCAGGGTAACGATCCGCTTGTAATTTTTGGTCTGATAGACGTAGCTGCCTAATCCAGCCATACGTTGAACACCATCGGTAGAAAATCGGTAGAAATTAGGAGCGGGGTCGCGCAGGGTAGCATCCTGAGCGGCGGACGAACCGTTAATAAAAACCTTATTTGGTTGGGTACGAGCATAATTCCGCACTGCCAGACCTTCGTCGCCGGATAGCGGGCCAATAACCAAATCCACATTGTCCTGCTCGACCAATTTTCGCACGGCGGTACGAGCCATCGCGGAGGTTGCGTCAGTACCTTCTTTAACCAGGGTTATTTTCCTGTCGCCAATCTTACCACCAAACTCCGCTAGGGCCAGTTCCATGCCCCGCAAAGCATCCTGACCTAGTGAAGCTGTCGAACCACTGGTGGTGTAAATCACTCCAATCTTAATCTCGGTAGCAGCGGCGGTGGTCGGGGCAACGGTAGTAGTAACGGCGGCTGGTTGGGCGGCATTATCCCCACAAGCTGCCAACGAAAGGGTTAGCAAAATGACCAGGAGGGTCAGTCCAGATAAACTTCGGGCCGTAGAACGAAAAGGCTGTGACATTGGCCTACTCCTTAAAAAAATTCAAAACTAAATAGGACTTGAATAAAACTATATTTAAAAAGTTGATAGTTTGAAACTATCGGCTGAATTTTTCAAAACCTGGGCGGTTTGGTTGAGTTGCCGAGTGGCATTTTCACTCTCTTTGATTTTATCGAGAGTGTCGGCGGTGGCTGACTCAATCTGGGTCATTTTTTCAAGCATATGCATACTGGCTTGTTGCTGCTGGCGAGTGGCAATTCCAATACCAAGTGCCAACCTGCTGGTCTCCTCGGTTTCGTTAACAATTTGTTGAACGGAGGCTTTAACTCGTTCACTTAAAATCGCGAGGGTTAAGAGAGCATTATCCGATTCCCCAGCCTGTTCAACCGCTTGTTTGGCATCATCCAGACCTAGCTTGGCAGATTCACTGGCTTGTTCAATAGCCTGGTAGATTTGACCTAATGTGATACGAATATCATTAGTAGCCCTCACCGAACGTTGCGCCAGAGCCTTAACCTCCTGGGCTACTACACTAAATCGTTCACCATACTCACCCGCCCCGGCTGCCTCAATAGCGGCGTTAAGCGATAAAAGATGAGTCTCTTTAGCGATACTATCAATCAGTTCCACTACTTTTTGGATAACGCTGGCTTGGGAGGTTAACTCCCGTTGTTGCTGCTCAAATGAAATCACCCGCTCGTTTAGCTTATTCAAAGCCTCGACCGTCGAAACCACCGTAATTCGCCCCTGCTGATAAGCTACTACCATCTCGTCAGCCACCTGATTAATCGCCTGGGCCTGATCAAGAGAAGATCCAGCCGCTTTGGAGGAATTAGTCGCCTGGCGTGCTATCTCTTCGGCGGTATGACTTAGCTCCTGAATAGCCTGGGTAGCCTCAAAAACCGCGCGGGCCTGTTGGCTGCTACTGGCAACCTGATTTGATGACTGGGCACTCAATTCACTGGCGGTACTATTAATCTGTTGACTTTGCACCGAAATCTGTTGCACGAGTGTACGGAGCGATTCTAGCGTAAGGTTATAAGTATCGCTAAGTTCGCCAAATTCGTCCCGGTTTTCAATTTGTACTTTTTTGGTTAAATCCCCTCTGGCAAGGTCGGTCAGGCGGGTTTTTAGCTGGCTAACAGGTCCGATAATAGTGGCAGTCAATACATATCCGAAAACTATCGCCAATAGTAGGGCAAATAATGATATTGCCGCAATTAACCATGCAGTGACACTAGCCTGGTCAATTGTATTTGTATATTGAAGGGCGGCGTTATTTTCCTCTTGTAAGGTTAATTCATCGGCCAAACCCAACAACTTATCCAATTGCCCAGAGCCCTGATTTCGCCACAGGCTATCGGCTTCGGCGACCCGACTACTATCGCGGAGGGTAATCATTTGGTCAAGGATATTCAGCAAACTATCTAATTTTTGTTTTAACTCAGTAAATTTGGCTTTTTGGCTATCGGAAGGGCGAAAGGCCTTTAGCTGATTTGCTAGCGCGACCCGGGTACTTTCATAGTCCTGGAGAGAAGTAAGACTCTTGCTCCACATATAATCCAGAGCACTGGTTACTAATCGGTTTTGTTTAATAGCCAGGCTGGAAACTGCTTCAGAGCGTTGATTGCCGGCTCTAAGATTTTGCAAGGTATTGGTTGTGCCAAATAGGGTTAAAAGGGCGATACTTAACGCAATAATAAAAAAAACATTAGCTGCCAGGAATCCGCCTAATAACTTCCAACGTAGCTGAAGCTTCAGCCGTTGAACAACTCCAACCAGTCCCCTCAACATAATACTCCTTAACCTACCACCAACTTTGAATAGCAGTAGCACCAAATTTAAAATTAAAATTTATTAATTATCAGGACTGAGAAACTTGTTATTAATATTTACAGCGATACCCCACAGTTACGCCCTATTGTAAGGGTTAAACATTAAGGAAAACATTACATTTAATTAATATTGTAGAATTGCCCCGCCTACTGTGAAGCCAGCTGCCCCGCCTATTAGCATGACCCGACTACCGCGCCGAACTTTCCCGGCTTCTACCGCCTGAGCCAGAGCCACAGGAATTGAGGCCGCCGCCTGATTGCCCAGGTCGGGGTTAATATGAATTTTTTCAAGACTGAAACCTATATCAGAAGCAATAGTGGTGATAAAACGGGGAATAATCTGGTGGGGAATAACATAATCTATATCTGACAGGGTTAGTCCCACCTGGGATAATAACAAATTTGCCAACCGGGGTATTTGACGCAAACTCAGTTTGTATTGCAAACTGCCATCAATGTTAAAATAGCCCCACTCCTGAACATATTCGGGGTCAAAGGGATGGTAACGTGTACCCCCGCCTTTGATAAAGGAGCTATGAATATTCTTTCCAGCGGGTAGGGTATATATTCGAGTGGCTTCAATTCGGCTCTGGTTTTCGGTAGGTTGGAGCAGAGTCGCCGCCGCGCCATCCCCCAACACGATGCAGGTTTCGGGGTTGTTAGGGTCGAGCACTCTGGAACATTTCTCGGCACTGACTATTAGAACGGCCTTTTTCTTTCCGGCTCGAATATATAAATCAGCCAATTCAAGAGCTTGAATAAAAGATAAACATACTACATCCAAATGGCAAGTTTGAACTTGCTCAAGTCCCAACTTATGGGCGTAATTCATAGCATCGGTTGGCACCGATTGGTCTTTGCTAGCGTTAGCCGAAATTATTAAATCCAGTTCTTTGGAGGCAAGACCTGTTTCTGCCAGAACCAGTTCGATGGCTTTCATACCCATATCGGTGGGGTGTTCGTCGGGAAGAGAGTGACGGCGAGCCCGTAGCCCCGTTAGCTCCTCTATTGAGCCAGGAGCCAGCCCAAACTGCGCTTCGATAGTAGCATTACTAACGATAACCGGGGGAAGGTAAGCCTTAATAGAGCTTATTTTTGAGTTCCGAATAGTCATAGGTTGTCCGTCCACCAACTCAGCCCTATAGCAAAGGGCTGGTTCATCCACACTCAGGTGTGTTAGAGGCTATTAGACCTTTAATTTATGTTGGTTTTTATTATATTGCTATAATGGCTAAGATTTTGTAATATTGCCTACTTTTATAGATATTCGAGTTTAGCTAACTTTTAATTCTTGCCACAAAACATTGTTGCGCAGTTTTGTAACCTTTAAAGTGAGGGTATAAGGGCCAACTGACTCTGAGGGCACTGGCACGATTAGCAAGTAACGCTGAGTGCGCCCGTTTGCTGCTAAATCAAAATTAGCCTGGAAAACAGGTTGACCTTTAGAGTCTTTGAGGATAATTTGGCCTAAAACGAGGGGATTAGAAAAATCATAGTTAACATTGTTGGTGAATTCAAAATTAAGGCTGCTTTTCTCAAATTTAAGGGGCTGGCTGGTTATAGACATAGTGGTTTTTTGCCCCTGGGTATCAAAAACCAAACCGCGCCCCGGCTCACAATTCAAACGCCCCTCCCCCAATTCCCATTGCCAGGCCGCCCCTTCCTGACAGTTGCTAAAATCCCAGTGGTACAAAATGTTAGACAGGTTTGGAGTAGAAGTCCCAATCTTATAGTAAAATTCAGGCTTAATTAAGTCAGTCGCCGAATTATAACGGACAAACCACATATTCCCCTTCTCAGCCTTGCGGTAATCTATTCTCAAATCATCGGTACGGTGTAAACCTTCTACCTGGGGATTAATAAAGAGTCGGGTAGCCTCATCCAGACCGTTACGCCAGAGATAAGCCCCGGTTATATCATCCGCCAAACCTTCATAATAAATCGAGTCGCCTGGTCTAAGGGGCATATTAACGGCCTTCAGGGTGGTTAAAGTAGAATTTACCAGATTTCCAGCCTGAAACCAGGGGTAAAAGGCCAGAATTAGTCCCACTATATAACATAGACTCAGGGTAACAATCTCTGAAATAAAGCTGAATTTGGGGAATTTTAGGTCAGCGAAACTAACTTTTGAGATAGGGGAAAAGGCTAAACTTATCAGGTAGGCGAATAACAGACTAAATCCTACCGACGGCAGATACAAAATTCGTGATTGTGAAAGGTCGGCATCAACGGGTGAGGTGTTAATTGCGGGTAGAAAACTCCCGTATACCAATACTAAAGCTATCACCAAATTCGTTCTCGAAGTCAACCGTTTGCCCCACACCCGCCCGATGATAAAGCCGTACAGGGCCAGCAACAGCCAGCCTAACCCAATTCCGAGCCATAGCCCCGGCACTAACAACGGTACCCACAGCCCCAACGTGGCGTTCCAGACGATATATAACAGGTCGCGGCCCCCATTATTATAGCCGCCCAGAGTACCGAGAGCCTCAAAACGGGCTAGCAGATATAACACTACCAATAGACCATAGGGAACAAATTTCAGTAAAAAGAAAAACCAACCAGGGAGCGTAGCGGGTCGGGCGCGGATAACTACCAGGCCAAACAAAACCAGGGGCAAACTTACCGCCGATTCTTTACAGAACAAACCAATAATAAAAGTTAACAGCGAAAGCGGGTAACAGGCCAGAAAATTTTGCTCGAAGAATTTTAACCCAAACACCAGGGCCAACAGGAAAAATAAAGTGGCTAACAAATCGGGGCGGCTCGATAGCCAGACCACTGGCTCAACATGAATAGGGTGGAGGGCAAAAATAACGGCTGTCAGGGTGGCGATAGTTCGGCTAAAGTTGAGTTGACGGGCCAGCCAGCTCACCACAATTACGTTTAACCCATGCAGCAACAGATTCGTCAGGTGGTAGCCAGAGGCATGCAAGCCCCACAGGTTGTAATCCAGCCACCAGAATAAATTAGGGATAGGGCGATAAAAAAGGTTTTGAGCGGATTGGTAAAAAGGTTTGTTTTGGGCGGCAAAATAGATAAAGGTGAAATCTTCGCCTGTAAAATAGGCCACCAGAGTGGGAAAATAGGCCACCAGAGCCAATCCCGGCCCGATTAACCACCAATAGCGGGCGAAAGTTTTATTGCTAAGGGGCAAATCAATTTTAGGGGGCTTCTGGTTGAAAGTTTGCAATTTAATTTAAAATCGACCTGAAAAATATCGGTAACTAAAACTCAGTCGGCAATAAAACCATCCTCATCATATTCCGGTTCGGGTTCAAGTTTCCCACCCGCCTTTAGCCGCGCCTGTAAACGGCCCTTCGCGATAATATAGGGCAGATGAAATTCGCTTTCGGGGAATTTCTTACTCAGGAATATAAATCCCTCCGCTACTGGGTCATCCCCCACCTGGGTTGGCAAATCCACGATTCGCCCGGCTGCCATCGGATGGCTAAGTTTCCCACCCTGCACCTTGAATCCCAACTCCCTCAACATTGTTTTAAGTTGAGCCAAGTGGTAATCCTGATTGGGAGCAGGGCCAACGAGGGTACGGAAAGCCCGCTCCAGTTTGGAGTCGCCGCTATTCCCAAAATTTATCAGGGGTTTTGGCCCGTTTTTTGGCTCAGGTGTAGTCAATTTTAAATCCCACATTGGTTGTTAGTTGTTAGTTGTTGGTTATTTGACCATTGGTTTTGATTTTAGAGCATTAAGACCATCTAATTACCAATAACTAATAACTTTCCTATTTTACCACGCGGCTCAGTTTGAGAAAAGTCGTTCTGATTATTGACACTATATCAGGCATAAGCTAAAATTCGTACATTGGGGCGAAAAAAATTCAGACGTATGATTTAATCAGTTTCTTCAAACTACAACCTTTCGGGAGTAACCCCTGGTGAAGTCGCTTAAAACCGCAACCGATGTCAAAGAGTTAGTAACCTCTTTTCGTTATGCCGAAGTTTTGATGACTGCCTTTGATATGGGTATCTTCGCGGTAATCAGCAGTAACGGCCCCCAAACCCTTGACCAACTTTCCGAGGCTTCTGAAGCCTACCCCCGTTCTCTGGCGATGTTGCTGAACGCCTGTGTAGCGATGGGTCTTTTGAGTCTAACACCCGAAAACAAATACGATGTTACTGAACTTGCCCAGAGTACCTTAACTCCCGGCAGCCCTCACTTTTTGGGTAATTTTATCCGTTTACAAAGGGATGTGCGGCTGCGCTGGGACAAATTACGCGATGGAGTAGAATTTAACCACCGAGTCAACCCGGAGCGGCGTAACCGCGAAGATGGCAGCGAATGGGGCTGGAATCACCAGTTTATTCTGGGTTTGCACGATGCCGCCCGTGAAGTTGCCGAGCCAGTGGCTCAGAGCCTTGCACCACTATTAGAGCGTTATAACGTAAAGCTGATGGTAGATATCGGGGCAGGGAGCGGAACTTATGCCTCTGCTTTGGTTTCGGCAATGCCTGAGCTAAAAATACGGTTATACGACCTGGCAGGACCGCTCGAAATCACCAACGAACTGCTGGTTAATTTCCTTCAACGTGACCGACTGGAACTATACCCCGCCAATTTCCACACCGACCCAATTGGTCAGGCAAAAGAATATGATGCGGCGATGCTCTTTGGGGTTTTGCACAGCGAAAATAAAGAAGGAAAGACCAAACTTCTAGGTAAAATTTATGACTCCCTCAAACCGGGCGGGTTGTTAATATTGCGGACTCCCTTCCTTGACTCCAGTCGGGTTAGTCCGTCCCGCGCTACCCTGGATGCCCTTCAGACCTTAATCAGCACTAATTCCGGCGAAGTTCCAACCTGGCCCGATTTGCAAGCTCTGTTGCAAACGGCGGGCTTTAGTGCTGGTCGTATCCGCCACGTTCCTAATACCGACATCCAACTGGTGTATTGTACGCGCCGCAAAGGTCGGGCAAAAGGCCAGAATGTCGCCGTTCCTGAATTATGCGAAGTGTAATCATTCTGGCGTTTGTGGCTGACCCGCTCAATTCCCCACGCTTGCAAACTTTTGCTACTTCCTCAATTCAAGCCGGGGCAAGGCTGATTTGTGCCGATAGCGGCGGGGATACCGCTCTGGCCTGGGCTTTAACCCCGGATTTGCTGGTGGGCGATATGGATAGCATCAGCCCGAACACTCTGCAAACCCTAGAATCTAATCCTGTCGTCACAGTTAAAACTTCCCCGACTGAAAAGGACGAAACCGACCTGGAACTGGCAATTTTACAGGCTATCGAGCTTGGAGCCCAGGAGTTAACGATTATAGGCGGGGTGGGCGGGCGGCTCGACCACACGTTGGGTAATTTATATCTGTTGGCAATGCCCCAATTAGCCCAGGCCGGGATAAAAACCCGAATTTTAGCCGAAACCGAGGAGATTTTTGTGCTACGCCCGGCAAATTCGCCCCTGGTTCTGAACGGGGTAGCGGGCGAAATTGTCTCACTTTTCCCCCTTAATGGCGAGGCCGAGCGGGTTTATACCAAAAACCTCTATTATCCCCTTAACCGCGAAACCCTTTACTTTGGCCCATCGCGCGGTATCAGTAACCAGATGACCGGGCTACAGGCGGAAATAGGCCTGGAATCGGGCTTGTTGCTAATTATCCACCAATTTTCAAAATAGCTATTCCCAACCTTCCAGAATTAGTATTTTTGTGCTAAAATCTTTTTATCTATTCATGACTGGTTACTTTTAAAAGGAGGTTACTATGGATGAAAAAGGCTCAGTGCTATTTTTGGGTACTGCCAAAGGTATTTTTAGGATGCAGCGGGATAGCCAGGACTCAGGCTGGCAGGAGGTTGGTTGGAAATTAGAGGGCGAGGATATCAGTGCAATCGCCTGGGACAAACGCCAACCCGGTTTTATCCTGGCAGGCACCGCCGACGGTAAATTGTTCGTTAGCCCGGATAATGGGGAGAACTGGACAGACAGCAAGGCTGAAGTTTCTAGCAAAAAGGTCTGGGTAATCAGTCCCGACCCCCATGCCCCTATCGGAAGTTTTTACATTGGGCTGGATGGTGGCTACCTCTTTTACACTTCCGATAGCGGCAGAAGTTTCAGCCATCTGGCGGGGTTGCGGGATGTACCGGAAGCGGCGGACTGGTTTGGGCCATTTGGCGAGGCGATTTTCCACACCCTGATTCCGGTTGAGGCCGAGAAAGAGTTGATTTACGCTGGTCTGAGTGTGGTGGGCGTGCTAAAAAGTACCGATAAGGCTAAAAGCTGGGAAGATACTACCACTAATATACCGCGAGTGCCGCCGCCCCGTGAAGGTGGCCCAGAACTAGCCGATATTCACAAGTTGGCAATTCATCCGCTCAATCCCGCCCGAATGTATGTCACTACCCATTACGGCACTTTTCGGAGCGACGATGGGGCCCAATCCTGGGAAAATATCAGCGCAGGGTTGCCCTACGAAATGACCCGCCCCCTGGCCTTACATCCTAAAGAACCTGATACAGTTTATGTTATTGCCCACGAGGAGGGTTCTGATACCGAACTTCCCATCATTCATGGCACTTTGTGGCTACACCGCAGCCAGAACGCCGGGAAAAGTTGGGAAGCTCTGGAGGTTGGCCTCCCCAAAGACGGTAAATGCTCGGTGTTGCGGGAAGCCCTGACGATTGACCAGGCCACCCCTTGCGGCCTTTACCTGGGTACTAACAAAGGTCAGCTTTTTACCAGTTTCGATGAAGGGAATACCTGGCAATTGCTGACGGAGGTGGAGGCTTCTATCCGGGTGGTGCGGGCGCAATTGGCGGGTTGACGCTCGCTACATCTGCCTTTATAATTTCAAGCCTGAATAGCCGTCAGCCATCAGCTATCAGCTATCAGGTAAATGTACTTGCTATTTTAATTGAACCGCCAAGTTCGCCAAGAAATTTTATTATTCTTTGTGCCCTTTGTGACTTTGTGGTGAAGAGTTAAAGCTGTTGCCGAGCGCAAGAAAGAAAGAATTAACCGTGGAAACGATGAGTTATAACGAATTATATAGCGAGCTTACCAGGCTGGCTGAAAGGGTAGCCGAATTTAAGGTGCGTCTTTGACTTACCTACCAAATTCAGGGAAATCGCTAAACTAGAGCAAAAATCCACCGAAACGGGGTTTTGGGATGACCCATCCCAGGCTCAGACCGTGATGCGCCGCCTGAGCGAGTTACAAGAGGATACTGCTTTCTGGCGAGATTTTGAAAATCGGGTTAAAGACTCGCTGGAACTGCTCGAAATGGTGCAGGAAGAGCAGGACGAAAGGGCCTTTGGGGAATTGACCACCGACCTCGCTAGGATGCAAGCGGAATTAGCCCAGCGCGAACGTGACCTGATGTTCAGTGGGCCATACGACAACCGGGCGGCCTTGCTGACGGTCAACGCCCGCGAGGGTGGCACTGACAGCCAGGATTGGGGCGAAATGTTGCTGCGGATGTACACTCGCTGGGCCGAGAACCAGAAATTCAAGGTGCAACTGATTGACCTTTCGCCGGGTGACGAGGCCGGAATCAAGAGTGCCACCCTCGAAATCGTGGGGCGCAACGCTTATGGTCAGGCTAAGTGTGAAATCGGGCAACATCGGCTGGTGCGCCTCAGTCCCTTCGACTCGGCCCATCGTCGCCACACCAGTTTTGCCCTACTCGAAGTCCTCCCCGAAGTGGAAGATACTGTCGAGATTGAGGTGAAGGACGATGATTTGCGGGTGGATACCTTCCGGGCGACGGGCGCGGGTGGTCAGCACATTAACAAAACCGATAGCGCGGTGCGAATAACCCACCTGCCGACTAATATCGTGGTGACCTGCCAGAACGAACGCTCCCAGACCCAGAACCGCGAGACCGCTATGAAGATGCTCAAGGCCAAGCTTTTCGAGCGCGAGTTGGCCCGCCGCGAGGAAGAACAGGCCCGCCTCAAGGGAGAATATCGCCCGACTGGATGGGGTAGCCAGATTCGTAGCTACGTCCTGCACCCCTATACGATGGTTAAAGACCACCGCACGGGCTACGAAACCAGCGACGTTAGCGCGGTGCTTAACGGCGAAATCGAGGGCTTTATTGATGCCTACCTGAAATGGAGCATCGGCAAGGGCGAGGGTAGCAACGAACCCACTCAGGATGAGGAAATCTAAAGTTACCCGGTAATAAATCACCGGGGGCCTGTGCCCCGCAGGGGTAAAAAGAGCCTGTAACATTGACATCGGAGTCTATTTTTAATGACTATCTCAGCCTTGTCACCCTGAGCTTGCGAAGGGTCTTGCTAAAAACATTGAGGTTCTTTGATTATCCTTAAAATGACAAGGTTAGCTAACCTGCTAAAAACATAGGCTCTTTTAGCGCGGTGGCTTTAGTCCCGCGCCAGCAAGGAATTACCAAAATGGTAACCAGTATCAAACCCTGCCCCGAATGTGGCGGCGAAAGAATTGTAGTAAATGTTAAGGCAGGGGGATCTTTCGTTCTTTTAACACAAAGGGTGGGGATTTTCCCTAAATATAGCCGATTATCAGCCCTGGTCTGTACCAATTGCGGTTGTACATCGCTCTATGCAACAGATCCAAAAAACTTAATAGATAACCGTTCAGATAAATGAACCAACAACCAACAACCAGTAACGGATACTTCAACTACACCGGATTACACACCACTCCCAAAGGTTTACGCCCGGAGGAAATCGGGGCGGGTGGCACAATCTGGCTGGGACGGCATGGCGAGGTGCATAATCCCGGCGCAATTTATTACGGTAGATTGCCTGGCTATCGGCTGGGAAACGAAGGTTTGAAACAAACCGCTGAAACCGCCCGTTTTCTGGCAAATCAACCCCTGGCGGCGGCCTATTCCAGCCCCTTGCTACGAGCCCGCCAGACCGCCCAGGTCTATCTAAAATATCACCCGACCCTGAAACTGCACACCTCTAGCCTGTTGCTGGAAGTCCGTAGCCAATATCAGGGCAAGTTGCAGAGTGAGTTGAACGATTTTAATTTCTACGAGCCAAAATTCGCTCCCGAAGACGAGGGGCTAGAGGATGTTTTGTTAAGGGTCTTGCAATTTTTCAAGAAAGCCTTAAAATCACATCCGCGTCAGCATATTCTGGCGGTTTCGCACGGCGACCCGGTGATAGTAACCCACGCCCATTTTGTGGGGCTACCCATTAAACTCGCCAGTATCCGTAAACCGAACCTTTACCCGCAAACCGCCTCCGTCACTCGCTACGATTTCCCGCCGGAGGGCTTTACCAACGATATTGCGCGAGTGCGGGTCAGCTATTATCACTCACCCTTCAATGAAGGAAATTAATTTCCCCCTTCCATGATTCAAGGAAGGGGGTCAGGGGGTTAGGTCAAAAATGTCAGAACGCGCGACTTGTCGCTTTAGTTGCCAGAATTGTAACGCCGAGCTTGAGCAGGAAGGTTTTGTGGCAATTGATGCCAGCGAAGCCGAAAACCTGGAAATGTTGCTCACAGGCCGGATAAATGTAGAAGCCTGCCCAAACTGCGGCACTCCCAACCTTTTGCCGATTCCCCTGTTTTACCACGATGGCGTAAAACAGCTTCTGGTGGCCTACGTACCGGGGGCGGGCCAGATGGGCGAGGAGGATTTGAGTGAGGCCATCCGCATCCCCTACGAGTTGGTGGTTACAGACGTAGCCCGCCAACTTGGGATCGAATTTCCGGAACCTGACCCGGCGGCTTTCCCGCGGGGCGAGGAAAATTTACACTCGCCTTTTTCGGCCCTCACCCAGGAACAGGCCGCCGAAATTCTGCCCGAATATCTGCTGCGTCCGACTATTGTTGATGGGATGGAAGTGGTGATTGCGATGGTGCAGGCCATTCAGGAGGGCATGGAAACCCAGGAAGTGCTGGACGATATGGGCCGCCTACAGCTAATCAACGCCGTTATCGGTGCGCCCGATGCTATTACCCGCCGCAAAGTTTTGCATCGCCATGAACCCTATCTTGATGACGAGCTTTATAATGTTATAGACACCCTGCGCGAACAGATGCAGCAAGAGGGTCAGTTGGAAATTCTGGAAAGAATGAATTTTGTGCGGGGCGAGGTCGAGCGTTACCGCACCGCCAAAGAAACCCGACTGAAAAAGGAAAGCAGCCGAGCCAAAGGGAAAGCCACCCAGGAAAATGAGCCAACTACCGAGAATTAAGTTAATACCACTAATCGGCTATGAGCCAGCGATAGCCCAGGTTTATTACGGCTGGTTTAACGATGAAACGCTGGTGAGCCAAATTGCTCCCTTTGGCGGGTTGCCCCGAACCGTCGCCGAAATCAAGGAGTGGCTGGAGAGTCTAACAACTACTTCCCTGGAAAAACGCTTCACCATCTATTTTGAGGATAGGCCAGTGGGCGATGTGGGTCTGACCAGCATAGATTACCCGCGGGAAGAAGCGGGAGTTAGCATTTTTATCGGCGAGGCTAATTTGCGAGGTATGAGACTTGGAACCGAAGCTTTGCGCGGGTTGATTGAGTATGCTTTTGGTGAAATTAATCTTGAACGGCTCTATTTGGGTACTGATGGGGGAAACATTCCGGCGGTTAAATCGTACATTAAGCTAGGATTTACTGAGATTGCCAGTGCCGAACTGACCGACGACACGGGGCAGCCCCGGCACGAAATATTAATGGAATTGTGGAATACCGAGCCAATGCGCTGGAAGCTGGATACAACCTCCTGAGTGCGGGCTACGGCCCGCTTTTTTCTTTTCTATTAGGACTTTCGCTTGAGGCCAATACCCAAATTCACACGATTGGGTGCAACCCCGGTTGGTGAGTTCCAAAGCGAAGTGATATATAAGGAACAATCATAAATGGCGACCAGAGTTGAGAGAAGATACGCAAAATTAAGTGATACCGATAAACCGAAAATTCAATTTACCCGTAAAGGTTTCTCCCGGCTGATTAGTTTTGGCAAACCCTATTGGCCGCAATTGGCGGGCGCGGCGGTTGCCATGGTTATTGGGACAGTGCTTGGATTGGCTTTGCCAGCCGTCGCGGGTAATTTGATTGATATAGTTTTTGTTAAAGCTGACCGTAACGCCCTGAACAATATTGCCCTGCTGTTGGTGATTGTTTTTGTCTTTCAGGCCGTTTCGGTTTTTTTCCAATCCTACCTGTTGAGTTATGCCGGGGAGCGGGTTGTGACCGACCTGCAAAAGAGGCTTTATACCCACCTCCAAAAACTGCCTCTGGGCTTTTTCAACGAACAACGCACGGGGGATTTAACCAGCCGTTTTACCAACGATGTGGGGGTCGTGCGTAACGCCGTGACGGGCAACCTGATTAGCTTTGCCCAGAGCTTTATCACCCTTATCGGCGGGATTGCCATAATTATTTTCCGGGATTGGCGCATAACCTTGCTGATTGTGGGGCTTATCCCCTTGCTGACGGGCATCGGATTATTTTTCGGTGGCAAGCTAAAGCGCATGGCAAACGCTGTCCAGAACCAATTAGGCGAAACGACCACCGTGCTGGAAGAAACCATCAGCAACGAAAAAACCGTTAAATCCTTCACCCGCGAGGATTACGAGGTGGGTCGGTATAACAGTGGCATTGAGAAGGTCTTTGCCCTGGCGATGCGGCGGACGCGCCTCCAGAGTAGCTTTGCGGCTCTGATGACCTTCCTGGCCTTTAGCGCGATTGCTCTGGTGCTGTGGTTTGGTGGGCAACAGGTGTTGGATGGGCATATTACCCCTGGTGAGTTGGTTTCAATTTTAATTTATATGGGGATTGTGGCGGGGCCGGTGGGAAACCTGACTAGCCTTTTCAGCCAGTTCCAGACCGCTATCGGTGGGGCGGAGCGCATTTTTAACCTGCTGGATGAGCCTATTACCGTCACCGATGTTCCAGGCGCAAAACCCCTGCCTACTGTAAAAGGCCATCTACGCTTTGAACAGGTGGAGTTCGAGTATAACGAGAGAACCCCGGTACTGCACAGTCTTGGTTTTGAAGCTTTGCCGGGGCAGGTGGTAGCGTTGGTCGGGCCGAGCGGTGCTGGCAAAACCACTGTCGCTAACCTGATACCGCGTTTCTTCGACCCCAAGGGAGGGCGGATTACCCTGGACGGGCATGATATTAAGCAGATACAAACCCGTAGTTTGCGGGAACAAATAGGGATTGTGCCACAGGAGCCAGTTCTATTTGGCACTAGCGTGGGCGAGAATATCGGCTATGGTCGGCTGGAAGCTACTCAGGAGGAAATTGAAGCCGCCGCCCGTGCTGCCAATGCACATGAGTTTATCCTAAAACTGCCAGATGGTTATGATACATTAGTGGGGGAGCGCGGTGTAAAACTTTCAGGTGGGCAACGCCAGCGGGTCGCCATTGCCCGCGCTATTCTGCGTAATCCTCGGATATTAATTCTGGACGAGGCCACCAGTTCGCTTGACAGTGAAAGCGAAAGTCTGGTGCAAGAAGCCCTGGAACGGCTGATGCGTGACCGCACCACTATCGTGATCGCCCACCGCCTGACCACCATCGAGAAGGCCGACAAAATTGTGGTGATGGAGCAGGGTCGAGTGATGGAGCAAGGCACTCATATTGAGCTAATCGAGGCGCAAGGGCTCTATTATCGCCTATACACCCGCAATTTCCAGGACTGAAAACTCTAATACTTCTTGGGCCAGTTAGCCAGCCGATGTTCGCCGATACCGCCCGTGCGTTCGTCGTAGGCCAACTCCAGAGACTGGATTAGAAAATCGCGGGTTTCGACGGGAGCAATCACCTCGTGGATCAAATGCTGACCCGCCAGGGTGTAGGGGCTATTGGCATTGCGCATGGTTTCTTCCAGCTTATCGCGCTCGGCCTGGGGATCGGCGGCGGCCATAATTTGTCGCCCATAGACCACATTTACCCCGACCTTCTCCGAAACAAAACTGATTTCGGCGGTAGGCCAGGCCACACTAAAAGTCGCGCCCGTACCCGTACCGCCCATATTATAAAAAGCCATGCCGTAACTCTTGCGAATAATCACCGTAATTTTTGGCACTGTCACCTGCGCCAGAGCTTCCAGGAAGGTCATAATTTTGCTGGGAGCGCGTTTGCGTTCGGCGGCGGGGCCAACGATAAAACCGGGAGTATCGTGGAAGAAAATCAGGGGGATATTAAAAGAGTCGCAGAGGGTCAAAAAGCTTATGGCCTTCTCTATTGCGTCGGTGTCCATCGCCCCACCCAGGTGCCGGGGTTGGCTGGCAATAAAACCCACCGTCTCGCCGTTCAAGCGAGCCAGACAGGTTATCAGACTTTTGCCAAAGCGTTTTTTAATCTGGAAAATGCTACCTTTATCCACCACCCGCTCGATAATCTGCAACATATCGTAGGTTTTGCTGGACTTCTCCGGCAGAATATCCACAATATGAGCTAATTCATCACCTGACCCGGTGGGAACTGGCAGACGCGGCGTTTTCTGGCCCGAATGGGCGGGCATATAGCTCAGGTAACGGCGGATAATCGCCATAGCCTCCGTATCGTTTTCGGCTACCTCGTCAATCATACCCGTAACGGTGGCATGCATTTCCCAACCTCCAAGACTCTCACTATCCACCGTCTCAGCCGTTGCCACTTCCAGAACTCGCGGCCCCGAAACCGCCAGACAGGAGCCTTTGGTCATCACCACAAAATCAGCTAGATAGGCCATCCAAGTCGGCCCACCAAAAGCATCGCCCAACACCGCCGTCACCATCGGGTAGCTCCGGGGGCGGGTTAAGGCCCGAACGAAAAGGTCGTCATTGGCGTGAGTTCCACCAAAGGTCGCCAAGCCTACCGCCCCCATAATATCTGGCATCCGCGCCCCACCCGCTTCCCCCAGATAAATATAGGGCATGCCCTTTTTCTCGCAAAGCTGAGAGATAGTAAATTCTTTCTTGGAAGCTACTCGGCTGGAAGTAGCGGCCTTAACTGTGAAGTCAGTAGCGGAAACTCCCACCTTGCGCCCCTCGATTAGCCCAAACCCGGTAATTTTACTATCCGTCGGGGTATTTTCAGCCTCACCCGGCATATCGGAATGGGCCAGTAAACCGATTTCGCTAAAAGTGCCGGGGTCTAATAATTTTTCGAGACGCTCACGGGCGGTCAATTTCCCGGCAGCCCGTTGTTTCTCCTGACGGACAGGCCCACCCCCCGCCCTGGCCTTTTCCCGGCGACGTTGCAAGTCGTTCAAGATTTCGTCATGATGCATCTGGGAATATCCTTTAAAGTTGTAAGTTAAAAGTGCCGAGTTAAAAGCTTTGTTAATCCTTCCTTGCAAAGGAAGGGGGCTAGGGGTTAGGTCAACCAACCCGCCACATTTTAGGTGTAAATCCGACCCTCGGCAAATTTACGCGGGACTAAAGCTACCGCTCTAATAGAGCCTATGTTTTTTACAGATGTGGATTTAACCAGAAATAAATCTCCTTTGGTGGGGTGGTAGGTTCTTTTAGCTCGGTGATTTATTACCGGGCTTTCTAAATATTGGGATACATCGCCCAATTTTGAGTTTTAGCGGGCTTTTATATTGCGTCTGGACTCGGTATAAGTTAAAATTAGCCTGAGCAAGTAACCTTTATTAGACCAGCGTCGTTGTTATTTCAGGTGTCAGGGAGCGCGACTAGACACCTTAGCCAAAATTTCTGATTAGCGATAAGTCAACTACCGAATGGGAAATTTCTTACAAAATAATCGCCGGGTTGTGCTGGTTTGGTCGGTTTTGCTGTTGATTCTGGTGGTGGCGGCGGTCTTCCGCTTCCAACGCCTGGATTGGGACGACAGCCAGTATTTCCACCCTGACGAGCGGGCGATTATTTACGATTATAGCAGCCTGGGCGGGGTACAAAACCTCAATACCGTCCCCATCAACGGTTCGTATCGGGCCGACCATAAACCAATCAGCTTCCCGCCGGGTGGGTTGAGCTTCTTTATCCCTAATGATGCCACTAATTTTCGCCCCGCCAACGAAACCGAAACCAAACTTTATTTCGATGCCAAAGATAATGGCCAGAGCTATCAATTACCCTCGAATGTTGTCCCGCCTGACCAGCCAATCCCGGCCAAAGCGATAAACTTCTGGAACGCCAGTTTTAGCCCGCTTAACCCGCGCTTCTTTGCCTATGGTTCGCTGCCGATGTACCTGATAAAGTTTTCGGGTTGGGTAGCGGCCAGCGTGGGCGGAACAGAGTGGAACGATTACCAGCACCTTATGTGGGTGGGGCGATTCCTGTCGGTGGTCTTCAGCCTGGGCACAATCTTGCTAGTCTTTCTGACCGGGCGACGGGCTTTTACTCCAAGTTTGGGGCGGAACGCGGGCGAGGCAATTGGCCTATTAGGAGCGGCTTTTTTGGCGGTTTCGGTGCTGGATATTCAACTGGCCCACTTCCTGACCTTTGATGTAGCCCTGACCTTTTTTATCAGCCTGACCATTTATGTGGCAATTGGGCATATGCGGAGCGGCTCACGCTGGAGCGCGGTGCGAATGGGGGCGGCCTTTGGGCTGGCTCTCGCCTGTAAGGTGAGTGCCTTGCCACTGGTGGCGGTGGTGGTGGCGGCCTGTTTGCTCTATGGCTTATATGGCAAGGCCAGCAAAAGTGGTGAGTTTGCTGGGAAGCCCCGCCTGAAATCGCTGCCGGACGAAGAAAATATATATGGCGAAGTTGGTTTAGGGCCGCGCCTGTTGCGCCGTAGTTTGCTCAATCTGATTATTGCCGGAATAACCACCCTGGCGGTCTGGTTTGTGGCGATGCCCTACGCTTTTATAGATTTCAGCACCTGGCTAGACCGGGTTTTGACCGAAAATGCGATGGCGCGGGGCATTGCCGATATGCCCTACACTCGCCAGTATGTCAACACTGTGCCATTTTTGTACCAGTTTGGCAACTGGATTCAGTGGGGTTTAGGGATTCCGTTGGGGGTTTTGGCGGTTATCAGCCTGGGTTATGGTTTGTGGAAGTCGGTCAGCCAGCGTCTCAAGGTCGAAATCATTATTTTTAGCTGGCTAATTCCCTATATGTTGGTAACATTCACGGGTGAGGCCAAATTTGACCGCTACCTGTTGCCAATTACCCCATTGGCCTTGCTTCTAGCCTCCCGCCTGCTGGTGGTGCTATACCTGAAAGCCAAACCTAACCCCCTAACCCCTATGGTAGACACAGAGGTCTACCCCTACGAGGAAGGGGGAATTATACAATCCCCTATTCCCCGACCCCTATCCCCCCGCCGTTTCATCCTTCATCCTTCATCCTTCATCCTTGCCCTAACGCTGTTTATTTTCGGTTGGGCGGCGATATGGGCGATCAGTTTTTCGGACATATACCGTAACCCCCACAGTCGAGTTACCGCCAGCGAATGGATTTACCAGAATATCCCGGCAGGGTCGCGCTTGAGTGCCGAAGCCTGGGACGAGTCATTGCCAGTAGCCCTGCCCAAAGAGGGGAAATTCCCCAGCAATTATACCCTTACTGGCTGGAACAGTTACGATGACGGCCCAAACGAGAATATGGCGAACTATTGGGCCGACAGACTGCGCGACACCGATTATATCGTGCTTGCCAGCAACCGCCTGTACGCTACAATACCCAAACTGCCCTGGCGTTACCCGGTCACCACCCAAATGTATGACCTGCTTTTCAAGGGCGACCTGGGCTTTAGTCTGGTGGCAACTATTAGCCAGTATCCCACCGTGCCGCTCTTTGGCTGGCAGATTAATGACGATAGTGCCGACGAAAGTTTCTCGGTTTATGACCATCCTAAAGTTTTAATATTCAAGAAAAAGCAGCAACTAACCGATGCCGAGTGGCGGGGGTTGTTTGCTCCGGCCATGAATGCGGCCTGGGTACCCAAACGCTATCCCACCAAAGGCGACCTACCCGCTATAGACTCTAAATCCAGCGATGGGGTATTGGAAAGCACCGGAGCAGCCCAACGGGTGGACGTGGGCAAGAGTTTGCTCCTGGATAAACCGGTAGACCAACAGCCCGTAATTGATGATAACGGCTGGAATAAAATTGCCAACGAACAGCAATGGTTGGGGGTGATTTTGTGGTTCCTGATGGCCCAGGTAATAGGCTTAATCGGCTTGCCAGTGGCGATGCGGGCCTGTCGCCGCTTACCAGATCAGGGTTATATTTTGGCAAAACCGTTTGGGGCAGCCCTGTTAGCCCTGGTGATTTTCCTGGTAGTCGGTACACGCTTCTTTATGTATAACGTCGCCACTGTTTATATGTGCTTAATCCTGACGGCGGTATTTAGCGGCTGGTTGTGGTGGCGTTATCGCAAGGAAATGTTTGAGTTTTTCGCCAGCCATCGCCGCCTGATAATTCTGGAAGAAGCACTATTTTTGCTTGCTTTCGGAGTTTTCGTGTTAATCAGGCTGGGCAACCCCGATTTGTGGCATCCCTTCTTTGGCGGCGAAAAACCGATGGAATTTGCCCACCTGAACGCCATTCTCAAGAGTGCCTATCTGCCGCCCTATGACCCCTGGTTTAGCGATGGCTACCTGAACTATTATTATTATGGTCAATATCTGGTCACGACCTGGATTAAGCTCACCGGGATTCACTCCGCCATCGCCTTTAATCTGGCAATACCCCTACTTTACGCTTTTGTCTTTACGGGCGGGTTTTGCCTCTCCTATAACGCCACCGCCATGTACAAACGCTGGAAATTGCACCGCGAAGGCCATAGCCCCACCGAAATTGCAAAGAGCAGTACAAGCGGGCCAATGCTGGCGGGGGTCTTTGGGGCTTTTTGTCTGGCGGTAGCGGCGAATGTGGATGGCCTTGTTCAGCTTTTCCAGCATAATCAGACCTTTGTAGATTGGGTTAACAGCCTAAAAGTATATCCAGTTAACGCCGAAAAGCTTGTTACCTATGACTATTTCCGCAGCACACGGGTCGTGCCGGACACCATCAACGAGTTCCCCTATTTCAGTTTTCTGTACGCCGACCTGCACGCGCACCTGATAGCCTTGCCCTTTACGCTGGTGTTGCTGGCCCTGGCCTTGAACATTATCGCGGTTAACTGGGCGGATTATGACGATCAACACCATAATTTAGTAGTCAAACAGGCTTTGCGGCTGTGGTATGCCGTAGATAAGACTTTTTTAACCCCGCTTATTTTCGCAGTGATTATCGGGCTTATCGGTGCCACTAACGCCTGGGATTTGCCGACTTATAGCCTGATAATTTTTATGGCGGTGTTCCTGGCATTCTTCCGCCGCCCCGATGCGCCAGTGTCGTCCGAGGATGAGTTGGAGGCTAAAACGCCCCGTTTCCGACCACTGGTATTGCTGGGTGAGTTGGTAGTAGCGGGGGCCGCTACCGGGCTGATATTAGCGGTAGCCTATTTTCTGCTCTATCGTAACTTTTTCACTAAATATCAGGCTCTTTACAGCGAAATCAAACTGACCAATCTTTATAGCGACCCCGGACAGGTAATCTTTTTCTGGGCCTTACCGCTATTCTTTACCTTGAGCTTTATGTTGCTGAATTACTGGCGGTGGTTGGGCTGGAAACGCAATAAAGTTAGCCTGGACAGTAGTGATAGGGGCAGTGAAAATTATGAGCCGGATTTCACTAGCACAGAAGAGCTGGACGAACCTGTAATGTCCGGCAAGGCCAAACCTATCGAAGCCCCCTTTATAAGACCTCGACCAGAGCTGGCTCTTTCGGTAGCGGGAGCGGACGGTGGGGCAAATATGGGCTTCGGTGGGAGTGGCTTTGGCGGCGGAAATCACCCAACACCTCAACCCCGTTTCTCGCTCAATCGTTTCAGCCTGCCCTCAGTAATTGTCCTGGCAATAGCAGGGGTTTTGACCCTGATAACCTTCTTCTTGCCTATCACTATCAAGTGTGACTATACCTCCGCTTTATGTCTGGAGGCCGGGCCGGGAATAACCCACACCGGGCCACGCTGGGCCGCTTTTGCCCTGATGATTTTTATGGTGCTGGGCTTTTTGTTCCTGACGTTTGGACGAGCTTTTGACCCTAACCCCAAACAGTCCGCCGAAGCCCGTAATCCCGCCAGCCTGTTTATTAAGCTGCTGTTGTTAGCCGCTTTTAGCATTATTGCTACAATGGAAGTGGTTTATCTAGCCGACGATTTTGCCAACAGTTACCGCGAACGAGCCAATTCTATCTTCAAGTTCTGGTATCAGGCCTGGACGATGCTGGCGATTAGTGCCGCATTTGCCGGGTATGTGCTGTGGACGACCTGGATTGCGCCGCGCTGGGCCGACACGCAACGCCGAATGGGAATAATTCGGCAGTTTATCCGGCTGAGTTGGGTTGGAGTGGCTACCCTATTAATCGTGTTTGTATCACTCTACGCCTTGCTGGTTACTCCTACCCGCATTGCCGAGCGTGAGTCAAAGCCACTGCCACCACTTTCGCTGGATGGGCGGGCCTATCTTGATACTTTGCGGTCGGTAACAGGGATGCCCAATATGCCGCTTGGCAAGTCCTTCGATATGACTTACGAGGCCAAATCCTTGCGGGAGTTTTACGATAAGATTTCAGGAACGCCAGTAATATTACAATCGAGTATCTGGCCTTATCGAGGCAATGGAAGCTGGATTTCGATTAATACCGGGCTGCCCACGGTGCTTGGTTGGGATCATCACGAAACCCAACAACGCTATGATAATCAGGTTTATCAGCGCAGCTTCAATGGTGGCGGGTCGGGGAATATTCGCGAGATTTATAACACCACCGACCTCGAAAACGCCATAACCCTGATTAACCATTACCATATTACCTACATTCACCTGGGTACGATTGAGCGGGACTCCGAGGTCTTCCGACCCTGTCTGCCGGGAGAAGGGGGCGACAAGACCCGCAGCCGTAGTGCGGCGTGTTATGAACCTCTGATGAGCGATGCCGGGTTTGCCAAGTTCGACAAAATGGTCAGTACGGGCTTGCTGGAAGTGGCCTACCAAAATCCAGGGGTGACGGTGCTAAAAGTTACCACCAGGGGTCGTTCCGGGGTGGTTGACCCTATTACCGCCAGCTCTAATCCTACCCAGACTATTACTTCCGACCCCAAGTTAGGCCGTCTTTTAGACCAGGTTAAACGCAGCCCGACCAATCCCCAGGCCAATTACGACCTGGGTGTCTATTACTACCAGCGACGCGACTTTGACAAGGCCGCCGAGTCACTACAAAAGGTAGTGCAACTTACCCCTGATGAGGTTAACCCCTATCATGTGCTGGGCGATATTTATGCCGCTAGTGGCAAGCTGGATTTGGCCTTAGCCGCCTGGAAAGAGCCCGTTAACCGCGCTCCAACAATCCCCGCCGCCCACAACAAATACGCGATGGGCCTGATGGCGGTGGGTAAATATGACGAGGCGATTAAGGAATTTCAGGCTACCCTGCAACTCAACCCTAAATTTGTGGAAGCGGCTTTCCATATGGGTGAGGTTTACGAGAAGCAGGGTAAGCAACCTGAAGCTGTTCAGGCCTACCAGCAAGCCGTCCGCGATGCCCCCTCCCCTGCCGATTTCTGGGCCTCCCGCTCCACCGACCGCCTCAAAACCCTGGTTCGGTAGTTAGCTGAGTATAATTTTCTTGCCCCAAAAATACAGTCATTAACAAATCCTGAATTGAACAATATATAAGTCTTACTTGCTATAAAATTTTGAAGGAAGGTGATTTGGAATTGATTAAATTGATTTGGCACACTTTTTTGGTTTGTGGGGATAATTAGGATAGGGTATTGGCAACAACCTCTTTTTTACACCTGTAATATGACATAATCAAGTCAGCTTTGCCAAATCCTATTCCTAAAACTCTCGTTCCTTTAGTTTCAGAGAAGGAAGTCTTTATGAAGTATGAGGTCAATTTATTTCAAGCGAAATTCCAATACTTGGCCGTAGTACAAGCAAACGTTAATCGGCAAAATCTTGGTACGACAATCCGTGAAATCCTCACTAAAAGCGAGGTATATACATTTATAAAAAAGGCGGGAGTCGAAAAAGCCGGACACAATGTTATGGTTTATCATCACGACCAGAATAAACCTCTTGGAAACCAACTAAATGAATTTTTACTCGAGGTGGGGGTGCAGGTGGCTGGTGCATTTGAGGGAAATGGTCAGGTAGTTTGTTCCTCAACACCCCAGGGCACAGTTGCCACCACCCTTCACACTGGCCCCTACCACCAACTAGGTCTAGCCCACGATGCGGTTCAAAACTGGTCTAAAGCCAACCATTATCCACTTACTGGCCTTAGTTGGGAAGTATATGGGGATTGGAACGAAGACCCCAACCAAATGACCACTGAAGTTTTTTATCTTCTGAAGTAGCTTTCTGAAAAAGCTATCCATTAACCCTTTTCAATCTCCAGGGAATTTTAGGCAAAAAAGGCACCTGTGCAGTTACCAGATGCCGTTTGTGTTCGCATTAAATATGCCCCACCTCTGTATTTAAACCTTATTCACCAGTTAGTGGCCTGATAACTCTCCAGTTGCTTTTTGTTAGATTTAATTTATACTGTTTAAAAGCCCAGTTTTATTTACCAATATCCTAAATGAATCAAGAGGAGCGTAACCGATGAAGGTTTACAGGTGGCGTGGTCTACTAGCCGGATTTTTAATGATGACTATGCTGGCGGGGTTATTGCCAGCCCCAACTCTGACAGTGGTGCTGGCCCAGGCTACTCCCAAACCCCAGAGCGTAACGGTGGCGGGCACTATCCAAAGCAAGCTGGGTTGTGCCGCCGACTGGAAACCCGAATGCGCCTCTACCTACCTGACCTATAACCCCACTTACGACCTCTGGACGGGCGAATTTAATCTGGCGGCAGGCGAATATGAGTACAAGGCCGCTCTTAATAACAGTTGGGACGAGAATTATGGGGCAAAAGCCAATCCAGGTGGCTCGAATATTTCGCTGACTCACAAGGGCGGCCCAATAAAATTTTATTATGACCACAAAACCCACTGGATAACCGAGAGCAGTTCCTCGATTATCGCGACGGTGGTGGGAGATTTCCAGACCAAGCTCGGTTGCGCCAAGGATAACCAGCCCGACTGTCTTAAAAGCTGGTTGCAAAGCCCCAAAGCCGACGGGATTTATAGTCTGACCGTGAGTAGCCTTCCAGCAGGGGATTATCAGGCGAAGGTAGCGGTTAACGAAAAGTTGGATGAAACTTATGGCGAAAAGGGTGCTCCCAATGGCCCAAATATCAAGTTCAATGTGCCATTCGTAGGGGCGGCGATTACCTTCCGTTTTGAGGCATCTTCCAAAACCCTGACCATTGGCGAGGCGCAACAGGGCGACCTTTCAGTTTCCCAGGCGCACTGGATAAACAAGGATACGATTGCCTGGAAGGTGGACGCGACCCCCGATAACAAATATCAGTTGCACTACGACCCAGCTGGAAAACTTAAACTGGAAATAAACGGAGTAACGGGCGGTAGCATTTTGCCTCTGACCCTTGACCCCAACGGCCTGAGCAAAGAAACCCAGACCAAATTCCCTTATCTGAACGGCTTTGTGGCACTCAAGCTTGCCCCGGCGGATGTGGCGAAAGTGCCGGAGATATTGCAGGGACAAATCGCGGTTTCGGCCCTGCGTAACACCGGGCGGCTGCTTAATGCTAGTTCTCTCCAAATCCCCGGTGTGCTGGACGACCTGTTCTATTACAAAGGGACGCTGGGAGTGACTTTCCAGGGGAATACCCCAAGTTTGCGGCTGTGGGCCCCTACCGCCAAAACGGTCAAGATGTATATGTTTGACGACCCGACTACCCGCACCCGCGCCGCCACCGCCGATTTGACCCGCGATGGCAGCACCGGAACCTGGGCTGTGACTGGCACGCCCGATTGGAAAGATAAATATTTTATTTATGATGTAGAGGTTTTCTCGCCCTATAGTGGCAAACTTGAGCATAACCTCGTGACTGACCCCTATTCCGTTAGTTTGTCGGCGAATAGCACTCGAACCCAGATTGTGAACCTATCCGACCCAGCCCTACAGCCCACGGGCTGGAATGATGTAAAAAAACCGACTCTTAACTCTTTCTCCGATAGCGTGATTTACGAGCTGCACATTCGGGATTTCAGTATCAGCGACCAGACCGTGCCGGAGGAAAAGCGCGGCACTTATCTGGCCTTCAGCGAGGCCAACTCCAATGGCATGAAACACCTCAAGGCTCTGGCTGCGGCGGGTTTGACCCATATTCACCTGCTACCCGCTTTTGACTTCGCCACTGTCAATGAGATTAAAAAAGAGCGCAAAGAGCCGGATTTGACCGATGTGCTGAACGAGCCCGGCAACTCCGACAAACAGCAAACCGCCACCGCCAAAGCAGGCGATACCGACGGTTTTAACTGGGGTTATGACCCTCTGCACTACACCGTGCCGGAGGGGAGTTACGCCACTAACCCCGATGGCGGGGCGCGGATTAAAGAGTTCCGCGAGATGGTCAAGAGCCTGAACGACAACGGCCTACGGGTGGTGATGGACGTGGTGTATAACCACACCAGTGCCAGTGGGCAGGATTTCAAGGCTATCTTGGACCGAATTGTGCCCGGCTATTACCACCGCCTCAACCCCGAAGGCAAGGTCGAGAATAGTACCTGTTGCGCCAACACCGCCTCCGAAAACGCCATGATGGAAAAGCTGCTGATTGACAGCGTGACCACCTGGGCCAAAGAGTACAAGATTGACGGTTTCCGCTTTGACCTGATGGGGCATCATCTGGTTTCCAATATGCTCAAGTTGCAGGATACTATCCGCGCCCTGACCCCCGCCAAAGATGGGGTGGATGGCACGAAAATTTATCTCTACGGAGAGGGTTGGGATTTCGGCGAGGTTGCCAAGAACGCGCGGGGGGTAAATGCCACCCAGATTAATCTGGCGGGTACCGGCATCGGCACGTTTAATGACCGTCTGCGGGATGCTGTGCGCGGGGGTGGGCCGTTCAGTCCTCTGGCGGAGCAAGGCTTTGTCAGTGGCCTTTATTATGAGCCAAACGGCACTTTTAAGGGTACGAAGGACGATGAGAAAGCCAAGTTGCTGCGCTATCAGGACTGGATTAAGGTAGGGCTGGCGGGCAATCTCAAGGATTATACCCTGGTGGATAGCACCGGAAAGACCGTCACGGGGGCGCAGGTGGATTATAATGGGGCTCCGGCGGGCTACACCCTCAGTCCCCAGGAAAATATCGTCTATGTTGAGGCCCACGATAACGAAACGTTGTATGATGCTTTAGCTTTCAAATTGGCGGATGGCACCAAAATTCAAGACCGGGTGCGAATGCAAAACCAGGGGATGGACATAGTGCTGCTCAGTCAGGGGATTCCGTTCCTCCACGCCGGGCAGGACATGTTGCGCTCCAAGTCGCTTGACCGCGATAGTTATAATTCGGGCGATTATTTCAACAAGCTCGATTTTAGCTATCAATCCAACAATTTCGGGGTAGGTCTGCCCGTTCAGAGCAAAAACGGCACTAACTGGCCCCTGATGAAAACTTTGCTGGGGAAGGCCGAGCTTAAGCCCGCCAAAAACGACATTATGCAAGCGGTAGACCACACCCGTGAGATGCTGCAAATCCGCAAGAGTTCCAAATTGTTCCGGTTGGACAGTGGCGATGAGGTTAAAGCCCGACTAAAATTCCTCGACTCCCCAATCCCCGGCACGATTGTGATGACCCTTTCCGACCTGGAAAGCAACAAACTTGACCCGCAGAATCGCCGATTTGTGGTGGTTTTCAACTCCTCCAACCAGACTCAGGCGATTACCGCGCCCGCTCTGGTGGGCTCAACCCTGGCCTTGCACCCGGTTCAGGCTAATTCCGCCGACCCGCTGGTGAAAACTGCCAGTTTCGATAGTGCGTCTGGCACGCTGAATATTCCGGCTCATACCACCGCCGTTTTTGCCGAAAGCTGGTCAAGTCCCATAGGCAGCGGGGCTTCTTCTCCTTCGACATTGCCCGCTACGGGTACTGGTATTTTCGCGGCTGAAAATTGGCTCTGGGCTTTGGCTCTGGGACTGCTGCTGGTGGCGGGGCTGGCCTATGGGGCGCGACGGTGGCTGGGTAATCGAAAATCTAATATCTAACATCCAAAATCGGGGCGAATTAGTAGGTGCAAGTTTCCGTGCCTGCCCTGAATGGGGAATCTTCGTAGGGGTGTGGTTTCTGCGCCCCACCAACACCCCTAATTAAGATGGGTTAGAAAACTATCTAGACCTTCGCGGTTTGATGGATTTTTGCGACCAATCTGAACATTGTCACAATAATTATCAGCTCCACAACCAGGAAGACGAACGACACCAGCAAGGCCGTAAAGCTCGCCCCATCCAGAAGTGAAATCACCAAATCCTGAGCGTGAAACAAAAACCGAATAATCGTCACAATGGCAATAGATTCGGGCACGCCAACCAGCGATACGATGATAAGAGCAATCGCAATCGCCATGTTGAGTGAACTAAATTCGTAAACCGCATGGCGTATTGCGCTGGTGTTATCACTCAGGCCGGAAAATATGCCTGTCGGTGAAAAATACCCTAACAAGGCAAAGAGCAAAGTAAGCAGGGCGTTGAGTCCGGTCACAATCCGAACCCAGATTGGTACAAGTTTGGCAGTTGCACTCATATTATTAACTCCTTGTTATGTTTGATAATTGGTCAGTAAGACATTGCCTAAACAAAATTTATTTCTAATTTAGCTTATTCCTCAGTCCGATTAGCCTGCAAATCTGGCACTACAAAGAGAAACGGCATCATCGTAATTATGACCAGCGTAATCGGCACCCAGATAAACGCTAGCCCGGCAGCGATTAAATTGATAGCGGTAGCCATTCTGTCCTGGCGAATCCGTTTCATTTTTTGCTCCATCGTCAGCCTATTAGGAGCCAGGGTAGTATTCACAAAGGCGTGTTTCCAGAATGCCCCTAAAGTGATGGATGACAGAGCCATATTCAACGGAAAAAGAGCTACCACAAACGGGTTGCTGGGGTAATCACCCACAAAAGCCGTCAAAAAGGGAAAGAGACAGGCAAAGAAGAGCAGGGCGATGTTCAGCCAGAGTAATTTTGAGTCCACCTTTTCGATTTGATGCACCATATGGTGATGATTGACCCAAAAAATGGCGATTATGAAAAAGCTGAAGATGAAACTCAACAGCTTCGGGACAATTTTACCCATTGCCCTCAAAAACACCTCCCAGGAATTGTTTTCAAGAAGCGGCACCCGTAACTCAAGTACCAAAATGGTCAGAATGATGGCAAACATCCCATCGCTGAAAGCCTCCAAACGATTTTTACTGGTCAGCATTTAACACTCCAAAATAAAGTCCTTGCCTAACCTTACCAATTTCACTGTCAAGCATAACCTTGTTGATTAACCCCCTTACCGGCTCTTTGAGGTGTTCCAATTTGTCACTCCCTGGCCTAATGTTAAAGTACGTGCGCACGCACTAACTAATTATATATGCGTGCGCACACATTTGTCAAGGGTTGGATTTGCTGTTTCAGGAGAATTGCCCCTTCCAAACCGGAGGTGTTACAATGACAAACGCAAATTTGCTATTCAAACCAAGAATCTAAAAGATTAATCAACTGAAAGACATAAATAACATGAAAAAAGTAGGATTTATTGGCCTGGGCATAATGGGTAGTGGGATGGCGGCTAATCTGGTCAAGAAGGGCTATGCTGTTACCGTCTGGAATCGTGACCAATCGAAAACCGCCCCCTTAGCCGAGCTAGGAGCCTCGGTTGCTACCGGAATTGTGGCACTGGCGCAAGAGGTTGAGGTGGTAGTCAGCATGTTACGGGACGATGCGGTGGTGCGGCAGGTATTGCTGGAACAGGCCATTCCAAATGCCAAACCCGGCACAACCTTTATTGATATGAGTACCGTTACACCCGGAATGGCGCGGCAGTTGGCGGAAAGTGCGGAAGCTAAAGGCTGTCACTTTCTGGATGCCCCGGTAAGTGGGAGTAAAGCAGCGGCGGCGGGCGGTCAGCTAAATATTATGGTGGGCGGTGCGGCGGAAGTGTTGGAAGCCCAGCGCGATATATTGGCGGCAATGGGGCAGAATATTGTGCATGTCGGCCCGAATGGGGCAAGTGCCTTCCTGAAGCTGGCTAATAATCAGCTCGCAGCGGTTATGCTGGCGGCAATGGGCGAAAGTCTGGCGTTAATCGAAAAAGCCGGGATTGACCGAACGATGGCCCTGGAAGCCCTGGTCGGCACGGTCAGCCGGGTAGCCCAGCTAAAACAGGCGAAGATTCAGGCGCGGGATTGGGATACCCAATTCGCCCTTGACCTGATGCACAAAGATTTAACCCAAACCTTGCAAGCCGCCGATGAGTTAGGCATTCCGATGCCTGTGTTGGCAACTGCCCGCGAAAGTTATCAACGCGCCCGTCAAAACGGCAAAGGCCATCTGGATTTCGCGGTAATTACCGAATCATAGACCGACTACCAATTAATTGGCACTATAACACTAGGTAATAAAAAGCAACCTGTAAACTCCTGCCCCCATTCAGTAGACCAGGGCTACATTAATGCCCTAATAGCGGACAAACCTGATTCTGGTTACCTTTTAGCAAATTTTCTGCTTTGGAAAGTACCTGGGCATTACTATAGCTATTGCTGCCTCCTAAAGATTTAGGTAAGATATGTTCAACTTCTGCCCAGTATAAATTTGCCTCGACTCCTGCCAAGAATTTTGTCGGTTCAATGATTATTTTGCCGGAACAGTCTGAACGGAGAACACCTCCGTTTCTGAGTCTATTTTCGGCTAGAATTTTCTCTCTTTGAAGTGCGCAGAACGCCTTGCCCCCTTCAACTCCAAGGGGGTCAACGAAATTAATTTTTACTGGCCCATTCCATTTTAACTTCTCCGCCCGGTTAATTGCACCAGCAAACTTCTGCGTTTTTAGCTTTGACAAACGCTGTCCATTATCCAGAACTTTTTCAAGCTTTGTTAATTTCTTAATGTTCCGTCTTTTACCCGTTTGGACTCGATTTCTCCCACGCAATTCAGATGCCTTTAGGATTGATTTGGTCCTACGCAATTGAGATGTCAATTAACATAAATGGGATTCTTTCTAGGTTGAAAATAGCATCAAGGTAAATAGATATTCACTTGACAAGAAATAAAAAAGAATTAATATAGTCATATTAGATTTGAAAAATCCCACCCAAGCTAGTGAAAAATCCATCTATGATGAAACTCACTAATTACCTAAGTTTTGTACAAAATAACGCCAACATGCTGGGAAGCCAATAAAGCGACTAAGCTTTCAAGTAAAAGTCTAGCAAAGCTATCAGCCGCATTAAGAGTGATTTGATAAATATGAGTATCCGTATCAAAACTA
>JBBQZS010000035.1:0-74490 GCA_038207495.1 Chloroflexia bacterium
CGGGACATCACCAGCGACTGGACCGCTCCCATGCACAATTGGGCCAGTATTTTGAACCAGTTAGCCATCCATTATGAGGGTAGGTTGAAACTCTGATGTTAGGTGACAAATCCCATTTACACAGTCCTATTGACATACCCCGACAAGGCTATTGAATTAAATTCTAAACTTGCAAAAGCGTTTGAAAATCGAGGCAACCTTTTTTTAGAACTTAATAAGGATTCCGAAGCTTTAGCAGATTTCCATGAAGCAATAAAATTGGAACCAAAAAGGGTAACTTTATACCTCCTTAGAGGGAATACATATCTTAACCTGAAAAAGTTAACTGAGGCTATTCTTGATTATTCCAAGGTAATAACGCTAGACCCGGAAAAAGCTTCTGCTTATTTATTACGGGGTCAGGCCCATCTTCAGAAAGAGCAGTTCAGCCAAGCTAATAATGATTTTAACAAATTTATTAGGATTAAGCCGGAGAGAGCAGCAGGATATATTTTCAATGGTCTTGCTTTGATGAATTTGGGAGAAAAAGAAAAAGCCAATAAAGCTCTTCAAAAAGCTATAACAATCGACCCAGATAATGATGTTGAGTATCTTAATAGAGGAATTCTCAATAGTCAATTGGGGGAACATAAGCAGGCTTATGATGACTTTAGTTGTGCAATAGAAATTGAACCTAAAAAAAGTAGTTATTACCTACATCGGGCTGCTGCTAACTTAAATTTAAAACAATATGAACTAGCTATGGATGATTTAGCGAAATCAATTGAATTAAATCCCGAAAACAGTGAATGTTTTCGTATTCGGAGCCTCGCTCATAAAGAATTGAGGGATTATGATGCAGCAATTGCTGATGCAATGATAGCTGTAGAAATAAACCCCGAGAATAAAAGGGCTTATATTACTCGTGCTGAAGTATATTCAGAAATTGAGAATTATATCGAAGCATTGAATGATATAGAAAGAGCAATAAAATTAGACAAAAAAAATCCAGAATATTTTTGTGAACGAGGTTTCATTTATTTAGCCCAAAGGCAACATGCAAAAGCAATTGAGGATGCAAATAGGGCAATCCAGATTAATAAAAATTATTATCCTGCATATATGCTTAGAGGGCGTTGTTCTTTAGCGCAATTAAATATAGAACAAGCGATTAAAGAATTTGAAAAGGTTATTAGAATTAATAAAGATTCTAGCAGTGCTTTCTTTTCCAAAGCGGAATGTTACCTACGGCTAAAATTATTAAAAAAAGCTCTAGAAGATTACAACCGAGCTTTTGAGATACATCCAGAAAATTCAGCTAATGCGTTTATGGTAAATTGGATACAAATGGGGAAAGAAATGGCAAAACCCGAGATCACCAGAGCTTTAGAAAGTTATGCAAATATAACTAGACCTGACTACTCAGCATTAGTTTGTAGAGGGTACATCAATGGTATGCAAAGGCATTTTGATGAGGCGTTAAACGCATTGAACGCAGCCATTTCACAAGGTCCTTATTTATGGGGAGCGTATTTTTGGAAAGGTATGGTTATAGCATTTGGGTACCCAGAAAAGGCAGATGAAGCAATAGAAGCAATAAGAAAATCTATAGAAAACAATTTGCCTCCATTACTTCTAACGCCACTTTATTGGTTAGAAAAGGGCAATCCAAAGTTTTTTCAAAGTTACGCCAAACCGTTGCTAGATGAATACGAAATTTGAGTGGAAAAGCCTTACCGACTAACTAACAACCGACAGCCGTTTTTATCCCCTGTTTGACTCACCCCCTGGCTATTGCTATAATTTTCACAAGATTAAACCATTTTTAATAAATAGCAATAATATGACTTTCGCTTTGGAACTGACCAGTTAAAGTAAATGACGAAAAATTGAACCTGAAAATTGGCTTCAAGCGAAAGTCTTAAATTAAGAAGGAACACGGGCAGCCAGCCTGGAGGAGTAGTAACCATGTTTAAAGTTCTGGTGAGCGACCCGATTGCCAAGGAGGGGATTGCCCGACTGAAGGCCGAGGGTGATAATTTTGAGGTTGACATTAAAACTGGTCTGCCCAAAGAGGAACTTTTACGGATTATCCCTGATTATGACGGGTTGGTGGTGCGGAGCGAAACCAAAGTAACGGCTGAGGTTATCAAGGCGGCGACTCGGCTGAAAGTAGTGGCGCGGGCTGGGGTTGGCGTGGATAACGTTGATGTGGAAGCGGCTACCGGGCGTGGAGTGATTGTGGTCAATACTCCCGGCGGTAATACTATCGCGGCGGCGGAACTGGCTTTTACCCTAATGCTGGCAACCGCCCGCAAGCTCGGACAGGCGAATGCTTCCCTGAAAGAGGGCAAATGGGAACGCAAGCAATTTGTAGGCGTGGAATTACTTGGTAAAACGCTGGGAATCGTCGGCCTGGGACGCATTGGTACTGAAATCGCCAAACGCGCCATCTCTTTTGGAATGAAGCCGATTGCCTACGACCCCTTTGTTCAGCCCGCTTACGCCGAGAAAAATGGGATCGAAATGACCAGCCTGGTGGATATATATCATAGAGCGGATTTTATCACCGTTCATAGCCCCCTTACTCCCGAAACCCACCACATGATTAACGAAGCCGCTTTTGAGCAAATGAAAAACGGGGTACGGATAATCAATGCGGCGCGGGGGGGTATTATTGACGAAGAAGCCCTTTTAGTTGCTTTGCAGAGCGGCAAGGTAGCGGCGGCAGGTCTGGATGTCTATGAGCAGGAACCACCACCCGCCGATTACCCTTTGATAAAACATCCGAATGTAGTGGTAACCCCCCACCTGGGAGCCAGCAGCGAAGAAGCTCAGATTAAAGTAGCGGTAGATGCTGCCGAGTCGGTTATTGCCGCCTTGAATGGCGAGCTTGTGCCTAACGCGGTTAATTTGCCCGGACTAAGCTCCGAAGCTCTGGCTGATTTGCGCCCCTATCTGACCCTGGCGGATAAATTGGGTCGGCTGGCCTCCGCTCTGGCAGATGGCGCGGTTCAACGGCTGGAAGTGTCGTTGCAGGGCGATGCTAACTCTAATAATGGTAAGTTGCTCACAATGGCGGCTTTGCAAGGGGTTTTAAGCAATACGATAAAGGACGAGATAATCAATCTTGTAAATGTACGCTATGTGGCGGAACGGCACGGCCTTGAGGTCAGTGAGAAATGTTCCGCTGAAGAGGGCCAGTTTAGCGGGCGCACGGTTTGCCTGATGGTCCAAACCAATAGCAGTAACCCAGACGGAATTAATCTGCGCAGTTTTGATGGTACGCTGGTCAATGGTGAGCCGCGCATTGTACGAATTAACGGCTATGCCGTAGAGGTTGCCCCGGTGGGTTATCTGCTTATCAGTCGCCACAATGACCGTCCTGGCATTATCGGCAAAGTTGGTACGGCTCTCGGCACTTTGGGAGTTAATATCGCCTCAATGGATGTAGGTCGGCGCGACCGGGGCGGTGAGGCTGTCATGATTTTGAGCATTGACGAGCCCATTCCGGCGGAGGTTTTGGAGCAACTTAGCAAAATAGACGGAATGGAAAATCTGCGTTTCGTGGATTTAGGAAGTTAACAGATATTTAAACCTAAAACCTATAAGGGGACGGTCTAAAAGCTGTCCTCTTTTTTTGTCCAAATTCCGCACAACATAGCCTGAAACATTTTACAATTTCCCGGTGTCTTATTCAGCGAATGAGGAAATAGTTTAAATGCAAAGGGGAAAGCGAAAATGCGCAGAATTATTGGGCCGATTTTGTTCGTGATTTTTCTGATAGAGGTTGCGGTTGCGGTTATAATAGTGCTGAATGTACCGGGCGGGTTTGGCTCATTGGCTCCGGTAGATATTGGCCCGGAACGGCGGCGCGAACTTCCCGCCAAAACCTTTGACAATATTAATAAAGATAGTCGTCTGGTAGTTGAGAACGATAACGGCAAAATTGAGGTACTCGGCTCTAATACTACGAATCAGCTTATTGTTAAAGCCACACAGGTAGCGCGTGGCACTAGTGATGAGGCTTTTAACCGCTTGACTTTTGTTGTCCAACAAAGCGGCAATGATATTGTAGTAAAAGCCAAAAGTGGCCCTGGGGTAATAGTTGGCTTTGGGGGCGGCTCTCGCACTGACCTACAAATTATTGTCCCGTCGTATATTGTGACGAATCTGACTACCTCTAACGGTACAATCAACCTGAATGATTTGGATAATCCAGGTGTCCAGCACACCCTTCAGACTGATAATGGGCGGGTTGCCTTGCTAAACGTGAAAGCCAAATATATTCAGGTAAAAAGTGATAACGGTTTAATCAATCTGGATAATGTTACTTCCCGACTTAATGCCGAAACCGATAACGGGCGAATTGAGGCTTTAAGAAGTACCCTTGATATTGAAAGAGTAAAAACCGACAATGGTAGTGTAGATTTGCGGGGCAACTTGCAGCAGACCGTTAACGGCGAAATATCTACCAGTAATGGTTCGGTACGTTTGCGGGCGGAACAGGTGGCTCTCACCAGGTATGATATTACTACCTCAAATGGCAGCATTAATATTAACAATATTCCGGGCCTGGGCTTCAGCCGACAAGAGCGGCGACACGTCACCACCACGGGCAACGGGCAACTAATTCGGATTAACACTGATAATGGCAGTGTTACCATAGAACAGGGCTCCTGAGAGCCTATGGTTAGAGCGGATGATAACGAGGGGTTGAAGGGTTATGAGTAACGCACAAGTGCCACGTATTCTAGCATTAGTCTTTATCATAGAGGCAGGTTTGGGCGTGCTGCTTCTGTTGGCAACGGGCAATTGGATAAGTTTATTGGTTATAACATTTATCCTGGGTGGGTTGGCGACGCTAGGTTTTGGCCTAGCCAGAACGGGGATGCTTGACCAGCAGTGGTTTAGCAATTGGGATACACAGGTGAACAAAGTGAACAATATAAAAGTTTCGGGTGTAAAAATAAACATGGGTGGTTCTTTCCCCATGAGCGAACCGATAAATCTAAATTTTGAAAGAAATGAAACCTTAACCGCTATACAGGTTGAGGTTCAAGTTGGGACATTGCGGATAATCGGGCAACCGGGCCTGGAAAAGATTCAAGTAACTGGGCAGAAAAAAGTTTCTTCGCGGGATGCTACGTCTGCTCGTATGGAATTGGATGATTTGCAGGTCAGGGGTGAGCAGGTTGGCGGGGTACTTCAAATCTATGCTGGCTCGAAGGAAAAGTTTAATTTTTCGATTGGACGTAGCAATCGGATAGACCTGGATATGCTTGTGCCAATAACTATGCCGGGTACCTATATCACTCAAAGCGGCGATATTACCCTGCGTGGACTGGAAGCCGATACTATCGGGCGCAGCAACCTGGGCAGCCTGATTGTGGAAAACTTTGGGGCGGGGCGAAACCTGAACCTTACCACTCAAGGCGGCAATATAACTATCCAGCAAATTGCGGCGGGTAAAGTGGAAGCCGCTACCAATTTGGGTCGGGTAGAGTTGGTCGGGATTGGAGCAGAGGAATTGCACCTTGAGTCCAGTGCCGGGTCGGTGCGGGCGCGGGGGGTAAACTGTGGGGTATATCGGGCCAAAACCAATGCCGGGTCGGTGGAGCTTTTTAACTCGACCTGTGATGGATTGGTAGAACTACGCACTAACCTGGGGCGGGTTTATGCTGCCGGGATTACCGCCCCTAATTTCGTCCTGACTACCGATGCAGGTACGGTCTATTATCTTGGCACTTCCCCCCACCTTAACAGTGAGGCCCGTAGTAACCTGGGCTCGGTAGAATTGCATTTTCCGAGCGGTGCGGCCTTCCAACTGGAAGCTACCAGCAGCGTTGGCACTGTCAGCCTGGGAATGCCCCCTTCTACGGTTTATTCCCAGAATCGCAATCACTTTAACGGGGTATTTGGCGCGGGTGGGCCACTCCTGCGGGCTGGCAGCAGTTTGGGAACCGTTAGCATTGGGCCGTAATGAATTCGTAGGGGCAGACCAATCTGTCTGCCCCATTTTTATTAATTACCACCAATAAGCGTCAACCCCTTACAACTGATAGAAATGTATCAGTTTTTCTTCGGTTTCGGCACTGATGCTGGCTACCAGCTCAATATAGTCCTTGACGGTACTATTTTGAATTTTCTTCTTCAATAGCTCATCAATCTGATAAATTCCGGCAGAGTTCCCCATATTGATTTGAATGTGAACCGGGCGTTCCTTGCCGGGACTTAATTCTATCCCCTGGATGGCAGCCGCCGATACCGAGTGAATATTAAGGTGTCCGGCCTCAAAGGGGATACGGGAACGACCTTTTGCCATATCGAGCGCGTCCGCCACTTTAACTACTCCTGCCTCTATCGTCAGGCAACGCTGACTACGGGCGTGGGCGATAATGGCGTGGAGGGTTTCAGCCATCACAATGGTACGTTGCTCAATATCGTAAAGGCCATTTAGAATCTCAAGCAGCTTGCGTTCCGCCAGCCACAAACTATGATGTTCGTGTTCGTCGCGGTGGACACATATCCCGATGTCGTGCATCAGGGCCGCTAACACTACCACTACTTCCGCATCGTCCTCGGTCAGATGGTGATGTTGCACAATACTGGAAGAAATGCCAGCTTCACGCAACAAGCGCAACATTTTCAGGGCAATATTGGCTACAATTTGAACATGCACCCGCCCATGGTCACTTATCCCCAGGCGGTCTACGGCGTTGATGTTGGCGCACTTCCACATTGTCTGTAACTCAATGTCGGCGTTAACCCTTTCCAATACCGCTATTAATTTGGCGTTGTTACGGGCTGGCACTTTGACCCGGTTGGGCTGGTGGGCGGGTTTCAGTGGTTCCTCTACAATGGACTTGCCATCCACCAGACTGGATTCAGCAATCTCGCGGTTATTTTCTTCCAGGTTAACGGTTAATTTCGGCTCTCCCGAATTGGTTTCTTCCTGGTTAGCCTTTTCCAGCTCTTCCAGGGCTTTAATCTCAATGTCTAACACTCTTTTAGTGTTCCTTTCTTTTACTTTTTTATTATTCAGGAATCTACGATTTAATTGATAGATAAGTTTCGGATTAAAAGTTTTTGTTTTTCAAGAGAGCTAACGGCTATACTAAGTCCCGATAAGTAGTATTAAATCCAGGAGCAGACACGTTGGTCTACCCCGGTTATCAGGACAACCACAAGGGTTGTCCCTACGTACGGACTGGGCTTCTCCCTGTCCCGGATTATTTAATTATTTATGTCCAACCTTCATATATAGGACTTTCGCTTGAGGCCAATTATTAAGTTCAGGTTGAAGCTATTTACTCCAACTGGTGAGTTCCGAAGCGAAAGTCGTAATATAAATATAACCAGTAATCAGCAGTTTTTATTCCCCAAAACTCATCGCAACCAATTATCTTTCTGTCCGTATATTATCATGCCTGATTGCTAAACCAGCTGAATAGAATAGCAAATAGGTACTGGATTGTACTCTTTACAAAAGGCTGTGCATACGCTACAATTATGCTACAAATTGCACAACACCATTATTAGGTGAAATGGGTCATTTATTAAAGAGGCTAGAACGGGTAATATATATTCAGATAGTTGGGGTTTGAAAATGGGAAAATTTATGTCATTGGACAGATTGGAAGAAATCATCGTGGCTAACGTTCTAGTCGTGGAAGATGCGGTAGATATTCGCAAAATAATAATGACTATTCTCAACCGCGCAGGTGTTAAAACTACGGGGGTTGAGGATGCTCTCCTGGCTTTGCAACAGCTCAAGGAAAAGCAATTTGACCTGATAACCCTCGATTTGAACTTGCCAGGGATGGATGGCAATGAGTTTTTAGTAGAACTTGCAAAAATTGCCCCTGATATGCCGGTAATTGTGATTTCGGCTAATACCGAACTATTGTTGCCGCACCCCCAGGTTAAAGCAGTTATAAAGAAACCTTTTGGATTAAAGGAACTGGTGGCAATTGTGAAAGAGCTAATTCCGCCGCCTTCGCAATATAATTTTGGGGTCACAACTTTATTCCCGGCTTAGGCTAGTTGACCTAAAAAATCAACTTGACATAATTATATCACCTCTTAAACTGATTCACCCCCCTGAGTACAAGCGGGGTAATTGTCCGGAGGCTAGGTGGTTAGGTTTAATATGACAATCTATTTTTATAGCAATCGCGAAGAACCTTATGGCTGTTTCTCCAACTTCTCGGCTCACAGCTTCGAGTTAGACGGGCAGACCTGGCCCACCAGCGAACACTATTTCCAGGCGCAAAAGTTTGCTGGTACGGCCTATGTGGGGGTAGTGAAACGGGCTAAATCGCCCTCTGAAGCTGCCAAAGTGGGCCGTGACCGTAGTTTGCCCCTGCGCCCCGATTGGGATGAAGTTAAGGACGACATCATGCGGAAGGCCGTTCTGTGTAAGTTTGAAACTCACGCCGACATCCGCGACATTTTACTTGGCACTGGCGACGAGCTGCTTATCGAAAACACCACTAGCGATTATTACTGGGGTTGCGGCACCGATGGCACAGGCAAAAATATGCTGGGGATAATATTAGTAGAAACCCGCGAAATCCTGAAAACAAGGCGTCAGGAAAATTCGTAAGAGCAAACTCCGCCTTGCGATTATCGTAAGGCGCAGCCTTCTATAATTTTTACTCACAAGGAAGAACCGAATATCTAGTATTATACTAAGTACGGCTGACTACAATACGAAAAGATGGGTAGGGGCGGGTTTCAAACCCGTCCGGGTGGGTTATAAACCCACCCCTACCTTTAATCACTACTTACCAGGACTTAGTATTAGTTAGCTCGGTGATAAATCGCCGAGCTAATGTTATTTAATGCCACTTAAAACTGGCTGGAAAATGCTTATTAAACCTTAAACCCTTCTTTTTACCCTCCTGATTTCGCAATTCACCATCTTGAAAACCCCAAAATTTAGTATGCAACAAATTAATAAAGATCTAGGGAATCCCTTGTATCCCAAACTTTTATATTCCGCTACAATTCTACTGGGAAACCTTCGGAGCTATTAAACTTAAACCAGTGTGATTCTCAATTATGTGGGACGAATATTGACCTTGCAATGACTCAAAAAGACCCCCCAACAAATGCCTGGAGCCTCCTGAAGCACAATAATTCCTTTCGGCTGCTCTGGATTGCCCGTTTAATTTCGGTTATTGGCAGCGCGTTAGGAGCTACTTCTTTGCTACTGTATGCCGCCGAAAGTACCGGAAGTGCCTTGTCGGTGGCCTTGCTGATGGTGGTGAGTGATTTTGCCCCTACTTTGTTCAGCCCCTTTGCCGGGACAATCAGTGACCGCCTTGACCGCAAGCAGGTGATGTTTTTGTGTGAACTCTGTCGCGGGATTATTGTCTGCCTGATTGCCTTTTTCAATCTCCCCAGCCCGCTCTTTTTGGTGCTGGTGGGTTTGAGTAGCACTATCGGGCAGGTTTTCGGGGCGGCCTCCCGGAGTGCCATCCCTGCTCTGGTTAGCAATGACGAGCTTGAAAGTGCCAATGCGGCGTTAGGGTTGGGTACAAATGGGCTGGATTTAATCGGCCCGGTTATAGCGGCTATTTTATTGCCCTTTTTTAATATCAAGGGTTTGCTTTGGATTGACGCAGCGACCTATTTTGTGGCGGTGTTGCTTCTTTGGGGCTTGCCCAAATTGGCGGGAAACCAGGAAAATGCTACCAGAGAAAAAAGCTCCTTCCTGCGGGATGCCAGGGAGGGCTTGAGTTATGTCTGGGACAATCGGGCCATCCGAATCATCACTATCGGCTTTTTTGTGGTGGTCTTTTTTAACGCGGTAGATGATGTAGCTCTGGTTTTTCTTGCCAAAAACAGCTTGCAATCAAATAATAGCGAGGCCAGTTTGCTGTATGCCGGGGCGGGGGCGGGTCTGTTAATCGGCTATGCCTTGCTTTCGCGCTTTGGCAATCGCTTTTCCTCGATATTATTGCTGGTGGTGGGCTATGTCGTGAGCAGTAGCGGCAATTTGCTGACCGGGTTTGCCTGGGCTATTCCGATTGCTTTTTCGATGCAACTCTTGCGGGGGGTGGGCTTGAGCCTGACCGATATTGCCAATAACACCCTGATTCAGCGGGCAGTGCCACCCCAATTATTAGGGCGGGTTTTCGGGAATGTGTACGGTGCAATCGGCGTGGCGGCGGGTCTGTCGTATTTGCTGGGCGGCCTGTTGCTCAATTTTACCGAGCCGCGCCTGGTTTTTATCGTGGCGGGTGGTGGCGGGTTGGTCAGTGCCTTATTTGTAGCCTTTTTGCTGCCCAAAGCCTTACGTCAATTGCAAGCTGAAAGCAGCGGATAAAGGTCGGTTGAAATTGTAGGAGGATGCCCCCTCATCCGATTTATTCCCATCTAAATTGACTTCCCACAAATTCTTTGCTAGTTTTGTACCAGACTAAATTATTACCCTCGTTCCCAATATTGGCTGTCCCTTTAATTTATTCAACAAGGAGGTTGAACCATGAGCACCCGGAACTATACCCTACCCGTCGAGCAAACCAAATGGACGATTGATAATCAGACCACTACTATCTTTAATTGGGAGTATGACGAAGGCCGCGACAAGCTCTTGAACCTTTACGAGAAGGGCAAAAACCTCCAGTGGAATACTACCAGCCGCCTGGATTGGACTATCGAGGTTGACCTGACTAATCCCTTTGGCACCCCCGATCAAATTATGTCCCTTTATGGCTCGCCTACCTGGGAAAAGCTCAACCAGAAGGAGCGGGGTGAGTTACGTCATCATGAGGCTTCCCGCCTGTTCTCGCAATTTTTGCATGGGGAGCAGGGGGCGTTGATTTGCGCCGCCAAAATTGTCCAGACTGTTCCCGATGTTGATGCTAAATATTACGCCGCCACTCAGGTTATGGATGAGGCCCGTCACGTTGAAACCTACGCCCGTTTTCTTAATGAGAAACTGCAAATGACTTACCCGATTAGCAAGAGTCTTCAGGCTTTGCTGGACAATGTGATTAAGGACTCGCGCTGGGACATGACTTATCTGGGGATGCAGATAATTATCGAGGGGTTGGCTCTAGCGGCTTTTGCCGGGATTCGGGATAACGCTACCAACCCTCTGGCCGCCGCCCTGAACGCCTACGTCATGCAGGACGAAGCTCGGCATGTGGCTTTCGGGAGGTTGTCCCTGCGCGATTATTACCCTCATCTGACCCAGCATGAACGGGACGAGCGCGAAGAGTTTGTGATTGAAGCCTGTTACCAGATGCGTGACCGCCTGTTCGGGCTGGAGGTTTACCAAAACCTGGGCTACGATATGCAGGAATGCACCGAGTACCTGTTCAATTCTCAGGGGGTGCGGGAGTTCCGCAATCGCCTTTTCAGTCGGATTGTTCCGGCTATTAAGGAAATTGGGCTGTGGGGGCCGATTGTCCAGAAGGGTTACGCCGATATGGGCGTGATAGATTATGCTCAAATTAACTCCGAGGAGCTAAGTATTCTGGATGAACAGGTCGCCATGCGCTTTGATGCCGAGCGCAAAGCCGCCACCGACAAAATTATTGAGCAAGGCGCAACAATCTAGGGGATAGGGGTTGGGGGAGAGGAAAACCCAAAATCCAGAATAATTGTAGGGGCGTGGTTTCCGCGCCCTGCATGGCTGAATAACCCAATTATCGGGAGGAATATAAATGGCGGCAACTGAAAATATAACCCTGGTGGAAGCGAACGGCTTGCAATTCCCGGTTCAAATTGAGGGTGAAGGCCCGGCGGTGTTGCTATTGCATGGCTTCCCCGACTCGCATCGGTTGTGGCGCAATCAGGTTCCGGCTCTGGTAGCGGCGGGCTATCGGGTAATAGCTCCCGACCTGCGCGGTTTGGGAGATGCCCCTAAACCAGAGGGCGCGGAAAATTATCGCATTCCCCTGGTTATGCGGGATGTAATCGGTATTCTGGACGCTTTGCAAATCGAAAAAGTTAAGCTGGTCGGGCATGATTTCGGGGCAGCCACCGCCTGGGGTCTCACCGCCTACACCCCGCAACGGGTGGAGAAGCTGGCGGCCCTTTCGGTAGGCCATCCCCGCAGTCCCAGTAGAGCGACTATGCGCCAGCGCGAACTTTCCTGGTATATGCTCTACTTCCAATTTGAAGGGGTAGCCGAAGAGTGGCTCCAACAAAATAACTGGCAGGGATTGCGGGACTTTACCCGAAACCACCCCCAAACTGAGGAATATATCGCTGATTTATCCCGTCCCGGTGCGCTTGTGGCTGGCCTGAACTGGTATCGGGGTAACATGAAACCATCTCTGCCACTCCAACAGAAAGGGGAGTTCCCGCCTATAAACTGTCCAGTAATGGGCATCTGGAGCGATGGCGATAATTATCTGGTGGAAGATGGCCTCAAACGTTCGGGCGAGGTGGTGCAAGGCCCCTGGCGTTACGAGAGAATCGAGGGAGCCAGTCATTGGTTGATGGTTGACCAGCCAGAAGAAACAAATCGCCTGTTGCTGGATTTCCTGGCCGAAAAGTAAATTATGCAGCCTGATTTTGATACTTTAATCCAAAACCTGAATGACCCTAGCCACGAGGTAAGATTGGAGGCGGTTATCGCGTTGGGCAAGCTCAATGACCCCCGCGCCGCGCCTTATCTGGTGGATGCCCTGCGGAATTGGGATGAACGGGTTGTTAAGGCTGCTGGGGAAGCCCTACTACAACTTGGCGAACCCGCTATTTCCCAATTGATATTAGCACTAGACGATAGTGTAGCTTATCTTAAAAAAAATGCTCAAAAAGCTCTAGTTCCTTTCGGGCTACCCGCCTTTGAACAACTGGTTATTGCTTTAAGCGAGGGCAAAATTAGCCGGATTGATGTAATGATTGAAACTATTGGCTTATTTGGGGAAATTGCCCTCCCAATTTTAATTGAAACCTTGTTGGAAAGTAATGAGAATTGGCATAGTGCGACTACCGCTTTGAGTAAGATTGGCGAACCCGCTTTGATTGTGCTTCTCAAATTGACCGAGAGCGATAATTTTTCAATTGCAGAGAAGTTCCTTAAAGCTCTAAGCTATTTTAAGGATGACCGAGCTTTTGAGCGGATGTTAAAAGCATTAGGGTCAGAAAATATCGAGCTTGTTGCGGTTGCAATAGATGCTTTAGGTATGTATGGTGATGAGCGAGCCATCCCCTTTTTGCAGCAAATAGTAGACACTGATAAAAGAACTAACCAGGAAGGCGTTAATTTCAGTAGTTTGGCGGAAACCTCAATAACTCGAATTATAGAAGAATGGTAATTTTCTGAACAAAGTGGGGAGTGCCTAAAACGGGAGAGGTAAACGTAGGGGCGAACCTTGTGTTCGCCCGCGTGGGATACAGGGCGAACACAAGGTTCGCCCCTACCAGAATTCTTTTTAGATTTACCGCTTCTAAAATAGGCACTCCTACAAAGTGACAGGGCTTGCTAGTTGACCAAAACCCTCACCCCGGACACGATGCATCGTGTCCCTACATCGGAAGGGGGAATAACGTTGCCAAACTCAGGGCAGACACGGAGGTCTACCCCTACGAAAATCCCCTCTTTATTCTTTATTCTGACTCCTGACTCCTGAATTCTGACTCCTTAATCTTGCATTTTTTCATCCTTCATCCCTCCTCCTTCATCCTTTCCTATAGTAGGTAGACAGCCGCGAAAATATGAATATAATAGAACAAGGTCAAAACTTACTTATCACAAAAACACTCCCGACAGAGTGATGTATCTGGGAAGTCAGCTTGTTCGGAGGAAACCCTTACAAACAGCATAACAGTGGAGCTTACCGTCGGCGCAATCGGCGAAATGTGGCTCTGCTGGGCGTTTCGTTACTCGGCATAATCATGCTGGGTATCTTTGTTAACCCCCTCGGCGATAATTCTCAACGCACCTCGCAAAAGGCTACTGCTAATAGCGAGATTGGCTATTCGCTGGGTGGCACCCCGGTGGTGGTAGAGGCTATCCCGCAGGGAGCGTGGCCTTCGGGCGTTTATCCCACCGACACCTTCGCCAAACAGTGGCAACGTCTGGACAGCCCCATAAAAGCCGGGCGGACCAACCGTAGCTGGACATTCGGCGCACTCCCCGGCCCAACCTTTCTCGAACCCTACCAAAATGGCTTGCGGCTGGTCCAATATTGGGACAAAGCCCGCATGCAAATCGAAGATACCAGCAAACCCAATCAACTAACCTATGGCTTACTGGCCCGTGAACTTATTTCAGGGCTGGCGCAGCTTGGCGATAACGATTATATTTCGCTGGAAGCTTCTTATATCCCGGTGGTGGGGCAAATTCAGAGCGATAACCCCGCCCCTACCTACGCCGCATTAGCTGGCATTACCACCTTAGAGGACGGAAAGAATAAAGCCGAACGCCAAACCGGGCTGGTAGTAACCGCCAATCTTAATCAGGCTGGACAGGTCGGTAGCGGTTCGGATGCGGGTGTGACGACTTATAATGTCAAAAACTCAAACTATATCGAACAGACCGGGCATAATATCCCGACGGTTTTCTGGGATTACCTGAACCGCAGCGGCCCGGTAGCCCTTGAAACCGACTATCCCACCGAGCGACTATATAACTGGACGGTGCAATTTGGTCAGCCTCTTAGCGAAGCTTACTGGATAAAAGCCCTCATTAACGGCAGCGTGCAGGATGTATTAATACAGGTCTACGAGCGACAAATCCTGACCTACATCCCCTCCTATAAAGCGGATATTCGGGTGGATAGCGTCAATATCGGGCGGCACTACTACGAATGGCGTTATCCCGGCAGTGGTTTTGGTATCGAAAAGCCCGCCACTAATGCCCCTAACCCGCCCCTTACTGCTCGCCTGACCATCGGCAACGAAAGTATAATGCGTACCCTGGTGCTGGAAAACGGTCATCTCAGCCGCAACACCCTGGTTAATCGCCTCACCGGGCAGGTTTACGCCGATGTGCGCCCTTTCAGCAATATTAGCGGCTTTTCAGTACGGCTGGTTGGGCCAAATAACGGCTCGTTTTTGATAAACGGCGACCAGTTTACCCTGAACGGCTACAGCTTCTCCACCTGGAACGATGGGGAAAAAATCCTTGAATTAAAGGGTCAACTTACTTTTCTGGGTCAACCCCTGAACCTGCACATATATTATCGGGCGGTGCCAGGTCAGAATTTTCTGGAAAAGTGGATAGGGCTTGAGCCTAACGAAAAGTTGGCGGATTGGCGGGTTCGCTTGTTAAGTATCGAGGATACGGCGGTAATCAAACAGTTGCGCCCAGCCGCCCCCACCCCCGAAGAAGAATCCCTGCCGCTGTTAGTTCATACCGAAAAAACCAGCAACGTACCGGGTGGCGCAATTTTCACCGATGTATTAGTCCATGAAAATGCCAACGAAGGATTATACTTCTTCAGTGCCTCGCCGATGGGTGGGGAATACGCCACCGACAAGCGCGTGATAATGATGCAAGAGGATTACCAGTCGCTGGCGGAAGGCTTTACCAGTGGCAAGGCCGTGCTGGGGATTTACACCGGGCGGGTGGATTTGGGCTTCAAACGTTTTAGTGAGTATGTTCAAAATAACTACAGCCAGATGGCGGGCAAACGCCAGCCAGTCTGGTATAGCACCTGGTATCCCTTCACTAATCAGATTAATCAGGAATTGTTAATGACCCAGCTTGATAAAATCAAGGAGCTGGGGGTTTATGATGTGCTGCATATTGATGCCGGGTGGGAGGGTGGCAACCCGCTACAGGCGGATACTACCCGTTTCCCGCAGGGGTTGAAACCACTTGCCGATAAAGCCGCCGCCCAAAATATGAGCCTGGGTCTCTGGATTAACCCCTTCTCGATTAGCTACGAAAAATATACCGGCTATAGTACCTTCTTTAAAAGCAAGCCTGCCGGACTTATCAAGGGAATGGAAAGACAAGTTGCCGGACGGGATTACACCAGTGGGCCATTGGGAATAAATTCTGATTATTATTTTTATGTGCGGGAGCGGTTAATAGATTTAGTCCAAAACTATAATGTGCGCGAGCTTTATTGGGACGGGGCGGACTGGAATATTCCCGACGCTTCGGCTCCGGGGCTAAGTGAGGAGCAACAACGGATAGAACGGGTCAAAGGTACCAAACGTCTGGCGGCTCTGACTGATGAGCTGCGCAAGATTCGACCTGATTTGATAATTGTTAGCTGGAATTCCACCGCCAATATTCACTTGTTAGGGGCGGCAGAGCAGTTACAATTGTCTGATAACTGGACTTTGCCCCTCGGCCTGAGTGAATTGGCCCGTCAGCAGCAGTTTTATGCCTCCACCTATCATTTGCCCTATTATTCAATCTGGGGTGATTGGTACAGCCTTACCTACAAGGAAAATGACGACAAAAACCTGGAACAGCCCTTAAATGTCCTGACTTACGCCGAAATGAGTATGATTGGGGTAGGTGGAATGAATGCTGGGGCCAGTCTTGACCTGACCAAAATTTCGCCGGAGTTGCGGGACTATCTCAAGAAGCTGTTTAGCTGGCGGAAAAAATTTGAAACCTATTTTCAGACCTACCAGCATATTTTAGACTATCCCTCCGAAACTCAGGTTTATGGTGAGGGTCACTTGAAAAACGGCAAAGGCTTTTTGTTACTAAATAACCCAACTACTCTGGAAATGCGCGTAACCCTGCCCTTGAGTTCGGCAGAATTGGAGCTAGACCCCAATCGCAAATACAAACTGGAAGATTGGACTAATCTGAGCAATGGGGTTTTAATTGGTCAGGCTAGTCCCGATGAAGGGGTACAAATAACTATCCCACCCCGTAGCGTCAAAATTATTGGAATTGATATTGAATAGTGTGACAAATTGCCTGGTTGATGCGTTATACTTGGGGGTAATTTGTAAAAGGTTGCTCCGACAACCGAAGACCGATAACTGACAATCGAATTATAAGGAGATAATTAAGTAGTTTATGAAAATAATTAAAGCTCAGGTGAGCTGGAAAAGCCGATTTTTACTAATTTCCGTCCTTCTTACGTCTTTCTTCTCAATTTTCACTCCACCCACCACTAACGCTGCCACATCTACCCCCGTCCCCATTCCTGCCAATCGGGAATTTTTTGCTGATGGGAATTTTTTTGCTAACTGGCAGCGCACCGATTTTCCAGTTTCGGAGCTTAAAGCCTCTCGAAGCTGGTATTGGGGGCCAAAACCCAACAGCATCGGGGTTTTTGAGGATTATGCCGAGTCCTTTGGTGGCAAGCGACTGGTGCAATATTTCGATAAAGCCCGCATGGAAATCAACGATGCCACCAAACCAACCGTAACGAACGGTCTATTGTTGGTAGAACTGATTACCGGGCGATTGCAAAAGGGCGATAACACCTTTGAGCAACGTGATGGTGCTAATATCCCGGTGGCGGGCGACCCTGATAATGCCTGGCCGACCTATGCCGGACTAAAACGAGCCTATAATTCGGCTTTGGGTCTACCAGTGGGGGCAACCGTCCAGTTAGCTTATAACAAAGATGGCACCTCCGCCTTTACTAGCTTTGCCGCTGACCCCCAAACCAAAATCGCCGCTATCCAGAACAAACTCAGTATTCCAGCGGCTTTCTGGACTTTCCTGAATACGACTGGCCCGGTTTACAAGGATAGCAATTATAGCAATGAGGTGGTGAGCAACTGGCTCTTTAGCACGGGCTACCCGATTTCTGAGGCCTATTGGACAAAGGTTAAGGTGGCGGGTCAGGTCAAAGATGTAATGTTCCAGGCTTTCGAGCGTCGCCTTCTAACCTACACTCCATCCAACCCCGAAGGTTTTAAGGTCGAGATGGGCAACGTTGGTAGCCACTATGTTACCTGGCGATACAACGGCAAAATCCCTGAAACGCCCCTTAATCCGGCACTGGCAATGTTTGCCGCACCTCAACCCGAATGGTATCTGGTTACTGGCGATGGCATAAACGTGCGAACCGGGCCTGGAACGTCCTTCTCTAACCCCCCGTCTACCTCCACCTTGCCCTATCTCTCAACTTTATATCAGGGCAATCGGATTCAGGTTTTGAGCAAGGTTAAAGGGGAAAAGCTTAACGGGGATAATGATGTCTGGTTCCAGTTCTACAAAGACCCCGATATGTATGTTTACAGCGGGTTCGTTCAGAAGATGGTTTTACCCGACATGCCAACCCCGCCGCGTGTTTTCAACGGCCCCTGGATTTCGGTCAATCTGGATAAACAGATGATGGCGGTTTACGATGGCCCTCGTCAGGTTTATCGCACTCTTATTGCCAGTGGTCGCCCCAACACCGCCGACCCCGCCAACGACCATAGCACCCCCAAAGGTACTTTCAAAATTGACGGGAGCTATCGTCCGGCCAGTCAGACGATGGAGAACAATACCAGCGATAAAGCCGCCCCCGATTATTACAAGCTTGACCAGATTCGCAACGTCAGTTACTTCTTTCAGGATTATGCTATTCATGGGACGTACTGGCACGCCCGTTTCGGCACTGTCCCGCAGAGTCACGGCTGCGTTAATGCCACTACCTACGACGCGAGTTTAGTCTTTCAGCTAAAAGCCGGAACAATCGTGGACGTTTTCTAACCGGCGGTCGGTTGTCAGTCGTCGGTTGTAGGTAAAAAATCTATAATCGAATATCTGTTCAGCAGGTTTGTCATTCTGAACGAAGTGAAGAATCTCAATGCTCTAAACGAGACCCTTCGCAAGCTCAGGGTGACAATCCTTCAATGATTGCCCAATTCCCGTTAATTCTTCCCCAAATTCCCATCTTCTGCTAAAATAAACCTACAAATTATTCACAGTATAATCACAGGCTATTAATGTCAGAAGAATCGTTGCAAAAACAACTCGACAAAGCGCGACAACTCCTTTCCGTTATGGAAGAACAAGCCGCTGGATTTGGGGTACTTCATGTTCCAGCTAACCTTGTGATTGAAATTGAGGCTAAACACAAGGAAATCGCCGCACTGGAAAAGCGCGTAGTTATAACCCCTGAAACCACTACCCCGGATAAATTAAAGGTTTTCCTGTGCCATTCCTCGCAAGACAAACCAGCCGTGCGGGACTTATACAATCGCCTCGGTCAACTTCCTTGGCTAGAACCCTGGCTGGACGAGAAAAAACTAATTCCCGGTCAAAACTGGCTGGTGCAAATTCAACGGGCGGTGCGAAAAAGCCACATTGTAGTGGTTTGCTTATCTAAAAGTTCACTCAACCATCAGGGCTTTGCTAAAAAGGAAATTGCGGACGCGCTGGATGTGGCTGAAGCGAAAAGAGCTTCGGATGAGGATGCAATTTTTCTGATACCATTGCGGTTAGAAGAATGTGAAGTGCCGGAGCGGGTAAGTGAGTGGCATTGGGTAAATTATTATCAGGAAGATGGTTTCGAGTCATTATTGACAGGGTTGCGCTATCAGGCTGAAAAGCTGGGTATTGAGGTTAAGGATGCCCCGGTGACTCCTAAACCTGAATCAAACCCGAAACAGTCTGCCCCTGTTACACCACCGCCTATCATTAAGACGCAACCAGAAGCAGCACGGGTTACTCCTGTCACGCCACCCAAGCCCACCCCAAAACCCGAAGCCGAACAGAAAAGGCTGTTGCGTGAAATAGACGACCCTCGCACCAGCCACCAACGCCGCCTTGAGATTGGTGACCGTCTGGGCGAAATTGGCGACCTCCGCCCCGGTGTAGGTCTACGAGAGAATGGTTTGCCTGATATTGCCTGGCTCCCCGTTGCCCCCGGTGGTAAAATTAAGATTGAGAATAAAACTTTCACGGTCGCACCTTTCTATATTGCTAAATACCCCATAACCTACGCCCAATACGAAGCTTTTGTAGAGGCCGAAGATGGCTATAACAACCCGGAATGGTGGCAGGGAATGCCGCAAGAATACCAGTCGCAAAAGTTACGTGAACCGCACATCAAATTCCTTAGCAACCCCCGCGATACCCTATCCTGGTATCAGAGCGTGGCTTTTGGACGCTGGTTCAATTCGCGGTTGAAAGGTGAGCAATTTCTGATTCCAGGCAATCCGGTGGGTGCAACATTAATTGTAGGTCAAAACGCCCAGGTGCGTTTGCCTACGGAATGGGAATGGCGGTGGGCGGCGCAGGGAGGCAGCCAGGAGCGCAAATACCCGTGGGGTGATTGGAAAGAAAGTTATGCCAACACAAAGGAGGCGGGCTTGGGTCGGGCGGTGGCAGTAGGGTTATATCCGCAGGGAGCGGCAACCTCTGGGGCGTTGGACATGGCGGGTAACCTTTGGGAGTGGTGCGCTAATGACCACAAATCAATTAACACGGTAGATGTAGGTAATGGTGTATGGAAGGGTCGGCAAGGTGGGTCGTTCTACGACGATTCTAGCTACACCGCTTGTGCGTATCGTCATAGCTCCCTACAGCTGCGCCTTTATCCAGACGGCGATAACTACGTTTATGGTTTTCGGTTAGTGGTATCGGCTCCCATCAACCAACTTTCGATTAGCCCTGCCCCCACCCCCGATCCTACGCTCGTCATCCAAACGCCACCAGTACCAGCATGGGTTGACCTTACCCCTGTTTCGACTTCAAAGCTTGCCCCGAAATCTGAAACCGAACAGGAAAAATTACTGCGGGAAATAGATGACCCTAACACTAGCCATCTCCGCCGCCTTGAGATTGGTGACCGTCTGGGCGAAATTGGCGACCCTCGTCCTGGCGTGGGGGTGCGGGAGGACGGTACGCCCGATATTGCCTGGTTGCCAGTGGCCCCGGGCGGTAAAATTACCATTAAGGATGAGACTTTCAACGTTGCGCCCTTCTGTATTGCTAAATACCCGATAACCTACGCCCAATACGAAGCCTTTGTAAAGGCCAAAGACGGCTATAACAACCCGGAATGGTGGAAGGGGATGCCGCAAGGATATCAGAAGCAAAAGTTGTACAACCAAAGGTTTGGGTCACTGAACAACCCGCGAGATACCATATCCTGGTATCAGAGCGTGGCTTTTGGACGCTGGCTCAATGCTCGGTTGAAGGGCTGGCAATTTCCGGCGGCGGGGAATCCGGCGGGCGCACCATTAATCCTAGGTCAGAATGCCCAGGTACGGCTACCGCTGGAATGGGAGTGGCAATGGGCGGCGCAAGGTGGTAGCCAACAACGTGAATATCCCTGGGGCGATTGGCAAAAGGGCTACGCCAATACAAAGGAAGCGGACTTGAAACGGGCGATAGCGGCGGGGCTGTACCCGCAGGGAGCGGCGGAATGTGGCGCGTTGGATATGGCGGGCAACCTTTGGGAGTGGTGTTTGAACAAATATGACAAGCCAAAAGAGATAGGAGTGGATGCTAGTGGTGATGTACGGGTGCTGCGGGGCGGTTTGTACCACCTCCCTCGAGTTCTTGCGTCCTGTGTGTACCGCTACAGTAGCCTTCCGGGCCCCGATAGCGACCATGTCGGTTTTCGGGTGGTGGTGTGTGCCCTATAGCGGGTTTGTGACCTAACCCCCTGTCCCCCTTCCCTAGCAAGGAAGGGGGAATAAGAAGGGTTGAGGGAATAGGGGTTTGGGTTACGCGGGACTAATACCCTGAGTACAGGGCACAGGCGCCACCGCGCTAAAAGAGCTTATATCATTAGCAGGGTGGCAATTTCAATAAATAGACCCTTATGTTGAAAATATAGGTTCTTTTTACCCCTGCGGGGCACAGGCGCCCGGTGATTTATTGCCGGGCTGTCTCAGGGTAGACACGGAGGTCTACCCCTACGAATTGTTCCCCCTTCCATGAGTCAGGGAAGGGGGCTAGGGGGTTAGGTTAACTACTTCAATCGACTGGTTTTGCCGCTATTCACACCTACACTCTTAATATCCACCGCGCTGGCAGATTTGTTAAGGCGCATCGTACCGTTAGGTTCAGCCGTCACCAGCTTACGTAACATCTGAGTCATGTTTTCGTTGCCAGTCTGCTCACTCAGTTCCAGTGCCTTGCCGAGAAGCTGGGTAGCCCGCTCGTTTTGTCCGGCTGCCAGAGCTTTTTGGCCTTCCTCCACCACCGCGCTAAGTTCGCCCTGGTTGGTGTAGTGAGCCACGTGCCGCTCGATTTTGGCGGCCTCTATTGGGTCGTCGGTCCACTGGGCAAACACCCAGCCCTTCTTCTCGGTTTTCTCCTCAATCTCGCCCTGAGTTGATACACTGTAACGCAAACTTGGACGGGCCATCAGGAATTGCTGACCGGGGGCATAAACCGGAACTTCCAGGTCAACCAGATAATCGCGCTTCTCGTCCTGACCGAAAGAACCAAGTCTGAATTCGGTAATACGGGGCGCGGCAGGGGTGGTAACGCCACTAAAGGGCAAAATGCTGGGATAAACCTGTTGCATAGATTTGATGGTCACACCCACCGGAGTCCAGAGGCACAGCCGCATATTGGTAACGGCGGTTTTCTGCATCAAGCTGAAAGCCTCCCCAAACTTAAAGGCAATTTCGCTGGGCGAAGGAATAATATCAGCATCGCCTTTGGTTTCGCGCGCAATATATTTCAGCTCATCCTCGTCCCAATCCACCCCAATACCCCAGGCACTGACCTCAATATCGGCTTCCTTAACCCGTTGCACCCCTTTTTCCAGAATTGAGCGTTTTTCGCCTTCATTCTTGCCGTCAGTCAGAAACAGGATTTTGCGGGCGCGTCCGTTAGCAGATTGCATTTCCTTCGCCACCGCCGAAAGGCCCGTAGACATACAAGTGCCACCATTGCTATAAATAGCCCGAATAGCCTGCACCGCCCGCGCCTTATTTTCGGGGGTAGCCGAGGCGGGTGGGACAATCACATTCGAGGTTTCATTAAAAGTTACCACCATAAAGGCGGTAGAAGGGTCGGCAGCCTGCACTACCTTGATAGCAGCATCTTTGGCGGCTTCCATCTTCTGACCTTCCATCGAACCGCTGCGGTCAATCACAATCGCCAGGGCAAGCGGCATCGGGGTGGCTGCAAGGCCGGTGCCGCTCTGGTCATCCAGGCTAAGTGAAACAACCGCTTGCATTGTGTTTACGCCAGTTCTGATATAAGGGTTTTGATAGGCGGATACATCAAACATCTATAAACTCCTTTGAAAAAGCTCTTATTAGAGAATACGCCAGGGCGCGACTTTAAACTTGGCCCGCACTATTTCTTCCCGATTGGGGGCGTTCGGGTCGCGTTTGAGATAAGCCCGATAGTTTTCTTCAGCCATTTTGCCCAACACCCGGCGGGAAGGTGCACTCTGCCCGTTTTGTTGGTCAGGATAGGTAAAGTTTCCGGGTAACTTGCCGAGTGCCGCCAGTTCCCAGGCGCGTCGGTAAAATTCCGCCTGAGCCAGCAAAAATTCGGGTGTTTCCACCTTCATTTGCTGCAAACGGCGCAAAGATTGTGATACCGTCGCCAATTCGTCCGGGCCAGATTGGGGCTTCTGGTAAAGCAAAATGTTACAAATTCGCAGTCGGGCATCGTTGAAACGGGCTGACATCTCGTTCACTCGCTCTAACACCCTCACAGCCTCATCATATTTTTTCAGACCCAACAAAGCATCACAGGCTCCAAAAATTGCATCGGTATTATCCGGCTCGGCCTTAATCACCTGATAGAAATTAGCCAGAGCTTCATTTAGCCGACCCAGCACCAGTTGGGCGTGGCCTAAACCCAATAAAGGTATAAGCTCACCCGGTAAATCCCTGACCAACCCTTGATATTGGTCTTGCGCGACGGGAAGTTTATTTTGGGCTTCCTGAAGTCGGGCGTTATACCAGGCCGCTTTCCAGCCGTTAAGGTCTGCCCGCCGTAAAAGGGCGATTTCGGCAGGGCCATTGGCTGGTTCGGCCATATTAACCCGATAGCTGCTGTTAATAGTTTGTACCGAAGCAATAGCGGCACGGGCCTTTTCAAAGTTGCCTTGCTCGATAAATATATCTGCCAGCCGCAGCGACGCATCGGCACTATTTCGGTTCATCCCCGCTGCTTGATTATAGGCTCGTTCGGCATTAGCCGTATCGCCCCGCCGCAGAGCCATATCTCCCTGGGTTAACGCGCTTATAGCCGTATCGCCTTCATCCAATACCGGATAGCCCACCGAACCGAGGCGGCTATTTTGACTCAAAGCACCTCCGGCAAAGATTTTGCTGATAACCGGAACTCCGGGTCGCCCACCCTCAACCATTCGCAACACGCCATCAAGCTGGTCATATAACTCCTCCCCGCCTTTGAAGCGTTTAGTAGGGTCGGGATGAGTGCCACGATATAACAGGTTATAGAGCGGTTCGTTCGCCTGGAACACCGGGAAAGCGTCGCGGGGTGGCACGCCATATTGCGGCTTGCTCAAATCCAGCCAGGTCACCATCCAGGCCAATGACCGACATATAGTGTAAAGGTCAGTCTGGGGCGAGGGATGGTCAACCGCCTCCGGGGCATAAAAGCCGGTAGTACCATAAACCGCGTCCGGGGTGCGTTCATATTTTATGACAGTTCCCAGGTCAATAAGTTTCACGGTTTGGCTACCATCTTTAAGATTCTCAACCATTACGTTTTGTGGCTTGAAATCGCAATAAATCAGGTCGAGCTTATGGAGGTAGCTGAAGGCCGCTACAATATCCCGGATATGCCGCACCGCCGTAGCCGGGTCAAAAGGCTTACCCTGTTTTTCCATAAGCTGGTAAAGAGTGCGCCCATTGACAAACTCCATCACGATATAGCCTTCAGTGCCAATCGTGAAGAAGTCATAAATCGACACGATGTTAGGATGCTTGACGGTTGCCAGGAATTCGCGCTCCTTGATGCTGGCAGCTACCATATCGGCATCGTCGCTATGCAACAGGGCTTTGATAACCACCTGCCGTTTGAGGATGGTATCGTCCGCCAGAAAGACCGCACCCATACCACCCTTACCAATCATTTTGGTAATTCGGTATTTGCCGTTATCACCCAGCATCATCCCTTCGGTCAGTTCAATATCTCCGCCATCGGTCTGGCTGGCAAAATGGGGAGTATTGGTGGAAATTTTGCTGCTGGTGACTAAACCTGACCCCACAAAGTTAAAACCACACTTGCGACAAAAGCGGTCACCATCATTAATCGGCGAGGAACAGCTAGGGCATTTGGTAATTGGTTTGGATACTCTGGCTGAGATACGCTTGCCCGCCGTCCCGGTACTCGGCTGCCCGTTGATGGAAGGGGCGGCCTGAATCGGCTTGGAGGCGGAGGGAACCGCCACCGTTTGGGTCAGGGCTGCTCCACAGTTGCCGCAAAACTCTTCTCCTGCGTTATTAACTGTGCCACAATTGGAGCAGGTTATTGAGCCGCTGGCGGTGGCGGGGCTGGCAACCGGGCTACTAACGGTAGACTGTATCAGGGGGCTACCTGCCGACGAATTCAGTACCGCCCCACAGTTCTCGCAGAAATCGTCACTAGGATTTACTTTACTTCCACAGTTAGGACACATTTTTCATTGCTCACTTTTAGGATTTAGCTATTAGCTTTTAGATTTAATTAGTATTACGACGCAACTCTTCCAATTGGCGTTCCAGTTCGGCGACCCGTTGCTCGGCTTTTCGCCGGAACTGTTCCTCGATTTGAGCTTTTTGTTCTTCGGCATTAGCTCTCAATTCCTGGTTCATTGCCCTGATTTCCGCTTCTCGGCGAGTCTCAGCCTCAACTTTAGCTTTTTCCACAGCTTCTCGGCGAGACTCGGCTTCGGAATTGGCACGTTGCTCCTCCGCTTCTTGGGCGGTTAAGCGCATTTGCCCTTGTTCGTCATACAACCTCAAATATAGCCCATCCGGCCCTAACCAGCTTCCCAATACCTCGCTCCACATTCGTCCTTTTTCGTTAAGTAGGATTGCGACGGGCTGTTTTTGCTCGTTGTATCGCCAGCCCAAAAGCCTGGTGCCAACTCTTTTGGGCCAAACCGGGTTTGGGTTTGGGTCGTAGGCGAAATATTCCTTGACCCCGATAAGACCATAAAGACGGGGCTTCCTGTCAGCCTCGATGTCGTTCTTGTAGGTAGCGGCGGAACTGGCTTCAATAACCAACGGTGGGCAGGGCTTGTCATCCTTACGCATATCCCAACTGGTGATGTTGGGCTGCTCTGCTGGTGGAATATCAATCCCTTTGAAGACCGCAATATCCGGCACAATCATTTTCTCGGAGTTATCCAGAGCCTGATGATAATGATTGCGCTCTCCGGCTATCATCCAACCCTCGTAGCGATAAAGGTAACGTAGCACGCTCTTGAAATAATCCAAAAATAATTCCTGGGCGGCACTATTCCCCATCTGGTCTTCCTCGACTAAATATTCATCGCTATAGGTTGGTTTTGCCAAGCTCAAATCTTTTATTGACATTAGATACTACCTTACCAGTTATCGGTGTTGACTGTTCGTTGCCCTAACCACTACTTGTAAACCGTCTCCACAATTATCGCACTAACATTATCTACGCCACCGTTCTGACAGGCCACCTCGATAAGCTGTTCCACCGTCGCTTTCAGGTCGGTGGCTTTAGCAACATGCTCGGCAATCACCCCATCGCGCACCATTTCCCACAGCCCGTCCGAACATAATAGCACCCGGTCGCCCGTTTTTAATTCGCGGTAATAAATATCAATCAGGATATTTTCTTCGGGCGAACCAAGCGCGCTCAGCACCACATTACGACGGGGGTCGCTATAGGCTTGCTCGGCGGTAATCACCCCGCTATCCACCAAATCTTGTACCAGCGATTGGTCGCGGGAGACTTTCTCAATTTTGAAAGGTGCATCTACTACTTCTTCGCCCTTGAGTTTATCGCGGTCACCTTTACTTAGTTTAATTGTTTTGGCAGTACCTAACCCCGCATCCGCAGGTGGTAACTCTTCCGGCGGCTCAGGATTAGCCCGCCATAAATAGGTTCGGCTATCTCCGGCGTTAGCACATACCAACTGATTATCAATAATACAGGCCATTGTCAGGGTAGTGCCGGAGTCGCTCCCGCTATCGGCATTGAACTGACGGATACGAGCATGAGCTTCCTTCACAGCCCGTTTCATAATCTCGCCAACCGCCTCATTTGCCAGCACCTGCCCCCCTAACCAGGGCGCAACCAGCTCGTGTAAGGCAATCAAAGACAGGTTTTGGATGGCGATACGGCTGGCAACTTCCCCGGCAGCCTGCCCCCCCATCCCATCGGCTACAATATAGAAACCAAACCCCTCTGGGCGAGCCTCGAAATAGCGTTGCAACTCCAGGGTAAAAACGCTGTCCTCGTTGGCTTTACCCCGCCGCGACATTCCCTCATTAGTACCGCTACTGTTACGGAAACTCCATCCGGGGCGAGTACCAGTCCCTTCTACCACTTTTATCGGAACTATTGGATAGGGCAGGGTAGGTTGGGAATCACTGGCCAGTTCCACTTTGGCCCGCACACTGGCAATCCGCATTGCCCCACAGGTATCGCAATACTCCTCCGCCGCCGGATTCATGGCGTTGCACTGAATGCACTTCCAGGGTTCGGGTGCAGCTTCGGCTTCCGCCGGAGCTACTTCGGTTGCCGCCAAAGCCTGGGCTACTGGCGAAGGCTCAGGAGGTGGCAATTCCTGGGCGGGCGTAATTTCTTGCACGGGCTCGGCACTCTCCCCCACCAATCGGGGTGCGCCGGGAGTAGCTCTCAAAGCCACGGTTGGCAGTTTTGCCGGAACTTTAGCAGTTAGGCGTTGCCAGCCACAGTTCCCACAAAAAGAGTCATCATTAGCAAGTTCCGCATTGCAGTTGGGGCATTGTTCAGTCATCAGGTGTATGTAGCCTTTCTACCGCTTCAATAAATTTGGTTTGGCTGCTCGTTCAGCCTTGTACCCGGTTGCCCTACCGCTAAATTATACGACTTGCCACGATATTACTCAACAACCATTATTCTTATTTTTTTCTAAGAAACATACGTATAGAGTGGGTCTGGAGTTTCATGCAGGAGTAAGAATAAAGGACAAAGAATAAAGAAGTAAGAATTCAGGAATTTTATTCCCCCTTCCTTTATAGGGAAGGGGGCTTGGGGGTTAGGTTTAGCTACGAAACCGAAATGCCATTGGGCGATTTGTCGTTGACCTTGGCTTTGGACGCACTGGCGGTTTCAGGTGGGGCAGGAGTTTCAGCAGGTGGTTCTATCTTTTTGCGTTCCACCTGAATCCGGGCAATCCGCAGATTATCCATTTCCTCCACTCGCAAGCTATAGTCGCCAAGTTCAACCATATCGCCCACGCCAGGGGTACGGCCTAACTCTCCAAAAATATAGCCAGCAATGGTTTCGTAATCGGTTTCCTCAATGTCCACCCCAAAGCGGGTAGCAAAATCGCCCACCGATAGCAACCCATCCACCGAGCTTGAACCGTCTGTCATCATCTCTACGGGGAGACGCGACCCTTCCTCGCGGGTGTCGAACTCGTCCTGAACCTCACCCACAATCTCTTCCAGAATATCTTCCAGGGTCACAATCCCGGCAGTGCCACCGTATTCATCAATGATAACGGTCAGGTGAACCTGCTTGGTTTGCATCTGGGTCAGCAAATCTTCAACTCGTACCGTTTCAGGAATTTTCAGAACTGGGCGCAAGATACTTTTGATTTGGAAAGTTTCACCCTGATGGCTCTTTCGCAACAGGGTAAACAGGTCTTTAACATGAATTACCCCGATAATATTATCCAGCGTCCCATCAAAAACCGGGAAGCGGGTATAACGTTCGGTAGCGGCAATATCCACCAGTTCGTCCAGCGTCATAGCTTTAGGTACGCCGATAATCTCGGTGCGGGGCATCATAATTTGATTGACGGTTTTATCACCAAAATCAAAGACCCGCCGCAGCAAAACTTCCTCTTTGTTATCCAGCACCCCGGCTTCGCGGCTTTGCGTCACCAACATTTCCAGTTCTTCCACACTGTGTATCGAGCCATGTTCGTTACCAGTCGGCAGACCCAAAAACCGTACTATCATATTGCCAAGCCCATTCATTAACGAAATAAACGGGCCAAAAATCCGGGTAAAGATATAGAGCGGGCGAGCCACAAACATGGCAACACCTTCACTGCGCTGCAAAGCGACGGTTTTTGGCACAAGTTCGCCCAAAATTATATGGAAAATGGTAATCAAGGTGAAACTGATAATAATAGCGATGGTATTAGCAATACCCTCGGAAGCAGCCCCAGCAATGGCTTTGATTGGCGGTTCAACAAAATGAGCCAGGGCTGGCTCTCCCACCCACCCAAGCGCGAGACTAGCCAGGGTGATGCCAAGTTGAGTAGCCGCAATATAACGGTCAAGGTGCTGAATCTCATTCTGAACCAGGCGGGCAGCCCCTTTGCCCTCCGCTACAAGCTGGTCAATGCGGGTGGCTCGCACTTTGACTAAAGCGAACTCCCCGGCTACGAAAAAGCCATTAGCAGCAACCAGCCCTAGCACTGCTAACAGCCCAAGTAATGAACCTGTATCCAATCAGTTAAACACTCCCTACAATATCGGCCCACCGTCACTCCCACCGAGTACGGTTCTGGTAGCCCAACGATTTGAAAAGCTGGCTACATAGCTCTATTATACTAGATTACGGGCCAATTGTTTCAAAGTTTTATTCGTCTTATAATTATCTAATATATGGCAAGAGCTGATAGATGAAGTGCCGAGTGCTGAGGAGAAAACCTTAAAATTCAGCCCCTATAGCTTTTTAGTCACGCTGTTTTCGAGGTGTTATGGGCAAGGATTTTGACCTGAATTATTTTACCCGCCGCAAGTCCAATAGCACTTCCCGGCTGATTCTCTTTGGCTATAACCCCGCCGACCCGACGCTGGTAGATGCGCATCGCTGGTTGGAGCGCGAGATTTGGCATCACATCCAGAATTTTAACCCAAAAGCCGAGCTTAAAATAATAGAAAACCTCGAAGGTGACGCGCTTCTAGCCGAATACGAAGCGGCGCGGCTGGTCATCTTCCCGGTGAGATTGCCACTCCTAAAGTCGGCAGACTCGGTGCTGGAAGCGATGGCGATGGGCCTGCCGCTAGTTATAACCAGTGCTTTTTTACAATGTCCGGTAGTTAAAGAAACTCTCCCCGGCTTGACCCTGGGCGACCACTACGTTCGGGCCGACACCGCCGAAAGTTTTGGGGCATTAGCCGCCCGCTTGCTGGAAATCCGTAGTCCCTGGCAGCACCTTTCCAAAATGGGTCGGCAGTATGTGGAGGAACGTGCTAGAAAGGATGAAGGGTGAGGGATGAAAGATGAAAAAATCTAAAATCGAATGTGTAAAACCGGGAAGTGCATCTCCCTTGTTTTTGTGGTTAATATAATCACCAGAAAATCGTACAACCACGTTGTTCAAGCCTGAGAGCCCAATCAGGCAGAGTAGAGAACCAGTTCCAGCGCAAATCGAGCTTTTCAAGGTTGGGTAGGTCGCCGATACTGGCGGGCAGAGCGGTCAGCCTGTTAGCTCTTAAATCCAGATACACCAGTTTTTTCAGGTTGCCCAGCGAGTTGGGTAAGCTGGTTAGCTGGTTATTTCGCAAATCCAGGCTGGTAAGATTTGCCAGATTCCCCAGAGTATCAGGGAGAGTTACCAGCTTATTTTCATAGAAGCGCAATATTTTGAGGTTGGCGAGTTCACCAATCGAATCGGGTAGGGACTCCAGCTTGTTATCAGTCAAATGCAATTCTTTGAGTTTGGTTAGCTTGCCAATGCCATCAGGGAGCGAGGTCAAGCCGTTATTGTATAACCTTAGCTCAATCAGGTTGGAAAGTTCGCCAATAATTTCGGGGATAGCGGTTAAATGGTTGTGGGTTAGATTTAGATAAAGAAGATTTTTCAACTTTCCAACTGACTCTGGATAAGAACTTAGCTCGTTATGGCTAACATAGAGAAAATTAAGGTTTGTAAGGTTGCTCAGAGAGTCAGGCAGAGAAGGCAATAGATTGTAGCTCAAGTCCAAAACTTGAAGATTTAGCAAATTACCAACATATTCGGGTAGTGAGGTTAGCCTATTAGAATGCAAATATAACTGAGTAAGCTTTTTCAGTTCACCAATACTCTCCGGTAAAACGCTTAATTTATTCTCTCCCAAATTCAAAATTCGAAGATTAGCCGACTGCCCGAACGACTCAGGTAGCGAAGTTAGCTCCTTCCTTGACAAATCCAGGCGTTGCAAACTATTTTCCGCCTTATCTGACATATCCACCCTCCTGTAACCACTTTTTAACCAATAACTAACCACTTTATTTCTGGTTAAACGGCAGCATGCGAAGCTGGAATTGAACGGCTTTATCATCGTTGACCCGCTCAACCGAAGCAATCCAATTGCCAGTGGGCGAGGCGTAGAATCCATAGATTAGCGGCTTATCCTTGCTGACACGCGGGGCGGGGGTTGGTATCGGCACAGGTTTTTGGGTAGGAAGCGGGGTAAGAGTTGGGGCAATAGTGGTAGGGGCTTCGGTAGGACTAACCGAGGCGGCGGGGGTGGGGCTACGGACTGGCTCAATTCCGGTGTTGGGGGATGGAGTCGGGGTAGTAGCGGAAGTTGTGGTAGTAGTGACAGTCTGAAGAGCCGAGACCCCCAGCGCAAAAACTGAACCCCCCTCAATCCCGGCTTTGGTAGTGGCGGGAGCTTCGGGAGTTGGGGCGGCGGTAGTAGTTGCCAGGACAGTTGGGCTCGGCGTGGGTGATGGGGCAACAGTGGGCGTAGGAGTTGGGAAAGCCTGGTTCGGGCCGAGCGTTACGGGTTTGTTGTCGTAAAAAGCCTTCGCCCCACCCGTATCCAGGACATAGCTATAGAAATAATGACCGTTGGGGAGCCAGGTTAGACCTACAATTTTACCCCCGGCAGCTTGCTCCACTACCTGAGTCAGCTTGTCATCATTTAATGTCCCTGCCAAAATGCGCTCGGCGGTCTGTAGCCCCACATTAGCGCGTGGCACATAACGTAGCCCCGTTACGAAAAAACGATTGCCATCGGGAGCAAAAACAATCCGGCTGGTCTGGAAAGTGCTGGCCTGAACTCCCTGACAGTCCGGCTTCCCCAGAATCGGGTCACATTTGGGATTGGATTTGGTCAGGTTAGTAGTGATTTTTAGTTTGTCCAGGCTGGCGAGATAAAAATCGAAAGTGTAACTAACCGTCCAATCCGCCGTAAGGTTACGCAACACCAGATTTTTGCTGTCGGGCGTCCAATCCACCGGGGCAACCGGGCGGTCATTGCGGTCTAGCACACTGAACTTTTTGGTTTGCAAATCCAGGAAGCCAATTTCGCCCACCGGGACTTTACCCGATAGGGCGGTTTGCAGCCCGAACACCGCCAGAGTTTTACCATCGGGGGAGGGCAGCGCGCGGGCAATCAGGGTCAGGCCAATGGGCGAACCCGGCAAACGATTTTGCTCATCCAATTTGAAAATATTTTCAGGGGCGGCCTTGGCGGTCGGGTCTACCGTTAGCGAATAAATCACATTACCGCAGGTCGCCAGCAACTTCCCCTCGGTCAGCCAAACCGCGCTGGTACAAGGCCCGCGAAAAAGCTCAATGGGCTGGTAAGCCGCGCCCTGGGTATCAATTAGTTTAACCGGGCCAGCATTGCCATCGGCATCCTGTTGAATAAAACTTAGATAGCGGTTGTTGGGCGACCAGGCGAAAGTGTTAAAGACACTCCGGCTCAGTTTATAGCTGGCGACCACGCTGGAAGGCGGTCTTATCAAGAAATAAAAGCTTAGTGGGTCGTTTTGGTTGGCGGCCTGTAATAAAAACAGATTTCCAGTAGGCGACCAACTTATTTGAGTATCACCCCAGGTGCTAATGCCCAGGTCGTCCGCCGTTACTACGGTTTCTTTTGGTACGAGCGGGGTCGGGGCGACAATTGGTGTAGGTGGCACGGCGGAAGGGGCGGCGGTGGGTGGTACAAAACTAATAGCGGGATCAAAGGTTGGCGTGGGACTCATGGCGGCGGCGGCGGCAAAGGGCGGGGTTATAGTCGGGGTCGCGGTTTGGATGCTGGATAGGGTTGGGCCGGGGCTATCCCCGCCGCACGCTATCATCAGTTGGGCCAGCACTGCCAGCACTACTACTAATGCAACTAACCTGTTTCTTGCCACGCTAAAGCCTTTTTTGTATTCAGTAGTCAGTAATTAGTAATCAGTTTTGGCAGCCAGCCTGAGGCAAACCCTCAAAATCCAGATTTTCTGGTTCGATAACGTTCCTAAACGACTGATAGCTTCTATTCATTAGTTGTCTGTAACTGATTTGTGACTACTAAATACTGTTATATGTCGCACGAAACTCTTTACCTGACAATAACAAAATTTACTCTTTATGTCAACCCCAAATCAAACAAGAAATCATTTACCCCTTGACTCCTCTTGCTGATAATGCTAAAATCCCCAGGAAATATATAGTATAACTAGCTAACCGTAAGGAGTAAATGAGTGTTAATTAGCAAAGAAGTGGACGTGTTTGGATTACCACGTGACCTGGGAGACGGTTTGACTTTGCGTTGGGCCAAACCGGAAGATGCCGATGAGCTGGCTGAATTTAATTCGATAATCCATAGTGATACCGCCGCGCCAGATGAATATATTAAAAACTGGATACTTGATTTCTTTAAGGACGTTCACCCCACTACCGGCCCAGGCGATTTTACGGTAGTGGTAGACGAAAAAAATGGCGGCAAAATAGTTTCCAGCCTGAACCTGATTTCCCAGACCTGGGCCTATGCCGGGATTCCATTCGGGGTGGGGCGACCAGAGGTGGTTGGGACACATGCCGACTATCGCCGTAAAAAGCTGGTAAAAATCCAGATGGATGTGGTCCATGCTAAAAGTGCGGCGCGCGGTGAACTGGTGCAGGGCATAACCGGGATTCCCTGGTATTACCGTCAATTTGGTTATGCAATGGCCCTTAATCTGAGTGGAGCGCGGCGAATGCAATGGAACACTGTAACCAAACTTGAGGCCGGGCAAGAAGAAAGCTACCGATTGCGCATCGCTACTCCCGCCGATTTCCCCCTTTTAAATCGACTGTATCAAATTCATTCCGCCCCTGGCCTGATTAGCCGGGTCAGAAATGAACCCGAATGGCATTATGAACTAACCCGCACCAACGAAAAATCGGCATCTTATCGTCGATATTATATAATCGAGGATTTGGCGGGTGCGCCAATCGGCTATGTGGAGGCTCAACCCGAACCGCACGGCCCCTATGCGGTTCGTGAGTTAGCGGTGCTGCCCGGTCATTCGTTGCGGATGGTGTGTGAATTTCTGGCTCGTTATATCAAAGCCGACGCCGAGGAACTAAATAAAGAGCGCAAGAATCCAATTATTTGTATTTCCTGGGCTTTTGGGGTGGAGCATCCGGCCTATACCGCTCTCGGTAATCAGCTAGAAAAACCGCTTTCACCCTATAGCTGGTTTATCCGGGTGGCCGATTTACCCAAGTTTATCCGGCATATTGCCCCCGCCCTGGAAAAACGGCTGGTGGGTAGTGTGATGGAAGGTTATAGCGGCACTTTGCGGCTAAACTTTTATCGTAGCAACCTGACCATAGTATTCGATAAGGGTAAATTAATCGAAGTTGGCACTTTTCAACCTACCAAAGTTGCTGATGGCGACGCGCTTTTCCCTGACCTGACTTTCTTGCAGGTGCTTTTCGGGCATCGTAGCTTGAGCGAGCTTAACTATATTTACCCCGACTGTTACGCTACCAATGAGCGAAGCGCGGTTTTAATTAACACACTCTTTCCAAAGCAAGCCTCCGAGGTAGTACAATTGAATTAGGGGGAAGTCCGTAGGGGTAGACCTCCGTGTCTACCACTGTCAAAGGTTACAAGCCGAAAGTCGAAAAATTAACACTTTCTGACCTTTAATTTTTGACTTTTGACTTTTATTCGACAACCGCCAACCGTTTGGCTGATTGCTATAAAAAGAAAACCCCCCTTTTCCTATTACTAGAAAAAGGGGTTTGGGTTTGCATGAGAGATGGTTAAACAAGATGAAGACGGTTGCTGCCAATATAGTTTGACGAGAAACCCAATAAAATAAAAAATATTACAAAGAATTATGGTTTAATCGCAGTCTTTAGACCAATTTCTTTTCTAATAGTGCTTCGATTTTGGTTAAAAGTCGGGGAAGTTCAATCGGCTTGGTATCATAATCATCACAGCCCGCTTCAAGGGCTTTCTCGCGGTCTCCAGACATGGCGTGGGCGGTGAGGGCGATAACCGGGATGCCGGAAGTGGCGGGATGCGCCTTAAGCTGGCGAGTCGCTTCCCAACCATCCAGTATGGGTAAACTCATATCCATCAGGATTAGGTCGGGATTGGAGGATCGCGTGAGACTAACTCCCTGACCGCCATCCGTAGCTATAAGCACCTGGTAGCCTTTGCGTTCCAGCCGCCGCGATAGCATATCCCGGTTCATTTCGTTATCTTCAACTAAGAGGATCGTTGTCATTACTATACTGCTCCTTGTATTTCCAGTTTTGATGTTCTTTATACCCAACAGATATGACCAAAACCTTGTACTTGTATATATGACTGATTATTTCCAGATAAACTTTACAGTTCAAATTTTCTCAAGGTTATTGTTTTTTATTAACATGCCCTTATTGTAGGGCTTAAACCTTACGGGGAAAATTACGGGATGCCCGAATTTTTGGTTTAGTTACTAAAATTACTAAGTTGTCAGTTCAACGAGAAAATATTCGTAATCGTTCACTGCCTTGTTACCCTCCTGAAGGGGCGTGAGCGTAAGCGAAGAATCTCAAGGCTCTAAACAAGACCCTTTGCAAGCTCAGGGCGAATATCGGGGTGAACGGTTACGTGGAGTATTATGTAGGCGTTTCAGGCTAGACTTGATAACAAATTTTATGTTATGATTAACCAAATTTTGTAAACTTTGCTATGGCCTCAATTGACTTCGGAGTTTATTTACAGATAACCATGTCTCAGGGTTTTAGCTGGAGGCTTTAATGTCCCTTGACTCTTTAGCGTCTTACAATCAGACCGCTCAACTCCACCAACTGGAACTACGTTTGAGTCAAATTGGACTTGAACTAACTAAACACCTTGAATTACATCAGCTTCTGGAACGGCTGGTTAGTGCCGCTGGGGAACTGGTTGGCACTACTGCCGGTTTTGTTTGTTTATTAAGCACTTCCGAAACTGAAAATATCGCCCCGATTGTAATTGGTTTCCCTAAAAAATATAAATTCCTGCCATCAAAACCAGGAGTCGGGATAATCTGGCAGGTCTGGCAGGGCGGAGAACCACTTTTGTATCGGGAGCAGGTCGAGTTATTTATCCCTTCCACCTCCAAAACCCAAAATTCTTATCCATCCTTGATGGCAGTTCCCCTCAAATCATCCAGCCAAAAAATTGGAGTGCTAGGTTTAGCCCAATTCAAACCGGGTAGCTCTTTTGATAATCATCAGCTTGAAATTCTGACTCGTTTTGCAGGGTTTGCTACTACCGCCCTCGATAATGCCTTGCGGTTTAAGGATTTGCAGCAGGAATTGGCAGCACAAAAGAAGATTGAAAACCAGCTTAGAAATCGCAAGCGACTAATGAGCAGTTTGCACTTGGGTAATTCACAGGAGGTTCTGTTAGCAACTCGGACTGAAGCGGCCTTACGCGAAAGTGAAGAACGTTTCCGACTATTGGTAGATGGGGTAAAAGATTATGCCATCTATTTGCTTGACCCAAAAGGCCAAATTGTTAGCTGGAATGTTGGAGCAGAACGGATTAATGGTTATAGCACCCAGGAGATATTAGGTCAACATTTCTCGATTTTTTATACCAGAGAGGATATAGCTCGATGCATCCCCGAACAAACCCTGACACTTGCCGGAATTGAAGGTCGCTTTGAGGATGAGGGTTGGCGTTTGCGGATGGATGGCACGCGATTTTGGGCTAACTGTGTAACTGCCACCCTTCGAGACGATACAGGTCAGCTAAGAGGTTTTTGCCAGGTATCCAGGGATTTAACCGAGCGTCGGCGCAGCGAAGATGCTTTGCTGGAACAAAAATTAAAGGCCAGCAAGTTGGAGTCGTTGGGGTTATTAGCAGGGGGTATTGCTCACGACTTCAATAATATCCTCACTACCGTTACCACCAATCTTTCGATTATGCTCATGGCGGCGGATTTTCCGGCAGATTATCGGGAATATTTAACGGAGGCAGAACAGGCAGCTATGCATGCCCGCCACCTCACCCAGCAACTTTTAACCTTTGCTAAAGGAGGCGCACCCGTTCGGGAAACTACTGACCTGCATACTATTCTCCAGGAGTCTACCAAATTTGTTTTGAGTGGCTCCCGCGTTCAAGCTGAATTCGACTTGCCGTTGGATTTATGGATGGTAGAGGTAGATAAGGGTCAGCTTAGTCAGGTATTGCAAAATCTGGTGCTAAATTCTTTGCAAGCGATGGAGGGTGTTGGTACCGTAAAACTAAAAGCCGAAAACCGGATTTTAAGTTCCCAGGAAATTGTGGGGTTACCCGCACCAACTAAATTCGTCCAGATTTCGGTTGAGGATAACGGGATGGGAATTGCGCCTGAGAATTTGCCAAAAATCTTCGACCCCTATTTCACTACTAAAACAAACGGCAATGGTTTGGGTTTGGCAACCTGTTACTCGATTATCAAGCGACATGATGGCTATATTATGGTGAATAGCATTCCAGAGCAGGGGACAATTTTTCGGATTTATTTATTAGCCTCCGAGGCTACAATAGCGGTTAGCCCTGCTAAAGAAATCACCCCGGTTAGTGGAGGCGGACGGGTGCTTTTAATGGATGATGAGCCAGGGGTGCGCAAAGCTATTGGCTCGGCTCTGTCCAGGTTGGGTTATCAGGTGGTCCTGTCGTGTGATGGGGCTGAAGCCGTTGAGTATTATCGTGAGAGTTTGGCTATCGGAGAGCCTTTTAATGCGGTGTTGATGGATTTAACGGTGCGGGGAGGAATGGGCGGTATGGAAGCTACCCAAAAAATTCTTGAGCTTGACCCCCAGGCCAAAGTAATAATCGCCAGCGGTTATTCCGAAGATTCGGTAATGTCACAGTATCAGGATTATGGATTTAGTGGGATGGTTAGCAAGCCCTTCAAAATCAGCGAGTTGAGCCATATTCTGGCCAAAGTAATTCTGGCAAAAGGGTAGACACGCTGGTCTACCCCTACAAAAATTCGTTTACCGGGCGGTTCACGAACCCCCCTACGCCGCTCTTTTCTTCTTTATTCTGACTCCTGAATTCTGACTCCTTTCTTCATCCTTCTCCAATGTGCGCGTTCTAACATTAGAAGTGTGGGAATCGTCACATGGTCGCTAAAAAGAGTACAGTATACTGACCTCAGATTAAAATTATTCCCAACGTTGTAACCCAAACCGACCAAAAGCCAAATCTTAACATTCTCGTAATATTATACAAAATTCCGTAATGTTGATTTTAAGCTTGGTATTGTATCCTGACACCAGAGAATAATTTAGCAATATCAAATACCGGGTTCTGGAAAATCGAAACTTTTTCTGTCAGGTATCTGAAAGGTTGTGAGAAATGAACACCCAAACAACGTTAGAGACGAAACAACTAAAGAATTTAATCAGTTTTGGCACCAATGAATTACATCGGGGAAACAAAACCCAGGCGGTAAATTATTTCAAAGCCGCCCTGAAACTCGATGGTAATAATGAAGAAGCTCTGTTATGGTGTGCCAAACTTACTAATAATCCTTTCGATGCCAAAGTTTATCTGCGCCGCCTACTTCAATGCAACCCGGAGCATGAATTAGCCAAAGCTTATTACTCACTAGCCGAAGAATGCTGCACTGAAATTCGTGAGACCAGTGGTAGTGGTAGCAGTTTTGCCCGTTATCGCAAACAGGCTTTCAAGTTGCGCCTGGGCGAATTCCTGATGCAAAACGGTATTCTAAACGAATTACAAATCAAAGCCGCTCTGCAATATCAGGATTACTTAAAGCAGGAAGGTCGCCACCAACGCCTGGGCTCAATTCTGGTTTCGTTTGGCTACCTTACCGAGTCGCAACTTCGCACCGCTTTAGCCTATTAGACCGTAACGGGTAGTTTGGTTTTCAAACTCACATATCGAAATAACTGAATTTAGGGACGGGCCGTAACCGTCCCTATTCTATTGGCGTTATATAGATGGTGATTACAGGACTCTCATTTGAAACTGGCCGAATTTATGGTACAAAATAAGCAAAGTTAAAATTACCCAGCAATCAGAATGATTATTTGCGGTTGCATCAATAATCGCATATCATAGCAAAGTCTGGGTTTCTGACCACGCTTGACGCTTTCATCCAAAAATAGGCTTATGGGTAAGTAATAAAACTAAAAAGGTGGCTACTGTTTTTTAGTGCTAAGGAAGTGTTTTGAAGAATAACAGGTTGCAGTCTGCAATGAAGCAGCGTTCCCGAATTTTGTTGGTTTTGGCTTTTTTTATTCTGACCTTGCTGGGTGGTTGTGGCGAAACTGCTTTGGGTAGTAGTCTTACTACCACAGTTGTTCAACCTACCACTGTGGTATCGGCTTCCACCACTGCCACGGTTGCGCCTTCCGTTAGTACGCCAATCCCCCCCACTACTCCCTCTCTCTTAACCAATACCGAGGAATTCCAGCTGCATTTGGCGGGTGTAAGCACCGATGTTTACGTTCCGGGCGGCCTGGAACTTACCCAACAGGCCCAGGTTTTGGTGGTTTTGCACGGGATGAAGGGGAGTGGCGAGGCAATGGTGCGCGACATGAAGCAGTTTGCCGAGCAATACAAGTGGATTTTGTTCGCCCCTACTTTTAATTATCAGACCGATTATATGAATACCCAGGTGATAGCCCAGGAAGACCCCCTTCTGCTTGGTCAGCTCAACGAAATGCTGGACGACCTGCCCAAAGCGATAGGTATTGCAATTCAGCCCAAACTTTTGGTTTATGGTTTCTCGCGGGGGGCGCAATTAGCTCATCGTTTCGCCTTGCTCTACCCCGAAAGAACTCTAGCGGTGACTACAATTGCGGCTGGAAGTTATACGATGCCCTTCGCTAACCTGAGTGATATTAACCTGAAAGTAACCCATGTGGATAGTAAAAGTAATTTGCTACCCTTCCCTTTTGGAATGAGCGATGCGACCAAAATTAGCGGGCGGCCTTTCAATCGAACTGCTTTCAAGAAGGTTAATTTCTGGCTAGAGGTGGGTGACCAGGATAATAAAAATAGCGATGTCCCCCGCGATTTTGACCCATATCAAGGGGCCAATCGGGTGGAACGCGCCAAAGCCTTCTACGGTGCCCTCAAGCAAGTGGGCAATAACGTCAGCCTCAATATTTACCCCACTGTTGGGCATAGTGTTAGTGCCGAAATGCGCCAACAAGCCTGCAATTTCTTCCGTATCATAGGTAAGCTAAAAGCCTAGTTGACCTAACCCCTGTCCCCTTCCCTGACTCAGGGAAGGGGGAACGTATTTTATACTCGTTACTCGGCACTCGTTACTTAACTAAGGTGCTGATAGCCGGGCAGGGTCAGGAATTCCACAAAATTGTCGCTAGTAGTGATTTTGTCGAAAAGCTCGGTAGCTACTTTGTAATTACCGTTAGCGTAATGCTCCTCGCCCACTATCTCCTTGATTTTTTCTAACTCCTCGGTCATCAGGCTATGGAAAAGCTCCACCGTAACCTTGCGTCCGTCTGTTAACTTGCCATCAGGATGGCGAACCCACTGCCAGACCTGCGAGCGCGAGATTTCGGCGGTAGCGGCATCCTCCATCAGATTAAAAATCGGCACCGCCCCCGAACCGCCCAACCATGCTTCCAGATATTGGATACCCACGCTGATGTTAGTTCGTAAGCCCGCCTCAGTAATATGGTCATGACCGTCCGGGAAGGCCAGCAGGTCGGCAGCAGTGACATTTACATCCTCACGCTTACGGTCAATCTGGTTAGGGGTTTTCATTTTCGCGTCAAAGGCCTCAGTCGCTAACGCCACCATGCCGGGGTGCGCCACCCAGGTGCCATCATGACCATCGGTAGCCTCGCGCTCTTTGTCGGTGCGCACTTTGGCAAAAGCTTCCTCGTTGGCCTTCTGGTCGTTTTTGACCGGAATCTGGGCCGCCATCCCGCCCATCGCCGGGGCATTGCGGCGGTGACAGGTCTGAATCAGCAGCAGTGAATAGGAGTGCATAAAGTGGGTGGTCATCGTCACCTGGGCGCGGTCTGGCAGCAGGAAGTCGGGGCGATTGCGGAATTTCTTGATGCAGCTAAAAATATAGTCCCAACGTCCGCAGTTCAGCCCGCCTGAATGTTCCTTTAACTCATAGAGAATTTCGTCCATCTCGAAGGTCGCCAGAATCGTTTCGATTAAGACCGTCGCCTTAATCGTACCCTGAGGAATACCCAGTTCGTTCTGAGCCAGTACAAAAGCATCGTTCCAGAGGCGGGCTTCCAGGTGGCTTTCCAGCTTGGGCAGATAAAAGTAAGGGCCGGAGCCTTTGGCAAGTAGCCGTTTGGCGTTATGGAAGAAGTACAGCCCAAAATCGAACAGACCGCCGGGGACGGGTTTGCCATCAATCAACAGATGCTTTTCGACCAGATGCCAGCCGCGAGGCCGCACCAGTAACACCGCCACTTTTTCGTTAAGGTGATAAAGTTTACCTTCGGGGCTGGTGTAGGTGATAGTGCCATCAATCGCGTCGCGCAGGTTGCGATGGCCTTGAATATTGTTATCCCAGGTGGGCGAGTTGGCATCCTCAAAGTCTGCCATAAAAACTTTCGCGCCGGAGTTCAGGGCGTTGATAACCATCTTGCGGTCTACTGGCCCGGTGATTTCCACCCGGCGGTCATACAAATCGGCGGGCAGGGGCGCAATCGTCCAGTCGGCACTGCGGATGTGGGCGGTGTCGGGCAAGAAGTCGGGCAGCATTCCGGCATCAATCTCGGCCTGACGGGTTACTCGTTTCGCCAGCAGTTCTTCGCGCCGTGCTGAGAAAGCCCGCACCAGCTTTGCCACAAAAGCCAGGGCTTCGGGGGTCAGAATTTCCGCAAACTCCGGGGTCACGTTCCCCAATACTTCCACACCAGCGGGGTAAGTATAAGTTTGTAAAGTTTCCACTTTGACTTGTTCCTTTCACCGAATTTTGAATCTGAGGTCTCGGTTGCTATTATTTTCGTTAAGCGTAATATATAAATTATAGGCCATTCCTTTATAGTGGCGAGTCGTATAGCATAGAAGATATTTATGCAAGTGAGTGCTAGAGCCAATAGCTCTTAATTTTGAGTTACTGGTAGGGCTAGAGATTGTCCAACCGCTCAACCAGATGTACAATCTCAGGGTGGGGAAGTTCGGAAAGCTGGGGTAAACTTGTGATTGAATTCAGGTAAGCCAGGAAAGGACAATGCAAGTAATGCTTTATAATCCTGATATGGTAAACGAAGCTGTAAAAACCAGACTAATTGCTGAAATGATTCAATACAATTCATCTTATGTAACTGGACAATTAGGCATAGTTTTCTTGGAACTTATTAAAAACCATTCTACAACTGGTGAAACGTCTTCTTCGCCTGAATTGGATGAGATAGCTCAGTTTTACCCCAATGACCGTGGTATCATTTATTCTTTTCATAACCGCCTTCAAAAAAAGGGGGCATTTTCTCCACCTGTAACGCGCCAACCAGATGGTTCTAAAAAAGCGACTTTACTAACTAATCCTATTGTAGATATTGTCATCAAAGAACTTAAACCTTTACCGTACTCAATTCAAATTAATACCTGGGCGGCTACTAGCGAAAAGTGGTTAAGAATATGCAACGCTGATTGGGTTGCACCAATAATTGAAAAAACAAAGAGACCAATGCCAAATGAATTTGAAATTGGGGGTTGGATGAGTGGCTGGGTGGCAACTATGTTAGAATATTACTAAGGGCGACAAAAGATTGCTGCTGAAATCAAAAAGGTACAAACAGATGGCGCAAAGGTTTAGTAGGGAAGAATATACAGAATTGATAGATTTGATTTCAAGTATTCAAGCTGGCTGGGGTTCTGAAGAAGACAGGCAGCATTGGTATGAGGAACTTGTCTTGCTTATACCCCAACCAAATCTTAAAGAATTAATTTATGCATTTGTCGATCCCCAGGATATTATATCGGAAAGTTCAAAATACATAAATTGCAAACCTATTATCTTAGGCCCTCGAACAGACCAAGCTTGAGGAGTGATTTAATTTATTCCTCCGCCTCGTCAAACTCCACCCGTTCGTATAGCTGGCGTAGGGGTATTTCCAGCCCGAAAGCTTCCAGCCGTAGCACATCTGCCAAGTTTTCCAGCGGCTCTTCCAGAATCCAGCGATTTTCCTCCCCGATTCTCTGGTAACTCCGCACCCACACCCGCTCAGAATCCAGCATAATATAAGCTTTCAGGCTGGGAATTCGCTGATAATGCTCTAATTTGAAGTTGGTATCATAGTTGCGGGTCGAAGGACTAAGCACCTCAAATAAAATAAGCGGATTCGCAACCGTGAAGCGATCCTCCCGGTAAAATTCGAGTTGACCACAAATCACGCTGGCATCGGGGTAAGTGATAAAATCCTTGCTTTTTTCCCGCCCTTTTAGCCCGGTTTTATTCTCCACCCCAATTTTAAGGTTGCTGGTTAATACCCGGCACTCCGTCCCCCGTAACAGTATGCCAAGTTCCAGGATATTATCTAAAAATGATGCTCCTCCTCATGGAGATGGGTATGGGCATGGTTGGGGGTTTCCCCGGCGGTAACCATTACCCCGGCAGCGATGGCGGGGGCACCTGTTCCTGCCAGCCTGTCCAGTTGTGGTTTTCCACTGAAAAAACGCCCTTTGATACTTCCAAAACCGAATACCAGCACAAAGAGTAAAGCGGCAGTTATTACTATTGACGCGCCACTGGAAATATCAATCTCATAACTTAGATAGAGGCCAAGCACCGAGCAAAGAACCCCAATACCAATCGAATAGATAACCACCTTATGGAAATTATCGGTCAGCAGTCGGGCCACCGTCGGCGGAATAATCAATGAGGCGGCAATCAGGGTAACACCCAAAATTTGCATTGATACAATGATAGTCCCGGCCAGAGCCAGCGAGAAAAAACTGTCAATCCAGCGGGTACGCACCCCATAAACCCCCGAAACCTCCGAGTCAAAGGTACTGAAAAGCAACTGCTTGTAAATAAAAAAAACAACTATCGCCACCGCCAGGGTAACGCCGCCAATCGCCCATAAATCGGCATCGGTTATACCCAGAATATTACCGAACAGAGCCGCGTCAAAGTTCTTGGTAAAGCGACGGGTTTTGCTGATTAGGGCCACGCCCACTGCGAACGAAGCGGTAGTAATAATACCAATCGCGGCATCGGTGGATACTTTGCGTTTGTGGGATACCCAGTCAATTATCAAGGCACTCAAAAATCCCCAGGCTCCCGCTCCCAGATAGAAATTCCAGGATAAAACGTAGCTAACCACAGCACCGCCAAAGATAGAGTGCGAAAGGCCGTGTCCAATATAGCTCATCCGACGTAGCACCACATAAACGCCGATAAGACCGCACAACCCCCCAACCAGCACGGCACCCAACACCGCCTTGTTAAAGAATTCATACTGGAAAGGTTGTAAAAGGTTAGTAATAAAATCTTGCATAATTTTTTAGTTGAGAAACCCTTTCTGCTATTTAATCCCTGGAGCCATATTTTGAGCTGGCACTAGCCTGCGCTACGGTTTCAACCAGCTGGTTTCGGGTTTCATTTAGTTTTTTCAGACCTTTAAATAAATCCAGTTGGTCGCCAATAAGTAACATTCCATCCTGTTTAACCACCCGCATCCCAGGGCCATAAGTTAACGACAAAACCTCTTCGTTAAATACGTCCATCGGGTTACCCTCCGCTATCACCTGCCGATTGATACAGACTACTTTAGGCAGATGGGCCGCTACCGAATTTAAATCATGGGTGGTTAAAACGATTGTTACCCCGCCCAGGTTTATTTCAGCCAAAAGCGATAGCACATCATTGCGGGTTCGTATATCCACCCCACTGGTAGGCTCATCCAGCAGCAAAATCTTTGGATTGCTGATTAAAGCCCGCGCCAGGAAGACCCGTTGTTGTTGCCCGCCGGAGAGAGCCCGGATATGGCGTTTTGCTAAAGCCCCGATGCCAAGACGCTCCAGGGTTTCTTGCACGCTTATTTTATCGGCACGGCTGGCCCAGGGTAATACGGACATTTCGCGCATCCGGCCCATCATTACAACCTGCTCGACTGTTACCGGGAAGGTCCAATCTATGGTTTCAAGCTGGGGGACATAACCAAAATCCTTTGGCATAGTGCCGCCCTTGATGGTTTTGCCGAAAATCTTGATTTGACCCCGTACTGGACTGACCGCCCCAATCAAGGTTCGCAACAGGGTAGTTTTACCTGAGCCCGATGGCCCCACCAGCCCGACGAATTCCCCCGGCTGGAATTTAAGATTTATATTACTAAGAACTACCTGTGCGCCATAACTACAACTCACGTTGTCCAGTTCGACTATTGGTGTTACCAAAATAGTGTTTGCCCCTTCTTATTTAGGATTTAGGAAGTAAGTCTGATTTTTTTGACCCCTACCCTCTGCCCCCGCCCCCTACAGGAGGCGGGAGTATTTTTCTTTGGTTACTTTTTTACGGCTTTGCCCCACAAAAGTAACTACTTAATATACGTATCATCTGGCGTAATAGCTTTTAGTGCATCAACATTTCCGCCAAGTGCCTCGAACATTATCTTCATATCTTCCAGAAGCATCCCGACATAGGTATGTTCGGTGGAACCAATTTCACCGGGTGGCTCATCATCCCGCAATTTATCTATGAACTTTGCGCCGGTTTCTTTGGCGATTTGTTCTAGAGTCGGACTGGGGAAAACTTCAGAGCCAAAGATAGCTTTCACTTTCAGCTTTTTAATCTGGTCAATCAGGTCGCCGACCTCTTTAGCACTGGGTTCCTTGAAATCGGAGGGTTGAATAGCCCCAAGTACCTCCCAGTTAAACTCACGAGCCCAATATGCCCAGCTATCGTGGTAGGTAAGTAAGCGGCGTTGGTCAGCCGGAACAGTTTGTGCAGCAATTTTAATACCATCGTAGAGGGCTTGCACTTTGGTGGTAAAGCTCGAAAGATTTTTATCATAATAGGCTTTACCGGCAGGGTCAAGTTCCACCAGCGCACTATAAGTTAGTTTGGCATAGCTCATAGCATATTTAGGGTTCATCCACAGGTGAGGATTGGGATCGCCTTGATCTTTGGGGAAGCTGAAATCGAAGAGCCAATCCTTTTCAGTGATAGTATTATCCCCTAACAGGATAATTTTGGTGGAAGATTTTTTGGCTGAGTTTGCCAGCTTCAGGGTTGGGTCTTCCAGGTGCAGGCCATTCACAATAATTAAATCGGCCTCCGACATGTAACGCGAATCAGATGGGGCTGGCTCAAAAGTATGGCTGTCTGTCCCATCCGGGATGATGCCATGCAGGTCAATCCGATTACCCCCAACATTTAGCACAATGTTGGTCAATGGGGCGACGGTGGTTACGACCTTAAACTTTTTTACAGGTGCTACTGCGGCAGTGGTCGCCGAAGTTGTAGCCGCAGCCGTTGTGGTTGTGGCTGCATTAGTAGTTGCCACTGCGGAAGTAGTAGTAGCCACAGTCGTAGTTGTCACCGTATTAGTAGTTGCCGCCGCTTTAGTAGTGGTTGGTACAGTTGTAGCGGTGGGGTCTCCACAGGCCGCCAGTAACATGGTTAAGGCTACAATCAGCACCAGGAAACCGGAACTCTTTATCCCGGACTTATAAAACATATCGTTAAATCTCCTTTGTTAATTTAAGTTTCAAGTTTGCCCAGCTTAGTTATTGCAATGAAATGCAAATTGCAATCAGTTGTTATTGGCTTCTATTATATGCATGTTATAGGCTATAAGCAAGGCAAAAACATAATGGTTGGATATAATATTGGGGAAATGTTCAATTAGAAAGGCTATTATAAATTCACATAGGGCTGAAGCCGCCGTTCTAATGCAATAAAGCCTCTTGACAGAGGCTAAATTGGTTTTCTTGATTTTAGATTTTGGATATTAGATTTTAGATTATCCCAGCCCCTTCGACAGATTGAGCTTGATTTGTTGGCCCTGGAAATCGGAGTCAAGGTGAAAGGTCTGGGGGAAGCGCAACCCGTCGGTGGTCTGGAGGGAGCGATGCCCCGAAAGGAGCAAACGACCCTCGTTGGGCGGTGGGCTGGATGTGGGGCTGTCGTCGTTCAACCAATCGTTGAGGTCGCCGCCCTTTTGCTGACGGAATGACTGGTTGGGGCGGAAAGTATCGCGGCTATAACTGCCACCCATATCAATCAACGCCTGTAAAATCTCACCTTCGGGCTCAATTGCGTCTGGCAGTAACCAGGCCAGAATACTTTCGACCCGATTACGCAGGTCGGTAGGCAGCTTGTTATAGTCCACTTGCTGATAATTATTATTTTTGGGTCGGGTAAAGCGTTCCCAGACTCCCCGCACTACCCCTCGCAACTTGAGTTCTTCCTCCGGCAAGAGCGGGGCAATCGCCTTGATAAAGTTGCCCAACCCGCCCTTCTGAAACACTTCGGGGTTAGAATTACCGACCTTTTCCACCATATCCGGCAGGAGGGGCACAAAGCTAGGGCTAACGGTTCGAATACCCACCGTTGGGTCGCCCAGCAATACAAATTCCAGCAAGGTTTTCACGTCATCACCCGTCAAATTATGACCTTGCGCCAGTCGTTCGCGGGCATACTCAGTTTTAGCCACCTTCAAGGCTTGCCCGAACGAAAAGCCCTGTTTCAAAGCCCCTTTCCAGAAATAGTAAGCCAGATGGCTGGCGCACGAAAGCTCCGGCCCGGCACTGCCGTAACTGATAACCGTCGAAGCCACAATAGCGGTTGCCCCTCTGGATAGCAACGAAAGCGCGACGCTATCCTCAACGTTTTTACCAGCGAGATAACCGCTATAGCAGGCTTCGGCGAAAACCACCGCCCCCGGTGCCCTCACCCCTTCGGCAAGCGCAGGAGTGAAAGCCAGGGGTAGCGAAGAGATTGTAGGAGAAGTTATCAGACGACTGTGCTGGCTCTGACCGTACCAGTTGGGCGTGTCCCGGAAACCGTGTAAGTTAAAGTGCAGCAGGCGCGACGGATTAAAGAGGCTGCGGTCAAAAGTTCCGGCGTGGGTCGGTGGCGAATAAAGGCTGTTGGAACTGCCACCCATAAATTCGCGCAGGGTTTCGGTGCTGGATTTCCAGGCTTCCGCCCCGTAGAAAAACGAAGAAAACTGCGCCGAGTTCAGGAAAGATTCCTTGTTACCCCGCTCCAGTTGCGATTGCAACCACTCCTGCTCAAAAGTGCCGCTATCGTCCAGATTGTTGAGAGTCTGGCGCAGGGCGTTGGGTAGCAGGGATTGCACCAACCGCAAGGGCAAGGGCGGCAAAACTTTAGGCGTAACCAGTTCGGCTTGCTGGCGGTTAATAACCTCGTTCAAGCGTTGCAGCAAAAAGGGCAAATTGGCATCACCCCGTCCCCCGCCATCGTCCGGCAACCGCCCCACAATCCGCTCCGGCAAAAGATAAGTGCTATCGCGCGAACCGTAGGGATTATCGCTCAAAACCTCGCGGTCAGAGTCAAAGGTTGGGTTGGGCAATTTCCAGAAAGGGATAATATCCGGCCCGCCAATGATAAAAACAATGTTGGGGGGGCGACTGGTGGGGTCTTCACCGGGGAGGGCGGCGTTAATCAGGTTGCGAACCTGCCCCGGCTGACCGGCCTGTACCGGGCTTAGTTGCCCAAAGCCATTCTCCCGCAAACCATCGCCACTATCTACCAGCAATAATTTCGCATCCAGCCCGCGTTGCAGCATAATTCGGACAATCTTATCCAGCAAAAGCCGAATCTGTCGATAACCCTCCTGCCCATATTTGGAAGCCAACGCCTGTTCGCTGGTAACGACCAGGGCGGTAGCGGTTTGCATCCCAATAGGAATATATTCGTCCATCTGACTGGAGAATAGGGCATTGGCGGAATAATCAAAGGCGGGTACGGCGTTATGCTGGTAAGGGCGATGTTTTTCCTGCACCTCACCTTTGGGGGTGGCTCGGTTAGCCATTCCCGGTTTGCGGCGGGGGGCGGGACGCGAAGAACGGCGCGGCGGATTTTTACCATAGAGCAGGTTTTCTACGGCGTTAATGCTGTCGGCGATTTTGTCCAGTTCGCTACGGGTTCGCGGCCCGGAAAAATTAGGCTGCCCCTTTTGCAGATTGCCGGAGAAAGCCGGAATCTCGAAAATCGGGTTAAAATCGCCCCGCTCTGCCAGCTTTTCCATATCCGCCAACAGGAAACTGACCTCCCGCAAATTCTCATGGCGGGTTTTAGTTGGAGCGGTTTCCAGGCCGTGTTTCTCGCTGGATTCCAGTAAACTTTCCAACCACTCCTCATCCAACCCGTTTAGCCGCAAGGAAAAGGTGCGGTTAAGGCCCAGCTTTTGCCAGCGTTGTACCGGGTGCGAAACCGCCTCGTTGGTTGGGGTGCGCAGGGGCGAGAAATCTTCGTCGGTGTGGCGAAAGCCCGTTGCGAGTTGCGGCCATAGTTCGGGCGGCAAAGTCAGCCCTGCGTTAGCCGCCATTTCAAAACTGCGGTCAAGCAAAGGGTCAAGTTGCCAGATGGGCTCGGTCAGGTGAATTAAAGCTTCGGGTTTTTGGTGCAGAGCCCCGTTTGAAAGGTGCGAAATCAGCAGTAGGCGTGGCAAAATTAGCTGGGGCTGTTCCAGTAACATTTCGCTGGCAAGGGCACTGGCTTCGCGGTAGTATTCCGATTGCCATAACGCCACTAATAGCCCGGTTTTCAAATCGGTGCGTCCGGTTGAGCCCTCCGGCAGCTTTTTGAGCGCGTTATCAAAATATTGCATTGCCATCCGGGGCATTTTGCGTTTCAGAAATAGGCGGGCGGTACCACCTTCGTCATCCTCTTTGGGTCGCCGTCTGCTCCCGGTTTGCTCCAAATGTCCGGCCAACTCGCTCCATTCACGGGTACGCTCGAAACAGGAGTGGTCAGGCAGATTATCAATCATCGCCCGTAACCAGCGATTGTCAGGGGCAGTTTGTGAAACCAGCCAGAGCTCCTGTCCCGCCCGTTCGTACTGGCTATCACTACCCTGGAGATAGAGCAACACGGTTTCCAGGCGCACTCGCCAGTTTTCGGGGTCGGCATCCAGCACCTTGCGCAAGTGGGCGATGGCGCGTTGGGGAGTTTCGCCCGTGCCGATTAAGCCGCGCCCCAAACCGAGGTGGACGGCTAAAGCCTGAGGAAATTTAACCAGAAGTTGCCCGGCAAAATTAACAGCCTCGGCGTAGTGACCTACCCGCAACAAGGTGCTTATCAGCGTTAGCCCATCCAACAGAGTGCCTTCCAACACCCCTTCTTGGCCCCGTGTTGTTACCATCGGATAATCATAGTCCCTTCTTGATAGTCGAGAGTAACGAGTAACGAGTAACGAGTTAAGAATTCTGTTCCCCCTTCCTTTTTAGGGAAGGGGGCTAGGCGGTTAGGTTAACTCGTCACTTTCGTTTCGGCGTGAAAGAAATCGCTAAACTGGTCGAAAAAAGGCAATAAATGCAACTCTTCGTGAGCAGGGTTGAAAGTCGGGTCTATCTTCAGAGCGCGGCTGGCACAGCGTCGAGCCATTTTGTACTGCTTTTGCAAGCGATACATACGAGCCTCGGCAGTGGCAAAGGCCGGGTTTAGAGGTTCGAGCCGCCCGCACATCTGGTAGTCATCCAGAGCCCTTCGCCAATTCTCGTCGGTCTCGTAGATAAGAGCGCGTTCGGCGTAGGCTTCTACCATATCGGGATAGGCAGAGATGATGCTGCACACCATTGCCAGACCTTTTTCGCGGCGACCCATGTAACAGGCTACCCGAGCTCCTGCCAGGGTAAAGGTTGGTTTGTCGGGACGTAGGGCGGCGGCGCATTCAAAGCTTTCCAGCGCGGCTTCCAGGTTGCCGACTATCTCGTACTGGCGGGCCAGGAGATAATGCACCTCGCCATTCTCCGGCTCAAACTCCAGCAACTTTTGCAGTACCGGAATAGAGCCGGGTTTGCTGATTTGTTGATAGAGCCGGCAGGAATGGAGCAGATAACCAACCAGGAAATCCCGATTGTATTTGGCGGTTTGGGGCATGTTTCCGGCCCAGCGTGGCGACTGCTGGTGGATTACGTTGCGGTTTGGGACATTAACAAAACTTTTGGCTAACTCAGATAGGTCTACATACATCGTAATATTCCTCCAGATAACCTTTGTCCGGCAAGCACAACCTCCCAATTGTGTCCCGTTACCAAGGTAAAACTATCCATCTCTCAAATTTCGTTGTTCAACTATGACCCAATGTGAGCAAAATCTTTTAGGTATTGGGTGTTAGGTAAAATCTAAAAACCAATACCTAACAACTGTTTACCGATAACCGACAACCGACTTCTGACAACTGACTACCTAAGCATTTCCAGCACTTCCTCCAGATGCGCTCCCATCACGTTGATAGCCGCCTCCGGGTTGTTACTGGCTTCGTAAGCGTAGGCCAATTCCTCGATGGAGCGCAGTTCGCCGGGATTAACCGCCACTGCTTCTTCCAGTAAGGTTTTAACCTCTTCGATGCGCTCGCCTTTGAGCCGCAACATTCGAGCGTAATCCACTTTATAGTTAGAGTTTTCGGGTTCAAGTTCATTGGCCTGAGCGAAACTTTGCAGCGCGTCATCAAAGCGGCCCAATTCCGCCAGCAAACGACCCAATAGATAGGGCCATTCCGCTCCGGTGTGCGTTCCCAGTCCATCCATTACGTCCCGCACCTGCCGAATAGCCTGTTGCGCCTCGCCATTCGCCGCCAGGGCAATCGCCAGATTGTAGCGATAGTCGGCATTATCCGGCTCAAGCTGCACCGCTACCCGCAGACTTTCCAGCGCAGGTAGATAGGCCCGCTCCCGCAGATAAAGTTCGCCCAACTCGGCATGCCAGCGATGTTGCAGGGGAGCATTGGTCAGGGCTTCCTGATATTCGTGAATAGCCTCGGCAACGCGCCCATTGAGCAGATAGGCTCGCCCCAGGTAATAACGGAAATCAGCGTTCCCCGGTTCTTGCTCGGCGGCGGCGTGCAGATGCGGCATCGCCTCGATAGGCTTGCCACTTTCGACCAACGCCGCCCCCAACTGATGCCGCACAAAATAATCGTCCGACTTCGCCAAAACCGCCTCTTCGATAAGGTTATGAGCTTCCTCCCAACGATTGAGCCGTAACATCGCCCGCGCCATACTCGCCAGATAACGGGGATGGTCGTTGGAAACCGTTTCGGCCCGCCGGAAATAGTTGTAAGAATCTCCATATTGCCCGGTGCGGTGGGCAATTTCGCCCAACTCCGCCAGAGTTTCGTGATCGTCCGGCAGTACTGCCAGAATTTTGTTCAGCGTTTCGCGGGCAGTCTCAAAATCACCCAGCTTCTGGCAGGCGGTGGCGTACAGCCGCATATAACGCACCTGGGGAGCTTCGTTATCGCTAAAGGCAGGCGATTGGGCGATAGCACTCTCTAGCGCGCTCCGCATTAACTTGAAGTTGCGGTTGGCGGAATAGGCCAGGGCCAGTTCGTACCAGTATTGGGCCATCACCGGGTTGAGCTGGGTAGATTTAGTCAGAAGCTCGATGCTTTGCTGCTGCAAGGCTTCGACCTTCTTGGAATACTGGCCCGGTTTTTCGGCTCCAAGCTTGGCAACCACTCCGGCGTTATAGTGATAACGGGCGTTGGCTGGCTCAATTTGCAAAGCCTGTCGGAAGGCTTTCAGGCTCTCGTCATAACGACCCTGCTCCATCAAGGTTTCGCCTAGCTCGTTGTGCAAAGCCGGATTCTGGGGGTCAAGCTGTAAGGCTTGCTGATAAAGATCCAAACTTTCCTCGGCTTTACCTAACCGACCCAAAATAGCCGCCCGTAATGCCAGGAAGGCCGGACCGGGAGTAGCAAATTGCGCTTTAAGGCGGGTTTGGGCCTGTTCCAGTTGTTCCAGGGCTGGTTGGGCTTCGTTTAGTTCAAGGTAGGTTTTAGCCATCAGGATAAAGGGCAAGGGGCCGATAATTTGCTCCTGATTGAGCTTCAGGTACATTTCCAGGCACTCAATCGCTTTGCGCCCTTCCTTACCCCTGGCGGCAGCGCGGGCCGCTAATAACCAACCATCCTCACGGTGGCGGTAAAGCTTAATGGCGGGTTGGGCGGCTCTCCAGGCGGCTTGCGGTCGGTTGAGTTTCAGGCAACTTTCGGCTAATAACAACCAACCCTCGTAATTGCTAGCGTTCAGGCTCAGACTTTGTTCCAGGGCGATTTCGGCGGTGGCATAAGAGCCCGCCAGATATTCAGCCTGAGCCTGTTCGTAGAGATGGTCGGCAACCTGCCCACTCAGTTTTACCGTTTCATTCAGGTGTTCACGGGCCAGTCGCAGAGCCGTTTCGGGGGTGTCCACCTTAATCGGCACTTCCGGCTCAGTGGCGGGAGCTTCGTCCTCGACCTGCATGGGGCCGAACATTCCCTGAAATTCGGGCGAAAGATTTTTGGGCTTGTTTTGCATGCCATGATAGGTTTTAAGGTAGAGCAAGCCTAATTCATAATGCGCGGTGGGCTGATTAGCGTCCAGCCGCAGGGCATGTTCCAGAGCCGCCCGTCCTTCCTCAATCTTGTTAGTTCGCAAAAGCATCTGCCCGCTCTTGACCCAGCCCACCGCTTCGTCCGGCAGCAAACTTGTAACCTGTTCGTACTCTCCGGCGGCTTCCTGCCACCAGTCCAATTGCTCGTAAAGATAGGCCAGTTCCTGATGACAAAGCGGATTGTTGGGGTTGCGCACAATCGCTTCCTGAAGGGGTTGCACCGCCGCCAGCCGTTCCCCGTCCTGCAAATAAGAGTCAGCCAGAGCCATATAAAGGTCAATATTGTTGGGTTCAAGTTGCAAGCCGCGGGTGTAGGCAGTCCGGGCCGCTTTGCTATTCCAGGCTTTCTGGTAAGCCAGCCCCAATTTAGCCTGAAACTCGCTCCGATTGGCAATCTCGCTACTGCTGGCGGCGCGTTCCAGGGCTTGCACCGCCAGGGTAGCCTCGTTCAGATTAAGATAGGCCAGCCCCAGGTCGTAATATCGGGCTGGAGTAGGTTTGATTTCGGTGGCGGTCTTGAAGGATGCCAGGGCCTCAGTTTGGTGGCCCTCGCCCGCTAATAATTGCCCGCGAGTGGTATAAGCCGGGGCGTAACGGGGGTTAAGGCTGATGGCTTCATCCAGTTCGCGGATAGCCTCGCCGATTTTCCCGGCCTGGCGCAAGGCTCCGGCATAGGCTAACTTGCAATTTGCCAACTGAAGCTGTTCGCTATTGTTACCGCCGCTATAGCCGGTCTGGGCCAAGTCCTCAAAGTTGCAATCGTCATAATAAAGCTCATCTAACTTGAGGCTGGTATCGCTGGCGGCAATTTGCTGACGAAGCTCAATAGCCTGCTCATAAAATTCTGCCGCTTCCTTATAGTTCTTCTGGGACATCGCCAACCAGCCTTCTTCGGCCCGAATTGCGGCCTGAAGGTTGAGGGGTAAAGCCTCCCGCTGCTGAAGCGGCGAAAGGTAACTGCGCAAGGTGTCCAACGCTCCCGCTTTTCGGGCCAACCGCGCCGCCAGCAGGAAATAGCCCGGCTGTTTTTGCAAAGCCCCAACCAATGTCAGGCCAATCTCAGACTGAGCTTTTTCGAGATTGCCACTGCGTTCCAGGTTACAGGCCGCCAACAGATGGGCTTCCGGCTTATTCGGGCTGATTTGCAGCAAGCGGTTCAGCAACTCGGCAGCCTGATTCTGGTGGCTCAGGTGATAGGCCAGCCGCGCCCCCTGGTAAAGATAATCGGGGTTGTTAGGTTCTTTCGCCAGGGCTTTCAGGTACAGATTCAGGCTATTGAGCAACAGGGTGGCGTCCAGGGTTTTGGTTTGAAGTTGCAACCCGGCAATTTCCGCCAGAATATCGGCCTGATTTGGTGCAAGTTCCTGCGCCTGACTGAGCTCGGACAAAGCCCGTTTAGTATCCCCGGCTTTTTGCCAGGCTCTGGCTAACCCTAACCGATAACTGGCGTTCTTCGGTTCTTCGGCAACGGCCTGACCTAAATACGCCAACGCCTCCTGCAACTCGCTACAGGTCAACAGGCTAAGGCCCATCTGGTGCTGGGCAGCAGCGCGGTATAAATTTCTATCGGTGGGCAAGCTGCGGATAAGGGCGTGTAAAACTTTCTGGGCTTCTTCGTGCTGTCCCAATTCACGCAAAGCCACCCCCTGCCAGTAGGGTAAGTCGTATTGCAAATCGTCATTGGCGGCAAAGAACGAAAGCCAGCCCGCCTGACTTTGCAGGTCAACCAATTCATTCGGCTCGCTTTTCGCCAATCGGTCAGCCCCCATCCCGAAACATTCGGCAGCCTCGCCAAAACGTTTGCGTTTAAGAGCCAGCAATCCCACGATATAAAAAACTTCCGGCACACCGGGGCGCAAGCGGGCCGCTTCTTTGGAATGGACATCGGCTTCGTCCAGGTTGTTAGTCAAAATCAGGGCTTGCGCCAGCCGCAAATGACAGACCGCCAGGATTTCAGGCTGGGCCTGGGGATTTATTTCCAGGGCGCGGTGATAATTCGAGATAGCCGTTTCCACCTGTCGGCCCGTTTCGGCGATCAGTCCCGCCAGTACATAGAGGGTCGCATTTTCTGGCTCAATTTTTTGTGCGCGGCTAAGATTTTCGCCCGCCGCCCGATAGTTATTCGCGGCGTATTCGGTAGCCGCCAGATACACCAGCGTAACGACTTTTTCCCCGCCGGTTTGCAACACTTGCCGGAAGGCGGTTTGAGCCTCTTCCAGTTTAGCCAGCTTCAAGGCTACCAATCCCAGCGAAAGTTGATAACCTGATGATTCTGCCCCGGCCTGCGCCGCCGCCGCCTGTAGGTAGGGGTAAGCGGCCTGATATTGCCCTTTGACCATCAGGGAACGACCCAAATCATAGAGATAGTGGGCTTTGGCGGGTTCAAGCTCCACCGCCCGACGCAAATTCGCCAGAGCGGTTTCCACCGCGCCCCGCTCCATCTGCAAACGACCCAACTCGTAGAAAGCCTCGGCGTAGGTCGGATAATCCCGCACCAGTTTGATTAATTCTTGTTCGGCCTTGCTCTTGCCACCCTGGGCAAAGTAGGTCAGAGCCAGGTTATAGCGATAAGCCGCCAGCCGCTTGGGATTGGTACCACTATGGACGGCATGTTTGGCGTAGCTCAAGGCCGTTTCGTAATCTTTAAGCTGGCGTTTCAAAACCGAACTAAGGAAGTCACTCTCGGCCTGATAATCCTTGAGACGGCGACCAAAGCGGGCTAATTGCGCAGCCCCTTCGCCCTGATTCTTTTCTTCCACCAGTAGCCGAATAATCCCTAACATCCCGTCCAGGCTGGGGGCGTTAAGTTCCTGGGCCAACCGCCGATAGTTGAGCATCGCGGCATCCCGTTCGCCCAAAGCTTCCTGCACCTGGGCCAGTTCCAGGTAAAGGCTATCGTCGGCACTTTCCAGCTCTATCAAGCGTTTCAGGGCAATTTCAGCAAGGCGGAGTTGCTCGCGTTTGCCGCCCTTTTCTACCGCTTCTGCCCCTAATTCGCCACAAAGTTTTAATAAAGCCAGCCCAAAGGAGTTTTGACCAGGGATTACACTAAGGGTTGCCAGATAAGCTTGCCAGCTCTGGTTGAAATCCGGGTCAATCCGCCCGATTTCAATCAAAAGGGTCAGGCGGGCTTGCGCGGGAGATTGGCCTAACAAAGCCGTAAAGAATTTGGGGCGTTCGGTGGGTCCGGTCAACAGATAGAGCAGTTGCAGGAAATTATGGGCTTCGGTGGGCTGGGCCGTTTCCAGAATCCGATTTAGGGCCAGGGGTAATTGCTCCGCTCCGGCGGCTTTGCAGAACCAGGCCGCCATTACCCATTCGAGGGTCGGGTTCGCCAACCGAATATCGCCCGTGACGGGGTGCTTTTCGACCAGACCTAATTTCAGAGCATTTTGCAGACATTCCGGCACATCGCGGCTTTGTTCGCTCAGGCTGGCCTCTAACCAGTGCGAATAACGGGCCAGTTGCAAACCCCATTCCGGCTTATTGTTAAACGCAACGGTCAGAAAGGCTTTGAGCAAACTGTTCAGGTCGGTGGGACCAGATTCGAGCAAGGGTTGGATGGCGTAGAACAGGGCTGGGTGGGTCAGCAGGGGAGTGAGGCCAATCTGCTCGATTTTTTGCAATTCGCTATCGGCAAACTTCTCGCTTAACACGACCCGCACTTTGGCCCATTCAAAACTGAGCATAGCGTAAAACTGCCATTGTTGCTCGGCTTTGAACCAGGGATGATATAAAATGAAATCGGGGTGCTGACAGGCTACCACCACTCGGCTATCGGGGGCGATTTGTTTGCACCACTGGTTGAAGGCGTAGAGCAAACCGGGGGCGGTGGCGGGGTCAACCCCTTCCAGATTATCAGCCAGCACCAACGGCACAATTTCGTCAAACAGGTGGGCGGGGGCGGGGCGGTCAAGAAAATTGTTAAAGGCTCTGGTCAAAACCGCCTGAAATGCAGTATCTTTGACTTTTTTGCCCAATTCAAGTTCCGCCAGGTTCAAATAAATGGGTAAAACCAGGGGGCGACTCGAATTTAACTCCAGGGCGGAGGTATTAGCGGATTTTTCCTGATAGGCCAGGGTGAGTTGGGCTTCGCGCCGCAGCAACTCATGAATCTGGAAACTTTTGCCGCTTCCGGCCCGGCTTAGAATTATTAGACGCCGCTCATTTTGAGCAACTTCAAAGAGGGTATCACTATCCAGCGGGTTAAGCCGTTCAATCTGGCGGCTGTAATCGCCCTCCTCCTCGAAGGACAAGGCTCCCAGGGCTGGAGCTAAATCTGGCCCCGCAATGCGTGCCTCCTTTTGCTCACTTCGCAGGATATTCTGGCAATATTCTTTTATCCAGTCCTGAATTTCGACTGACTGTGGGCGAAGTTGGGCGTTCCCGGTTTTGTCTTTGCTAAAACTATTCCCCATAAAATGTTCCCCTGACACACCAAATAAGAAGTAACGAGTAATGAGTGCCGAGTAGAAAAGTCGTTAGTTGTTAGTTGTTGGTTGTTCGAGTTCCCTCATTCACCTACCTATCTGCACTCAGGGGGTTAGGTTTGCAGCTCTTTAACTAACAACTAATAACCAATAACTAGCTAGTTTGAAATCATCCAGTAAGCCAGGAGGCACAAGCCCGAACCTAGCAAGCACAAAAACGCCCCTACCCCTACGGCGGTTTGAATCAGTTTGTTGAGAGTTTCCATGAGTTGCACGGAGGTTTGCGCCAGGGGTCTAACTATATCCTCTACCGGGGATTTCCCGGCAAGGCGCGGGCTTTGCGACGATAAAGTTCTTATCGCTTCCTGATACTCTTTTCTAAGAATTATGTACAAACCACTGATGGTGGTAAATATGCCAAGAATAAATAGCAGTATCCCCATCCCCAATTTAACCATTTCCATAATATGTACCTAAAAGCATAATAAATACAGGGCTATAGTTAGCCGATTTAAAACATCCAAAATTAAATACACTCTTGTATTTCGAGTCGCCCTAGACCCAAAATCGAGAGGCATTGAACTTTACCAAAGACAAAATAAGGCTTCGGCAATTATAAAAAGTTCATTCCTGTATTGAATTGAAAGACCCGGAGACCCGTATTACTGTGGAGACCCTGATTGAGCATTATGGATTTGCTGGCATAGTCTGCTGTAGAGATAGTGACTAAGTATAACATATCCCATTTAAGGTTGTCAATGATTTTGTTAATAATTCTTAAGTATTCTACTTATACTGTAGTGTTATCGTTAAGGAATCGCTAGCCAGTATTAAAATTTCTTAATTATTTAGATCAGGCTGCAATCATCAGCGAATGTATCCAGCCCCCGCCATCAGCATCGGCGATCAAATACCAGCGCGACTCACCTCGAAATTCTGGTCCGGCATCGGTATACCCAGAGAAGCGCAAAACTGTCCCTTTATTCAGGGTGCGTACTAAAGTACCATCCCCGGCGGTCAGCGAAGGGCGACTACGGACGAAAGCATTATTGCTCGTTATAGAAGCTGGCCCAAACTGCATCTTAACTACCCCATCTACACCTTGCGTCCAATCAGTGCCAGTGGTGGGAGGGATAACAACAGGGGGTTGCACTACTGCCCCGCTACTTCCCAGGTCTTTAATTAGTTTGTCCCAGGGGAATGTATTGCCGGGGCAACCTGCGCGGTCACGGCCCGTAATCTGGTAATGGCCGATTATGTGTTTCCGGTCAGGCTGAATATTATAATTCTGGCAGAGGTAACGATGCAGCCAGAGGGTAGCCTGATACTGAGCATCCGGGAATGGCTTCCCGCTATAACCCTCATGTTCAATTGAGATGGTGCGGCTGTTGGGGTTGACGTTTCGCCTGACACATTCCGCCAGCCAATCCACCGAGGTGTCGGGGCTTTGCAAAATGCCATTAGCCCAGGCCGTATCTTCAACTTTAACCCATTGCCAGATGCGCCCATCGTATCCCACGCCAAAATGAGAGCTAACATCGCTACGACGGTTCTTGAACCAGCCATCGGATGCTTCCAGAGAACCTTGCATGATATGATCGCAAATCGCCACGGGGGTTTGCCCATCGCGCCCAGACCAAAAGTTAGGGCTGCCCCGCCAAATGATTTTATATTTATTCTGGTTAAAGAAATCGTAGGAGGCATAAATAATGGAGGGATAGGGCTGAATATCTACCGGGCCGGATTGGTCGGTGGCATCGTTGGTAGAATTGGTGCTGCTGGCAGGGTAACTAAGGGAAGCGTCAATCAGATTTTGAATCTGGGGGCTGCCTCCGGTGTTAGCCTGGGTGGCAAAGCCCATGCCAGATTGATTGCTCTCAGGTTGTTGGTCGGGATTAATTGTTTCAGACATACAAAACCTCTTGGGACTTTCTTTAGAACTGTTCTAGCCTTTAACATCCCGACAATGCTAAATTATAAAAACCGAAGGCCAGGGCCAGCCGCTAAAATACCAAAGTATTAACCATTAGTCAGTTATTGAATTTAAGAGTCCCGGAGTTTTGTGAGCTATATTTAAGGTATGGAAAATATAGCACATTTCCTTACCTTTGTAAACCATCAAAAAGACGTTAGGAACGAGAATTCGTAACCGTTTACGAGGCTTGTCATTCTGAGCGAACGCGAAGAATCTCGCTATTTTGGGCAAGACCCTTCGCAAGCTCAGGGTGACAAGGGTGGTCCGCATTTCAAAAGCTTTTCCCTTCGATGTTGACAAGTTTTCGGAATCTCCAATATAATCATTTCACAGTAAAAACTTTGTTGTATCTATTCAACAAAAACCTATCAAGTGTAATCCTTTTAACCAAGATTACAATTTCCTTTAACTCCTTTTGCTATGGCAAAGCAAGGGGGATGCACCCACCCGCCACCAAATGAACAGACCCACCCAATGGAACATTGGTCTTCCCCCCTGGATTATTCAGGACAGTAACTATAAAGATTTCTACGTTGGACAAATCGCTGAGTTCGCCCTTGAAATCTATCCTAAAACATTAACCCAATCTGATTCGGTGGAAATAGTTGCAGAACCCAGCGACACCACAACCTATAAAGTTAACGCTCAGGTTGTATTTGTAGTTCAAAAGGTAGGAGTAATTGATTTTGGCATCAGAGGCTACTGCTCTTCCCATAATTTGAAACCTTTTTATACTGAAGGCGCGTTTCTAGGAGGTGAAATCCGATTAGGCATTGACCCTTTCTTTTATTATGAGCGGCATATTAAATTACCAGGAATACCACCAATAATGTACACCTGGCAAATTGACCGTATTAATCTACACCGCTGGGGAGCGATTGAAACGGTAGATGAAAAAGGCCACGGGCATATCATTACCGATGAATCAAAATATATTATTGAGGAAGTAACCAAAACCGATGCCTGGGGTGATAAGAGGAAAAACCTTGAATATCCCCTTTATGGCTATAATCTACATTGCACAAAACTGGATATAGAGCCAAAATTCAGAAAAAGTACGTAGGAAACCTAACCCCCTAGCCCCCTTCCCTAGCAAGGAAGGGGGAATATGAGTTCAAGTCGTTACTCGTTACTTTTGAACATCCTATTTATCCTTGTTAATTTTTTCCGACAACTGACCACCGACCACCGACAACTATTTACCCAGGAAGGCTACACTGCGATAGGTGCGGCTGAAATAGGTTTTGAGGGCATCTATAGGCCAATCCTGCACGACAGGGCGGCCTGGTTCGGGGTCACTATTGGTTACAGTCACGGTATTATCGGGATTGAGGCGGAAGGCAGCAATGAAATGACCATTGGGGAAGAAACTGCGGTCTTGCACATTTATCAGGACGGGCGTACCCTTGCTTAGATAGTCCAGAATGCGGTTGAAATGGCTATCGAGGTCGCGGCTTTCGTTAAGATCGGCCCGCAGATTATAGCGGCTGGCAACCGTGTTGAAAACGCTATAGTCAAACAAACCGCTACTGGCAGTAATAGCCTTACGGTCACGCATAATCGCCAGAATATCAGTAGTGCGAACGGATTTGCCCTGGTTGCTGAATATCGAAGCAATTGCGGCAGCCGAACAGGCACTCGGACTCCAGGTTTTGTACTCATCCACATTGGAATACTGACCGGGGTCGCGCTGCGAAAAGCCCAGCAAGCCCGTATTTTGCCCCTGGTTACTTGTTCCCAACAACTGGGCGTTATAAACTCCACCGCTACTGCTAGTAACATAACGGCTGCCCTGACTGTCACGGTTGCTGAGCAGAATTAAAATCACCAACCCCGCCAGCAGAATAAAACAAACCAGAATTATCTTGTTTAACATTGGTTATTTTGTGTCTAGTTACCGGGGAAAATCCCACCCCTGGCAATAAAGTAATAAATGAAGGCTAACACCAGCCCCGCCCCAATAATCCCTAAACCATACTTGAATTTTATGCTATTAATCGGGTCTTCATACTTAATCCGAGTCTGATTAGTCGGGGGCGGGGCTACCGTCTGGGAAACTTGCCAGTTTCGGTTAGTCTGGCGAATCCGTTTACCCCAGGGGGTTAGCCGAATTACCACTGCCAGCACCACCAGAACTATAGCCGCCACAAAAGTATATAGAATCAATTCAGAAATATTATCGGCGGAAGGCATACCCTAAAATCCTTTCAAGCTTTATGAACCCAAATTCTATCTCTACCATCGCTTTTTGCCTGATAAAGAGCCTTATCAGCGTGCTTTATCAGTAAATCTTTAGTATTTCCATCCTCTGGAAAGCCTGCCAGCCCCATGCTGACAGTTAATTTACCGGTGGGTTGGCTCTCTTTTTCACCCTCGAATGATTCCTGGCGAATAACATCCATCAAACGTTGGGTTGCCAGTAACGCTTTTTCTTTGCCGGTTTCGGGCAATAGCACTGCAAATTCTTCGCCACCATAACGATAAACCTTATCGAAGGGGCGCAAATTTGCGCTTAAAACCGTGACTAGCCGCTTGAGCAAATTATCTCCCATCGGATGACCGTGTACATCATTATACGCCTTAAAGTAATCAATATCCACCATCACCAGCGAGAGAGGGCTATTATAGCGAACCGAGCGGGCAATTTCAGCCTCCAAATCCTCGTCAAACTTACGGCGGTTGAAAGTCCCGGTTAACCCGTCCCTGATACCCAGAATTTTAACCTGCGAATAAACCATCGCCCGTTCCAGAGCAATTGCTACCTCATGGGCCAGCGACTCGGCAAAGTGAATATCGTCGCGATTGAAAGAATCCTTATGGAGATAAATCAAACCCCTGACCTCTTCGCGGATGATGACCGGGGCAAAAATCGGAGCTTTGGGCAACGCTCGGTTGGGCATAATTTTTACTGGAGGGCTATAAAAGTTCTGAGAAAAAATACTACGCCTGGTATTAATCAGGTGGCGGATGGCGGGGGTATTGGTGGACAACTCAACCCCATTCAGAAATTTTAGAAAATCCTTCTCAGCGGGAACGCGGATTTTGTCACCATCAAACAGTAAAACGGCGCAGCCATCACAATTTAACAGTTTAACCAGTTCCCTGACCGCAATACGGGAGACATCTTCCAACTCTAGATGCGCCCCAAAACTATGATTAATCGTAGACATTGCCAAAAGCAATTTTAGCTGCCGTCTGATTTCTTTTTCTGCCATCGGTAAACTCTCCTAAAGTGTGGTACGACGATTAGTGAGAGCTGTAGTAGAAAGTGGAATTCGGCCAGAACTTGTAACCAACTTGATACAACCAATTGGAAAGTTCAAAGCCCGTCCCCAACTACCGACTCCAAAGTATTATATTCACTTTGCCGATTACCCCTGCATCCTTTAATTATATATATTATAGCATGTTTGAGCGCACTATCGAATATTGGCGATGGAAAATCCAAAATTAGGGTATAGACCCTATTTGGAAAAAGGCATGTTTTGTGTTAAGATTTTGGGTATAACAGAACTGCCATCCGGCAATCCAAGCTGCCTTGAAGTGAGTCTGAGTAACTCGGCCAAAAATGTACAAAGGCCGTTCTTTTGGTTTCTCAGGTTTTATATCTACGACTTTCGCTTTAATTGGTTGAAATAGCTCCAATCTGAATTGGATAATTAGCCTCAAGCGAAAGTCCTATATGGTAAACAAAATTCTAGAAGGTGTTGGCGAATGAATTTCACGGTTGTATTACCCCTCCTCGCCAGTTTGGTTAGTCTGCTTTTTACTTTAATGGTATTTGACCAGTTCCTGCGCCGCCGCCGGACTTACCAGATTGTGTGGACAATTGGCCTCTTTCTCTTTACCCTGGCTGCTTTTTCCCAATTCCTGGGGACTTCGCAAGGTTGGTTAGAAAATACCAACTTTTATCGCTTATGGTACATTGCCGGGGCGATGGGTACTAGCGCATTTTTGGGGATGGGCACAATTTTCCTGATTGCGCCGCGTCGGGTTGCAGTGATGGTTTTGAGTTTGCTAATTTTAGCTTTTGTGACGGCGGCTACTCTGGTAATTACTGCTCAAGTTGACCTTTCGGCCTTGCCCGCCCATTCGCTGGAAGAAATCACCGGGAAAGGCTATCCCACCTATGTACGGGTTTTGACTCCTTTCTTCAATATTTTTGGGGCGGGTTTTCTGGCTTTTGGGGCATTGCAAAGTGCCTGGGTTTTCTGGCGCAGACGCATAAAACTTTACCGGGTAATCAGTAATTTGTTTATCGCGGCAGGGGCGTTTACCGCCAGTAGTGCCGGGGTTATTGCCCGCTTTAATTTGAGCGGCTCGGATGCTTTTTCGCTGGCGACTTTGCTGGGCGTGACTATGATTTTCGCAGGTTTCCTCATTAGTATTGAGGTTTTTGAAGAGTTCCGCGTCCCGTTCACCCGTATCGTCTTCAAAGTTCGCACCCATAAGCCGGAGAATGTTGCCGCTCAATAATACCTATCTATTTCAAAAACGAGTTTAATATGCCAACACCACAAGAAACCGCTTATTATCTGGACGTTTTGGGTCAAATTGTTTCTACTCCTACTGCCTCTTTTCATGAACACCGGGTTTTAAACAAAATTACCGCTTTTCTGAGTGAGTTGAAAATACCCTATCAGTCTGACAAATGGGGTAATATCATCGCCCACTACCAAAAAGGGCAGGGGATTCCTCCTCTGGCCTATATGGCCCATACCGACCACCCGGCTTTTGAACTGACTGCCGCAGGTGCGTCAGCCGAATTTCCCCAGGCCAATTTTACGGGTAAACTTTTAGGTGGGGTTGCGCCCGCCTGTTTTGAGAGAGAGGTGCCTGTACGCCTATATTCCGCCGACCACCATAAGGAGCCACTCTATGGCAAGTTGGTAGGTTATAAAATTGGGGAAAAAGGGCCGCGTGATATTAACCTCTTATTTCAGTTTGCCGCCGAAATATCCACCCTTGAAGGTAATTTTGGAGTCTGGGATATTACCGATTTTGAGCTAAGAGATGGTTTTGTACACGCCCGCGCCATTGATGATTTGGTGGGTTGTGCCGCCATCTTGCTGACTTTCTGGAAACTGGTGCGGGATGGGGCGGAGGCTAACCTTTACGGCATTTTTACCAGGGCCGAGGAGGTTGGGCTGGTGGGAGCCGATATGGTTTTTCAGTCGGGAGTGTTACCCAAAGAAAGCTGGGTGGTTTCGCTGGAGGCCAGCAAAGCCTTGCCAGGAGCGGCGCAGGGGGCCGGCCCAGTTATAAGGGCGGGAGACCGGGCTTTTACCTTTAACGAGCAGGCCGAGTTTATTCTTAAACGAGCCGCTACCAGCCTGGGCGGGGATGTGGTCGGGCGTGGTCCCCAGCAAACCCCTATCCAACGCCAGCTTATGACCGGGGGACGCTGTGAGGCGGGCTCGGCGATTCTGAACGGTTATCTGGCGACGGGTCTGGCCTTTCCCCTGGGTAATTACCACAATGTTTCGGACACTTTCACGATTGAGCCGGAGAATATTACTCAACAGGATTTTCTAACCGGGGTAGAACTTTTACAGCAAGCAGCCCTGATGATGGCCTGGTTGCCGGATTTACAGGCCGAGTTTCTGGCAAAGGAATCAGTTGATCATGCCCTGGCTGACCGTCTGGTAGAAACTGCTCAAATCTAAAATCCAAAATCTAAGGTCAAAAACCAAAAAAGAAAAACAGTTAAAGATTGAGATAATAGAAGAGTCAGAAGAACGAAGGGACTTCTGGCTTCCGATTTTAGATTTTAGATATTCGCTTTTCGACCTTCTAACGACAACCAAAAACAGGAGAGCAACGATGAACCAACGTAGTTTCTTAAAGCGTGGGCGACTGTTAGCCCTGCTGGTGATGTGTTTGTCCCTGATGCTGACGGTATTTGCGGTTAGTCCTGCCGAGGCCGCCGTTACCTACCCTAATTCGATGGCCTCGTTGGGTGACTCTATCACGCGCGGTTTTAATACCGGTTTTTTCCCCTTTCTGGATTCTCCCTCCAATTCCTGGTCAACCGGCACCAACAGCAATGTTAACAGCCATTATGAGCGGATTTTAGCTGCTAATCCTAACATTCGGGGCAGAAATTTTAACTTTGCGGTTAGTAGCGCAAAAATGATCAACCTGTATGACGAGGTGAATTCGATTAACCAACGGGTAGATTACGTGACGATTTTGCTGGGAGCGAATGATGTTTGCACCACCAGTCAGGCTACTATGACTCCGGTGGCGACTTTTAAGAGTCAGTTACAGTCCGGCCTGAACACCCTCAAGGCCAAATTTCCCGATGCTCGAATTTTCATTGCCAGTATTCCTAATATTTACAACCTCTGGCAAATACTCAAAGATAATTTTTTTGCTCGCCTTACCTGGGGAAGTTTGAGTATTTGCCAATCTATGCTGGCGAATCCTACCTCTAACGCTTCTGCCGATGTAAACCGCCGCAATTCTGTCCGTCAGCACAATATTGATTTGAATACAACTTTGGCTCAGGTTTGTGCTACTTATTCAGGTTGCCGTTTTGATAACAACGCCTCTTTTAATACCGTTTTTGTGCCGAGCGATGTTTCTTCCCGCGACTATTTTCATCCGACTATTGCCGGACAAAGGAAATTGGCTGAAACTACCTATCTCTTTGCCCTGGCGGCCTGGCAAGCGGCAGCCTGACCCCTGTCGGAAGGATGAAGGATGAAAGAAAATAGCAGGATATTTACAGGTTTGATTATAAATATTCTGCTAGTTTGCCTTGACACAGCCCAGGCTATTTGTTACTGTTTTATAGACGAACTTTTGAGCGGGAAGGTTGGGTAGTAATACAACCCCGACCTACAAAGGAGCAACATATCATGGCAATCGAGGCGCGGGCGATAAAAGCAGAACAGTTTTACACCGTCGAGCAATTTGAGCAAATGCCCGAATTTTCTGGAGGATTTGAGTTAATTGACGGAAAGGTAATAGCCAAACCAATGACTACTATACAGCATGGCCGTATTGCCCGCCGGATTATTAATTCTTATTATGATTTTGACCGGGATGAAAAAATAGGGGAAGTGGTGGCAGGTGATGTGAATGTCCGGCTTGCCAATGACTATGCCCCCGCCCCCGATATAAGTTTTTGGAAAGCCGAAAATCGCCCCAAAGACGGAGCTGGGGCTGCTCCCCGACCCGATTTAGCCATTGAGATTTGGTCAGACTCGGACCTTAATACCAAAAAGAAGCGAGAGGAGGCTCGTGCTAAACTTGCCCGCTATTTCGATGCCGGAGTGTTACTGGTTTGGGCAATAAATCCTGATAATCAGACCGTTGAGATTCACCGACCAGACCAAACCACCCCTGAAGTTCTGGATATTAATGCTGAGTTGAGTGGTGAAAATGTAATTCCCGGCTTCAAATTCGCTATCAATAAGCTATTTGAATAAATCCCTTCAGAAACAGGTGCTATAGTGCGCTTAATATCCTGGAATATCTGGCAGGGTGGCGGTAAAAGGCTTTCCGCCCAGGTAGAAGTTATCAAAGCCCGTCAGCCGGATTTTGTGGCATTACAGGAGATTAAGGCCAAAACCGCCCCACTTTTTATCCAGCAACTAAAGGCAATCGGCCTTGACTACATTCTCGAAAGCACCAGCCTCGCCCAACTTTTGCCCGGCAGCCGCAACTATGGGGTTTTAATCGCCAGTCGTTACCCCCTGCAAATTCTCCCAGCTTTAGCCTTGCCCCTGCCCGAACGGGTAGCGGCGGTAGTGGCTGAAACTCCCTTTGGTGCGCTTGAGCTACATACCACCTATATTCCGGTCATGTCTAAAGGCAGGGTAAAACTCGAAACCGTAGATGGAATTTACCAGCAGCTAAAACAGCCCTGCCCCCGTCCGAGGTTGCTTTGTGGCGATTTCAACAGCCCCCGTCTGGAGAAAGCCGACGGCGAGGTTATTACCTTTGGGCAGGTTTTACGCAAGAACGGTACTTACCGGGTGCAAAATCAGACGCAGGATAGCCTCGAGCGGAAGCTGTTACAGGGTTTGGCGGAATTTGGGATGCGGGATGCTTTTCGGGATTTTCACGGCTATGCGCGAGAAGACCATAGCTGGATTTTTCAGGCCAAAGGGTTGAGGGTGGGGTTCCGCCTTGACCATATTATGGCCTCGGCGGAAATTCGGATACTTAATTGCCAATATTTACATCAGTGGCGCGAAGTTCGCCTAAGTGACCACTCGGCAATGGAGCTGGATTTCGAGTTTTAGATTTTACCGCCAGTGACGACGACCCTTGGCGACCATCGCGCAGGCATCAAAAATAACCCGGAAGCCCAATTCCTGGGCCAACTTGATATTTTCCTCCGACTCTGCCCCTGGCTGAAACCAGACGGTTTGGATGCTCAGGCGGGCGGCTTCTTCCAACACAGGCAACGACATTTTAGCCGGGACAACAAAATTAATCACGGCGGGCTTTTCGGGCAGGGCCGAAAGATTAGGATAACACTTGATGCCATCAATTTCGGCGGCGCGGGGATTGATAGGATAAATTGTATAACCGGCGTTAGCCATGTTGTGCAGGATTATATTGCCGTATTTGTTAGGGTTAGTGCTTGCGCCTACTAACGCCCAAACCTTGTTATCTACGGCCTCTTGCACCATTTCTCCCAATGTCAGGGTTGGTGTGTCCATTTAATTTGAGCCTCTCTTTAAATAGTAACGAGTAGTGAGTAGCGAGTGAAAATCTATTAAACTTTTGTCGCCCACATAAATGTTACTTTGCGAGTCAATAGCTAACCCTACCGCCCCGTTAATCTGCCCTTTCTCGCCGAAATTTGCCAGAAATTTGCCTTTACTATTATAAATTCACCCCTGAAATGATTTGTTTGCAAGGTGGTAGTGCTTAGTATTATACTAAAAAAAGAGGCCATATGTCCGAAATAGTAGTTTGAAAGGGAAAATTACGGTAGAAGAAACTCGGTTAAATACCCATTCCTACGGGTTATTGTTCACCTTTTTGCAGATACTTAAATTTACCACACCCGAAGACCGCGAAACAGTCTTCAAGTTGCTTGACCTCTACAAAACCAGCCTGGATAAAGCCCTGGCCTTGCTCGACAAGCTTTTGGAGTCGGTGGGAAAAGAAAAGACGGAAGAACAATTACGCTCAGAACTGGCTGCCGCCGCCGCCAGTGAAACTTTTGATGCTGGCCTGAAATTCTACGAACTTTAATAACAAGTAGGATTAGATAGGGTTTGTTTGACCTAACCCCCTGCCCCCTTCCCTGATTCAAGGAAGGGGTAGAAGAAACTCTTTATTCTGACTCCTGACTCCTGACTCCTGACTTCTTTTCTAAAAGATACGGCCCAACCTGAGTAAAAATCAGACCCCCCGCTACCACCAGCAGCGCGAGAAACGCCCACAACTCAGGGCGGTTTTTGTCACCCAAAAATAGCCAACCCAGTAGCACCGCCAACGCCGGATAGACCGCGTTAATCGGCAACACTTTATAGGCCGGGGCTACGCGCAAGGCGAAGGTCAGGAAGCCCGTTGCCAGAATCCCGTTAATAACTGCCCCACCGATGACGTATAGCAACACCTGTCCGTCCAGCTTTACCACCTGCGACAGATTATCCTGACCCTGAATAATATCCAGAATCCATAGCAGTGCGGCGGCGGCAATTCCGCCCACGAAATATTGAACCCCAAGCCCACCAAAAGGATTAACCCCCTTCTGCATCCCCACCCGCGCCAGAATTGCGGCGGTTGCCCAACAAAAGGCCGCAGCCAGTCCAAATGGAATGGCCCAATACCAGTTCGGCGACTTGAAGGGGTCTTCCTGCGCGTGAGTAGCGATAGCCACCCCTGCCAGCCCACAAACCATAATCACCATACCGACATAGAGCGTCCAGGTCGGTTTTTCTTTCAAGAAGAAAGCTCCCATCAGAATTGCCATTAATTCCCAGGTCTGAACAAAGGGCAGGGTGATATTTAAGCCCTGGAACTGGCTAACAATCAAAGCCTGGAAGAAGGCGGCGGTGCCAATCTGGGTAAAGACCCCGGCAATCGCAAATAACATCCAACCTTTACGACGCTCGGCCTTGATTTCGGCGGTCTCAACGCTGATTTTTCGGGCGAGGTTGGGTCGAACAAATATCAAATAACCCAGCAAGCCGTACAAAAAGACCGGGATGGCCTGAATGGTAGCGGCGACCAACGGGTGCGGGCGGTTGATATTCTGGGTGGCGGCCTGGTCGTAGACGTTTCCGGCGGCGAAACTTAACATCGCCAACACCATCCAGATTTGGCCCGGCACACTCTGTAAACGGGCAATTAGCCCCGGATTGTTTGCTACTTTGGTAGCGGTTGCGAAACTCTTATCAGTATCCATAGAATTAATTTCTTTAACCCCCTTATACCTTCCTCCCTGACACGTAGTATCTATCGTATCTATATAAGAGAAGAAGGGCATACTAAATTGCTAATCTTAACTCACTCGACGCTTCTTAAATCTAGTTCCGAAATATGCTGTACCCCCCGCCGCCCTTTTTCCAAAGTCAGGTTCAAAAGATGCCGATAGTCAGGCATCCGAAAAACCTGCATGCAAAAAGGGCGTAAGGTGCTGAAAGTCAGACCTTTACGCCCTTTCGGAATAAATCCAAAAAGCTTCCCAAAAAGAGGGATGCCTAAAGAGGGTTTGAAAGCTGCCAGCACCTTCTTCCATCCGGACTATACCGTCGGCCCTGGAATTTCACCAGAATCATGCCCTGGTTCAAGAGATTAGCTTGAACTTCAGGCTCGCGGGCTATACCGCCGATCAGGAATTGGCTTTAGTAGCTAATTTGCCACTTTAGCCTCACCTTGCCCCGAAGGTGGGGTTTTCTTATTAAATTCTAACCTCTAAATTGTAACTAATTTCACAGTATGAGTCAACTGCCGAAGATTTGGTCAATCCTGCGAAGAAGGGCTAGTGGGCTGAAGGGCTTAACAAAATAGTCGTCCGCCCCTACCGCCAGGCCAGCTTTGATATCATCGTGCTGGGAAAGGGCTGAGAGCATCAGGATATAAGCTGAAGAGTAGTTGGGGTCACTTCTAAGGATGCGGCACACTTCCAGGCCATTAAGTTTCGGCAAATCAATATCAAGCAAAATCAGGGTAGGTTTTTGGGTTTGGGCTATCTCCAGACCACTTTCTCCGTCAAAGGCCTGCAAAAGTTCGTAACGAGAGTCACCACCTAACGTCGCGCTCACCAAATCCTGGACAATCTGGTCGTCTTCAACAATTAATATTTTACGCATGTCGAGTACGGCCTTACCTTATAGTAAAACAATTTATAAAAACTACGCCCAGCAAAGGAAGATTAGGAAATATGATAAAGTTCAGGCGTTAAAAAGTCAATTTTATCGGCTGTATTGGAAAATTTAATCTTGTTGATAGCTAAAGGCTATTCGCCACCTATTCTCAGGGGTGTTAACATACTGGTAACTAAATTTACAGGTAGCACAGGATAGGCTATAATAAATAGAGTTAAAGTTGCTTGAAAAGTATGAATTTCCTGGTAGATTTAGGTTCGCTTCCTGGCGTAAACCACTACCGCGAAAATAAACTGGATTGAGAAATTCTTCTAAATCAAATTGTAAATTAATCTGCTACTGCTCTTATCTCCAAAAATGTATAGTTAATACCCGCCATTATGCCAAGGGGCTGGATTAGATCAAGGAAGGGAAGGTCACCGATGACAGTAGAAAAACTTGATAAACCTGGAGCAGAAAACGCCGAAAACGAAAAGGTAGAAAAGGGACTGGAAGGCGTAGTTGCGCTGGAAAGCTCGGTTAGCTCCATAGTCGGGAGCATGCTTACCTATCGTGGCATTGGAATTGATGAACTGGCCGAAAAAGCTACCTATGAAGAAGTAGTTTATTTGTTATGGTTTGGAAAGTTGCCCAACCGGGCTGAACTTGATACTTTAACCAATGACCTTCAAAAGAATGCCGAGCTGCCAGAGCCAGTTGTACAATTAATTAAAAGTTTCCCCCAAGATATTATTCCGATGGACGGTCTGCGTACCGCCGTTTCAATGCTAGGTCATTATGACGCCGACCGGAACGAAGCCACCGAGCGTGAGGCTAATCTGCGTAAAGCTATTCGCCTGACTGCCCAGTTCCCCACGATTGTCACTGCTATTTTGCGGGCCAAGCAGGGTCTCGAACCAATTCACCCCCGCAGCGATTTGAGCGTAGCCGGAAATTTCGTCTATATGCTTGATGGCAAAGAACCCGACCCGGTGGCTATTCGCTCGATTGATATGGCTCTGGTGCTTCACGCCGACCACGAACTAAACGCCAGCACTTTCTCCGCTCGTGGTACTGCCTCCACCCTTTCCGATTTGCATAGCGCGATGGTCAGTGCCATTGGTACGCTCAAAGGCCCGCTACACGGTGGGGCGAATGAAGCGGTAATGAAAATGTTACTAAGCATTGAATCAGTTGATAAAGCCGAGGAATGGATTAAAAACGCCCTGGCCCGCCGCGAGAAGGTGATGGGCTTCGGGCATCGGGTTTACAAAGATGGCGACCCCCGCGCCAAGCACCTCAAGAAGATGAGCGAAGACCTGGGCAAGCTCAAGGGTGATACTCGCTGGTACGAAATGTCGGTTATTATTGATAATGTCGTCACCCGCGAAAAGGGACTGCTGCCCAATGTTGACTTCTATTCGGCCAGCTCTTATTATGTGCTGGGTTTGCCGATTGAGTCGTTCACTCCGGTGTTTGCCTGTAGTCGCGTTTCGGGCTGGATTGCCCATTGCCTGGAACAATATGCCGACAACCGCCTGATTCGACCTCGCGCCCATTATAACGGCCCAACTGATCAACACTATATCCCGATTGAGGAGCGCGTCTAAGGTAAAATATGCTTGACCTGAAATTTATTCGTGACAATCCAGACAAAGTTCGTTGGGCGATTCAGGTCAAGCATGTAGATTTAGACCTGGATGAATTGCTCGAAGCTGACCATAAAGCGTTGGATTTGGACAAACAAATCGTAGCATTGAACACCGAGTCTAACGCTAACTCCAAAAAAATGGGCAAGGCTACCCCTGAAGAAAGAACCGCCATTATCGAGCGAGGCCGCCAGATTCGGGCCGAAATCGAAACCCTCACCCCTGAGCGCGAGGCCGCCAAAGAAGGCTTGCAAGCCCTGTTGCTGGAAGTTCCCAATATCCCGGCTGAAGATGCCCCCGTTGGCGCAAACGAAGACGAGAACGTGGAAATCAAGCGGTGGGGTGAAATCCCTACTTTTGATTTTACGCCCCTTGACCATGTGCAAATTCTCGAAAACCATGGCTGGGCTGAGTTTGAACGTGTCGCTAAAGTAGCAGGTAGCCGTAGCTATTCGTTGCGAAACGAGGCGGTTTTCCTGGAAATGGCTATTTTGCGCTTCGCAATGGAGAAACTACGCTCCAAAGGCTTTACTCTATCCAGCTTTCCGGCGATGGCCCGCGATTTCGCTTTTCTAGGTCAGGGGATGTTTCCCAAAGCCAAAGACCAGGTTTATTACGTGGATGAGGATGATATTTATCTGGCGGGTACTTCCGAGGTTATCCTCAACAGCTTGCACAAGGACGAAATTCTTAGCGAAAGCGACCTACCCATACTTTATGGGGGCTATTCGGCCTGTTTCCGGCGGGAGGCGGGCAGTAGCGGGCGGGATGTGCGCGGCCTGATTCGGGTTCATCAATTCCTCAAGGTCGAGCAATACATTTTGTGCAAAAACGACCCGGCTGAATCGGAACGCTGGCATACACAATTGCTAACTACTTCCGAAGAAATTTTACAAGAGCTGGAAATCCCCTATCAGGTAGTAGCCTGCTGCACGGGCGATATGGGCCTGGGCAAGTACCGCATGAATGATATTAATAGCTGGGTGCCAAGCGAGGGCAAATATCGCGAAACCCATAGCTGCTCGAACCTGACCGATTGGCAAGCCCGCCGTACCAACCTGCGTTACCGCGATGCTGAGGATGGCAAGGTTAAATTTTGCCACACCCTGAATAATACCGCGATTGCCACTCCTCGCGCCTTAGTGCCTTTCCTGGAGAATCATCAGCAAGCCGACGGTTCAATCCGTATCCCCGCCGCTCTCCAACCTTATATGGGCGGAGCCACCAAAATAGGCTAAAAAGCTTAACGCTAAAATCTATACTAAAACCTTCCAGCAGGGCAGACACATTGGTCTGCCTTTGTTTGGTTTGGCCTAATACCAAGTCTTGATAAATAGTGTACAATAGAGGCATGCCAAAAATAACTAAAATAAAAGACTATTTGAACCAGGAGGAATTGCTAAACCGCTATCGGCAAGCCGAGAACCCCGCCGAGCGCAGTCACTGGCAGATC
>JBBQZS010000036.1:0-69428 GCA_038207495.1 Chloroflexia bacterium
CCAATCCACCCGAAGGTCCGTTCCACCACCCAGCGTCTGGGTAGTACCTTAAAACCAGTGGTGTCGTCACTCCGCTTGATTATTTCTAATACCACTCGACAACTGGTTTTGACCCATTCCACTAACTGACCAGCATAGCCCCCGTCGGCCCAGATCAGTTTCAAGCTGGGATATCGCCATTTTGCTCTTTCTAATACGGTTTTGGCTCCATCTCGATCCTGAACGTTGGCGGAGTGTACCACTACTACCAATAGTAAACCGAGGGTATCCACCAGAATATGTCTTTTGCGACCTTTAATCTTCTTAGCCGCATCGTAGCCACGTTCCCCCCGCACTTCGGTGGTTTTTACTGATTGACTATCAATAATAGCAGCACTTGGTTGGAGGTTATGTCCCTCACTTTGGCGCAGCTGACCCCGCAGTACATCATTGATGGCTTGCCAGTTATGGTCACGCCGCCAGCTTTGATAGTAATAAGAAACCAACTTAAAAGGTGGTAGGTCGTGGGGCAGGTTTCGCCAACCGCAACCATTTCGCACCAAATAGAAAATACCGTTCAGGATTTCTCGGCGATGGTAAGTTATTTTACGCCCTCTTGGTTTTGGGCCTGGAATGAGTGGTTCGATTAAATCCCACTCCCTATCATTTAAGTCGCTGTCATAGGCTTTTCGTCTATTCATGCCTCCCAGTTTAGCGAATTTGTAAATACCCCTCCCCCATTTTTAGACAGGCTCTAATACCATGTTTTTTAGCCTCACAAGGCTGAAAAATTATAAGGGGATAGAAATTTAGTTTCGCATAAAAAGACCGATAATCAGCAAATCAAGGTTGGACTATTTTATTCGGGGAGTACCTTTAAAGGATTTTGGAATTTTACTTAACAACTTTTTTAATGGTGTTGATTGATTAACAAGCTCTGCCTCAAGTCTTTGAGCATACTCGGACTTTTGATTGTAGGCATCTGCTAATTTTTCAGTGTATTCAACCGTTTCATTATATTTCTTTTCAATTTCTCCTAACCGGACCAGGGCGGATTTCAAGCCCAGCTCATCTAAAAACTGATAACCATAATTGGTGCTGGAGTCTGAGTTATTTAGGTCAGCAGCGCGATTAGGATTATGACAGTAAGCAATTAGGGGCTGTAAAACGCTCTCCCAGGACATTGCAGTACGGATATTATCAAAAGCGGGCTGGAAAGTTTCTTTAAGGCGGGGTACTTCTAATAATTCCAGGATAGATTCAACTACGGCCTCCGTAGCCCTTTCCTCCACCACCTTCCCCAAGTTGTGTTGGGTAATTAACTCACTCATAGAGTCGCCAGCCGTAGAAATTATCGGCAAACCCGCCCAGATATAATCAAAAATTCGGGTGCGTAAAGAAAAACGGGTCTCAATATGATCAAGATGCAGGCTAATCCCAATGTCTGCTTCGGTTAGATAGTTATGACGTTCCTCATAGGGTGTCCAATCATTAAAGAAAACAAAACGGTCTTTTAATCCGAGCTCAGTCGCCAAATTCACTGCATCACGGCAAGCCTGCATTTCAGGAACAATTGGGTTTGGATGCTTGATACCCATAAAGAAAAGTTTCACATCCTGACGAAGCCTGACTATCTGAGCCATTGCCTTGATTAAAGTAACCGCATCAAACCACTCCCAGATACCTCCACCCCAAAGTAATAATTTATCTTCCGATGAAATTCCAGGGTATATACCTTTTAGTACCTGCTGAGTATGTTTTGGTGGCTCTGGCTGGATACCAAATGGTACAAGGTCTATAAGTTTACGAAAGCCCGCATCGAAGTCATAAGTAAGTGGATTTACCCGGTTTAGGGCGTTTAAGGCACCAAGCCAGTAATCACGTTGCTTTTCACTGCCACAAATAAAAAAATCACCCAGCAAAAGTTGGTCGTTTTGAATTTGAAGTTCCTTAAAGTGGATTTGCTGTCTTTCAGAAACGCTATAGCTATGGGCAGCCTGTAAACTCTCCAGGGAAAAGGGGTCATAAAGGTCAACCACCACAAATTTTCCCAGGGACTTAAACATCGAAGAAAAATAGCTTAAATTACCCTGAATAATAATAATGTCACTCAGTTCAGCAAAGCTACGGACAAAATCTAGCTGGTTTGTCTCGTGTCGATAAGTTATTAGATGTAACCCGTTGGGAGCATTAGCAGGTAAAATTGAACCTTCGGGGGCAGCTAAGGTCACTTGAAAATGGAGATTTAAGACCCTGGACATCTCATAATAACGAATACCCGGTCCAGCCATCTTAATACCGATGGTATCTGAACTAAAAACTAATACCTTTGTGGTGGATTTAGCTGAGTTTATCTCCATAAGTGCATCTTAGCATAAATTAAACCAGTTTGCTGTGCTGCTGATAAGCACTATGTTTCAGCCCGAAATTGCTCGCCAGGCCGCATCAATTATAAGTTGATCGTGTTCAGTTTCGTTGAGCAAATCAAGGGCACCCGGCACTGACCCAATCGAAACAATAATTGGGCGTAATACGCAACCTAAAAAAATTGCTGCCAATAAATTAGGCCTACCACCTCGCACAACTCCCTCTTTTTGCCCTTCCGAAATTAGCCTTTCAACTATTTCTACCGGATAAATAAAACCCTCTGGTAAGTTTGGATGAAAAGCGGGTAGCCGTAAAAGAACGTAATTAAAAGCCGCCGGGTTTTCACGATAATTATCGAGGGTGTATTGCACAAATTTTTGCATACGCTCTTTTACCGATAAGGTAGATGCGGCAATAATTTGTAGATTTGTGGAATAAGCCCCTAAATGTAAAGTATAAAGAGCCTGAGCAATTGCCTCTTTCGACTCATAATGGCGGTAAATTGCGCCTTCTGATACCCCGGCTTTCTCCGCAATATGTTTTATTCGGGTGCCATCATAGCCGTTGTCAGCAAAGCATTGCAGGGCCGCTTCTAGAATCTTTCCTTCCTGGCTTGGTCTTGGCATTTAGCTCCTCAATACAGGGCTTTTCGAGTAGGGCTAAACCCTCCAGTCGAAAACACTGAAGAATTAAAAGAAAATAAACATTCGCTTACAAAGGAAGAATAACCCTTAATTCCCCCACCGTCAACCCTTGACAAGCGGTATTTTTCGGATTATATTATATAAGTAAATATTCACTTACATAAGAAAGGTAGAAAACGAAATGGAAAAGAGCAAATGGTTAATATACGGTGCGTATGGAATTACCGGGCAACTGATTGTAGAGGAGGCTATGCGGCAGGGGCAACACCCTATTCTGGCAGGACGTTCCGCCGAAAAACTCAAAGTCCAGGCCGAAAAAGTGGGCCTTGATTGGATTTCTTTCGACCTGAAGGATAAGACCACCATGATTAAAGCATTGGAAAAGGTCGAGGCGGTCTTGAATATTGCCGGGCCTTTTAAGCAAACTGCCAGACCGTTAATCGAAGCCTGTCTTGAAACCGGAACCAATTATCTGGATGTTTCCAATGAAATTGAAGTATTTCAACAGGTAGCCACTTATGACCGAAGGGCCAAAGAACGCGGTATAACAATTATATCCGGGGTTGGCTTTGGGACGGTGGCCACTAATTTCCTGGTAAAAAAAGTTGCCGAACAGCTTCCAGATGCTACAGAACTTGAAATTGCCGTGTCACTTTACTCGGAGGAAGGTAGTGCCGGAGCCACCAAAACCGCCCTGGAAGTTTTAGCCAGTGGTGGGAAAAGTTACCGTGGGGGAAAGTTGGGTAACTATCAGTTGGGCAAAGGAGCGAAAAAATTAGCCTTCCCGGATGGTTCAGAGCGCACAATTATGCCAGTGCCAAGTGGGGACCTGGTAGCAGCCTTTCAAGTTACCGCAATACCTGAAATAAAAGCATATTTGGAATTCGCTGGTTCACCCTTAGTGCTTCGGCTGGCAATGCCGATTTTGCAAGGGGTAATGAAAATTAAATTTGTGCGGCAAATGGCCGAAAAAGCCAGTGCCAGGAGTGCGAAGTCAGAAACTACACCGCTTGAGTCACAAGCAGAAAAATATTCCTATATCTGGGTCAGAGCTACCAACCAGGCTGGGAAAAGCAAGGAAGGCTGGCTCAAGTTAGGGGAAGGTTATCAGTTTACGGCAAAGAGTAGCGTGTTGGCAGTTAAAAATTTTTTTGGACTGCGACCAATTGGGGTATTAACTCCAGCCCAGGCTTTTTCAAACGAATTTATTCAAGAGCTGGCTGTGGATCATCAGGGCACAACTGTCAGCCAATAAAGTGAACTTATAGCAGCCAGGCCCGGTGAATTATTACCGGGCTAACTCTCTCCCAAAGATTAAGAGCTTATGATATAATCGGGCTCTGACAATTAGCTTGATTTTTGATAATAAAGTAACCACTAACTAGAAAGGCGGGCAAGCGTGACTACCTCTGGGCTACCCTTTAAGGAAACCCGGCGTTTTGTAGTGCATGGCCGGATGCCCCAACAACGCACCCCCCATAGCGGGTTTTATAGCGTTGGAATAAAAGAAGATAGCTACTATCTGGCCTACAGCGAACGCTCGCTGGTATTACGGGAAGGAGCGCGGGGCGGCAATACCCTGGAAGTTTTGCTCTATTTTCTGGATAAAGGCTATTACCAGAATAAAAAACTGATAGAAACCATAGGCTTCACCGACAAGGAAAATAAAGTTGAACTTTATGTCCAGTACGCCCGCTTGCCCGCGATTGACCCCAAATTGCTAGAGGTTATCCGTCTGGAAACCTTGCGACGGGCCGAGTTTGCCCGAAGCGAGTTCATGGATAAGCGCGAGCCCCAGGCTTGCTTTGACCTACTTCGCTACGAACTATGTGACAAACCGATAACTTACATTGAGTATAATCCTGAAAAAGGCTTGCTTCAGATTAAGGCCCGCGCCCCCTTCCCTCCGACTGTACCGCCAAGTGCCAGCACCAAAAGAGCCCGCCAGACCTACTTTAAAGAATACGAAGATATTCTTTGCTCTGAGACCGCCAACTATATTATTAAAGCTGGCGACATATTACCCCGGCTCGAAACGGTTGAGGTGGTGTTAACCCGGATGGAACCAGACCCGGTAGAAGGTTTGCGGCTGGTGCAAGATCGGGGAAATACCGCCAAACAAAGCGGCTCACGTTTATTTGGGAAGGTGGCTGAGGTAGTCCCCGAGGAAAGTAAAAAAGTACGTAAAAAACGGGAGAAAGAGGAAGCAAAGCTCGCCAGAGAAGCAGCCAAAAACAAAAAACAATACACAATGGCGCGGCGCGAGGTCAGCGATGAGCTTTTCGATGGCAGCCTCCCCTACGAAAGCACCTTGCTGGCAACCAGAGTAGCTTCGGTGGAATTTAATGCCTTGAATCGCAGCAAAGTCAATTATAGTGCGCGCAAAGCCCTGGAACAATTCGAGTTGCGCCTGGATTGCGATGATGAAAATCTGGCGATTATACCGGTGGAAGCAATTTTTGAAGCACCCGCGGAGAAACTGGGCTAACCTTTAGTCGTTTTGCAGATTTCCAGCAAATCTACCAGAAGGGCGTAAGCCGTTTGCGATACCTGACCATCGTGCTGCACCACCGATAGACGTCCCATCAAATCGGTGAAGATGGTCAGCATACCGCCCGTACCGAACATGGAAGCGGTAAAATCGGTTGGGTCGAGTTCCTGCAAACTTACTCTGGCATATAACTCCTCATCGTCCGGGCCTTCCACCCATTCGGCTTCAGCCACCTGCTTGACGATTTTGCCACGACCCGCTGCCCATTTTACCAATCGGGGCAAATCCGCAATATTAACAACCTGGCGTTCTACCAGAAGCGGGGTCATTTCCGCCCCCAATAATACATTTGCCAGGGCTGCTACTTTTGCCGCCGCGTCCCAGCCAAGCAAATCGTGAGCGGGGTCGGCCTCGGTAATCCCTAACATCTGAGCCGCTCCTAAAGCCTCTTCAAAGGTGCGCCCCGCCGCCAATTCCTCTAGAATAAAGTTGGTAGTACCATTCAAGATGCCCCGAAACCCCCTAATCCGGCTAAGAGGCAGGGTGTGTTCTACAAGATTAAATATCGGAGTGCCATCCATCACCACCCCTTCATACCGAAAGCACAGACCTTGGTGAAGGCTCAGTTCCCGAAGGTGGCGCAAAATAGAGAAATGGGCAATCGGGCCTTTATTGGCGGTAATAGCGTGACGACCTGCTTTCAAAGCGGCTTCCAGGTGTTGCCCGGCAGGCTGACCGCTTTCAGGATTAAGGGTTGTCAGTTCAAGCACCACATCTGCCGGGCAGCTCGCCACAAAATCCAGAATATCAGCTTCACTTTGAGCTTCCAGAGTTGGGGGATTGTGCAACAGATTGGCTAAATTCAGACCCCTTGCCTCAATAAGCTTAAAATTGCGGGTAATTACCCCACAAATCCGAGCTTCAAACGGTAAGTCCCGCCCTTTTTGCTGAAGCAATTGGACAAAAGCCTGAGCCACATTGCCAAACCCTACCAACGCTAAACGAAAGATAGGCCGTTCTCCCACATGACGTTCAACAGTCAAACAGGCACTCCCTGACCCAAACTAATTAAGTTTTAATATAAATAAGGTCGGAAATTAAGGGCACAAAGCTGGAATTCTAACGAGGATCTGTCCCTATTCCCCAAATATGCAACGCTAAAAAATATATAGGGCTATTCTACAACCCTGTGGCTATAAATTCAACTTCTTTCTATGCTATAATTTAGTTGGTTTAGCAAAAACTGTTTCGCCAAAAAATAACCAGGGTATTATAAGCAGAACAAAAGAAGGAGACGTGAATATGTCCCAACCACCTTATGGCCCGCCCCCCGGTAATTATCCTCCACCACCTCCCGGCGGTTACGGGCCGCCCCCAGGTGGCCCACCTCCTCCCGGATATGGCCCACCCCCTGGTGGTGGCTACGGCCCACAGGGTGGCCCCCCTCCAGGTCCTCCTCCCGGATATGGTCCGATCCCCGGTGGTTTTGGGCGTGAGATGATTACTACCACCCTGAGCTTTGAGGGTCAAAAAGTAGTGCGCTATCTGGGGGTAGTGCGGGGTATTACCGTCCGCAGCCGTAGCATTATCGGTAACATTGGGGCTGGTTTTCAATCGCTGGTCGGGGGTAAAATCAGCATCTATGTTGAGCTTTGCGAAAAAGCCCGCGAGGAAGCTTTTGACCTGATGGTACAACACGCCGCTCAGATGGGCGCAAATGCGATTATCGCGATGCATTATGACGCGAACGAGGTCGCCGATGGCATTACCGAAGTTTTAGCCTACGGCACGGCAGTTATTCTTGCCCCTGACGACGGCAAACGCTAAGTATTAAATCTTAAATCTAAAATCCAAGATCGAAAATAGTTTTTAGGTTTTGGATTTTAGATATTTGCTTTTGGATTTTGGAATTATGATAAAAGTACATCCTGATTTACCGCCCCTGCCCCTACGCGAAAGAGCCTGGGAATGGCTGCAATATTACGGGGTGACAGTAGTAGTGAAAAATCCCAATAGCACCAGAGGCGGCGGGCTGTGGTGGCCTGACAAAAAACTGGTGGAACTGGAAACCGCCCAGGAAGAAGCCGCCATTCACGAGCTGGCCCACGCCTGGTGGCAAGAACGCCGTGAAGACCCAGCAGTACGGAATACCTTCTCGGCGATGGTCAAAAGACTATCCGAAGAAACCGACCCCCGTTTCCGACAGGCGCAGGAATTAGCCTACGTTTACGAACATGGCGACCCTCGCACCGGCTTTCGAGGGATGTTTGAGCCCAACGGCACGGTTATAGATTGGGAGCAATACGCCGGGCTTGCCAGTGGGGTTATGGGGCAACCGAACTTGTTGCCGGATTATATTCGCGGCTTTTACGCTGAGTTGTTTGATTAAATTATGGGATTTTTTGGATTTAGTGACAAAGAACCGGAATTGGATGATGCTGATAGTTGGGCCGATGCAACAGCGGCTTATCGGGCCGGACTAGCTACTGCCCGCCAATGGCAACCCGATGCCCGTACCTCCCTGACTGAAGCCACCGAGTACCCCCCTGCCCATATCAATAATGAGGGCGAGTGGGAGATATATTATTGGTCAACCGCCGCCGTAAAGGGCTTACTACTTTTCCTGGACGAAGGGCTGGAAGTGCTAAGGCAAGAGGAATGGGGCAACTTCTACCGGGACGTGGCGGTAAAAGTTGGTACTGAATTTCTCGGCTCTTACGGTTTTAGCTATGCTCAGGAAGTTAGCCAGCCAGGGCCGGAAGGTTTATCCTTTATATTCCGCAAAACTGTTGCTGGTGGTTTGACTCGGTTTGTGGATGTGCAAATTTCCACCTCAGTCATGCTTACTCCACCTCCGCGCCGCTTTACGATTAATCTGGTGCAAAATCCCGGCGATAGACCCCTCTTTGGGGCAAGTGGCGGCTTTGAAACGCGCCTGAGTGCTATTCTCCCCACCTCCAAGCCTGATTTCTGGTGGAGCTTCAAAGACGAAACTGAATACGAAGACCGCCTCCGCGAAGCCTTTAGCCAGACCGTCGAGTATGGCCTCCCCGCCTTCCGAAATTAAAAGCAAGAATATATAATATAAACAAGAATAGACAGGATGAACAGGATTATTCAAGGAATAAAATACCCCCTTCCCTGAATGAGGGAAAGGGGTAGGGGGTCAGGTTATTTACCGTTTAGTCGTTGTTCTGGAAGGACATCAAAATCTGAATGATGAACAGGAAGATGTTCAAAATATCCAGATAGACCCCGATGGTGATAGCGATAGCATTACCAACCGTATTCTGAACCTTCTTGGCCCGTTGAATGTCGAAAATCAGGTAGAAACTGAAAATCAACACCCCGGCGTACATTATCACGCTATAAAGGAACGTGCTATGTAAAAAGAGATTCAAGACACTAACGAGTATTAACCCCAACACCGCCACAAAGAGATATGGAGCCCAGCCAATGAAATCTTTCTTGGTAGTCCAGGCATAGAAGCCCAACCCAAAGGTCAAAGCTCCGGTAATCATCAGAGCCTGTAAAATAATGCCGGAGTTGCCGCTAACTACCAGAATCTTCATCAACGGTGCTATGGTAATACCTGTGACAAAGGTGAAGCCATAAAGCATCACAAAGTTAATACCCGGTCTGTCGCGTAAGGCATAAGCCCCAATCATCAAGCCGATTTCCAGGATAAACCACAGAATTGAGCTACCACCACCGAAACGATATTCGTCGTGTTTCAGCAGGTTAACCCCAGCGTAAACCCCTGCCGCCGCCGCCAGAATTGAGAAGGAAGTGAACCACATTACCTTCTGAATAAGGCTATTGCTCTCAACGGCACTAATTTGGTTGTAAGCTACGGGTTGCCCGCGCCACATCTGTTGGCTCTGATTTCCCCAGCCGCGATTATTTCGATTGTTCCACATATTTATTCTCCTCGCTCTACACTGTTAAAGCGAATCCATTATACAGCAAAATATTTATTGAGATAAGCTTTCTCTTAGTTCTCGAAATATTATACGGCAAAATAGCCCAAAAGTTTCATTAGGGATTGCTTAATGGTTGTCTATGGTCGGTTGTCGGTAAATTTCGTAGAGGCAGACCTCCGTGTCTGCCCTGCATACCAACCCAAATTCTTATTAACAAGGATAGAGAGGATGAACAGGATGTCTAAAGTGAGGAGTTAAAGGATTTGCTGATGGCTGATAATTTAGAGGTTTTAGGTTTTTGTTTTTGATACAAAAAGAGGGTGCATTATTAACCCAATTTAATAACCCAATGCTATATAATAATGTTACAATTAAGCGCAACCTGAGTTCAAAACGTTCGTTTAAATTAGCAAGCGATTATAAGTTTGGTTTAGAAAAAAGGTTTGAAAAATGAAGAGTCTAAGCTTGAACGCCCTCAAGTTATTACCACTCCTTATTCTTTTCGTTCTGTGTGCTACTATCTTTTCCAACACCACTTTTAACCCGGCAGGAGCCAGCCTATTCGCCGATTTCGCCTTTGGTAAAATCTGGACGACTACCGACCTCCCCGTTGCCAGCGGTATAGTTCGGGCAAGTTGGGTGTGGGGGCCTGCTCCCCGCTATTCGATTTACGAACCCTATCGAGACGCCCCCGGTAACAAACGCCTCGTGCAATATTTCGACAAAAGCCGGATGGAAATTACCAATCCCAATGCTAACCCCAACGACAACTGGTTTGTAACCAACGGGCTCCTTTGCCGGGAGATGGTGCTGGGGCAGGTGCAAATGGGCGACAGCGAGTTTGAAAAACGCCGCCCCACCAATTTACCTGTGGCGGGCGACCTGGACAGCCCAACCGGGCCAACCTACGCTACCTTTAATCCGCTTGCCTCACTGAATAATGACCGCCGCAGCTCTCCAATGACCGGCTATGTGGTGCAATCTCTGAGCCGCGACGGGCGAATAGGCACCACCGAAACCTATTCCCAGAAGGTCAGTTATGCTTTCTACGAAAATAAACTGGGTCACAATATTCCCGATATATTTGAAGATTGGATGAACGACCTGGCAAAGCGGGGGGTTAGCTGGCAATATGCCCTGGGATTACCCCTAACTGAGCCATTCTGGACTAATTTCAAGGTGGCGGGGGTAGAGCGGGAAATTCTGGTGCAGCTATTCGAGCGACGCACCCTCACCTATGACCCGCTGAATAGCCCCGAATGGCAAGTAGAGATGGGCAATATCGGGCTGCATTATTATTCCTGGCGATATAACTCAATCCCATCTGGTTCGATTGGCGATGGCAAATCCAGCCTGTACGGACTAGACCCGGAAGAGATTGCATATTTTAGCCTGATAAACCAATATCGGCAGGCTAACGGCAAACCAACCCTGGCCTTGAACTCAATCCTGACCAATACCGCCCATTGGATGAGTCAGGATATGGCAAACAAAAACTATTTCAGCCACACCGACTCGTTAGGGCGTGACCCATTTACCCGTCTGGCAGCTTTTGGCTATACCTCGAATGTCTGGAAAGGTGAAAATCTGGCGGCGGGCTACAAAGCGGCTTCGGGAGTTTTAGCTGGTTGGCAAGCTTCCCCGGCCCATAATGAGAATATGTTGCAGGAGAATTTCCATACACTAGGGATTAGCCGCACCTATAACGCCAATTCAACCTATAAGTGGTATTGGGCCACCGAGTTCGGAGGACAGTAAGCCCACCCCTCAACCCAACCTTCCCCCCTTGAAGGGAAGAAGGAGTGAATACCTTCTCCCTTTCTAAGGGAGAGGGCTAGGGTGAGAGTTTACTTAATTCAATTGGGCCTTGAGAGAAATTTGCCCCGAAAGATGGTCAACAAACTGACGGGCCACCCGCCCACTCCGCCCGCTATGACTTAATTCCCACTGGAGAGCTTGTCGTTTGAGAAGCTCACGGTCAATCTGAATATTCGCCCGGTCAGCCAGGGCATACACAATATCCAGATATTGGCGTTGGTTGGGCGAGACAAAAGTAATCAACAGACCGAAGCGATCACTAAGCGAAAGCTTTTCTTCCACCGTATCCCAGGCGGCGATTTCCTCCTGGTCGCCCGCGCGGGGATTATCGCTAAACTGCTCCTTGATAAGATGGCGGCGATTGGAGGTAGCATAAATTAAAAGGTTGTCGGGACGAGCTTCGATGCTGCCTTCCAGCAAGGCTTTAAGGTCTTTATAGACAATTTCATCTTCCTCAAAAGAAAAATCATCCACAAACAGAATAAACTTCTCGCGCCGCCCGCGTACCTGTCGGACAATCAAGGGATAATCTCCCAACCAATCTTTATGTACCTCAATCAGCCGCAAACCCTTTTCGCCGTAGCGATTGAGCAGCCCCTTAACCGTTGAGCTTTTTCCCGTTCCCCGCGCTCCATACAATAAAACGTTATTAGCGGGAAGCCCTGCCAGGAATTGCTCGGTATTCTGAACAATAATCCCCCGCTCATATTCATAACCGACCAAATCTTCCAACCTAATGGGGTCAACATTGGCGATGGGCTCAAATCCAACAATGCTACGTTGCCAGCGAAAAGCCCTGTTTCGGGCCAGTTCATCAACTCCGGCGCGAGCGTAATAGTCCGTCAGTTCATCCCCTAGTAGAGGCCAATTGGTAGTAGTAGCCAATTTACGTTTCATAGTTAGGCGATGGCTATCACCAGGGGCAGGGTGCGCCGAGGATGGGTCGAAATGGTCCCAGGCGGGTAGGTTTGGCTCTTCCAGCGAATTTCTAGTAACCTCCGCCAGGGTAGTGGAGTTCACCACGAAAAATTTGTAAATAATACTAAGGTCACGCTGGGTTGCTGCTCTGGTAGTTGGGGCGATTTCAAGGCCAGCTTTGCGGGAAAAAGGGTTAACTGAGTCCAGAATCCGGTCTAACAAATGGTTCTGCAAAATATCACCGACAATTTCGCCCTGATAAAATTCAGCCTCCTCGGCTAACAATTCAAACAATCTGGCATAAGCCTGACCGGTTTCGTCCGGCGCGATTTCGGGCGGGCGGAAAGAACGTAATAATTTCAGATAGGCTTGACCAATTTCATCCTCAAAGACATCGCGAAAAAGTAAAAGTTGAGGGGCTTGTCCAGCAAGTTTGTGCAGTACCTTCATTAAAAAATTTCTCCTGGGCTTTATTTTGTCAAAAAAATGAGAAGGTTGAAGGGTTCGTTGGGCTAATTCTAACATAATTCCAAGCGGAGGTGAAAATAGGAAGTTATGAATACCAGGTCCAAAATTGAAAGTCTAAAATCAAAAATTTGTGGTATAACTATAAAGGTTACTGACAGGCGTTTTAGTACAGACAAAGTTATATCCTGATGAAAAATACCACCCGCAAAATCGGCTTTTTATTTTGGTTATTAATTCCGTTGCTGCTAGCCCTTGTGGTAATTATTTTTGTTATGTCAAGTAACTTGGCTGGGAACGATAATTTAGCGGCGGAAAAGGGCGGGCAAATCAGCCTGATTCCAGCCACAAATATACCCGATAGCGGGCCAAAAGAACCAACCCCCGCTCCGGCAACTTCCACCCCTAAGCCAATTCCAACCCTGGCAGCCCTGTCTCCTGTTTCCGCCGCCCCGACCCTTGCCACTATCATACCCCGCCGCCTCCTTTTCCCTAACCGGATTCGCATTCCAGCCATAAATATCACCACCTATGTGGAGCGGGTAGGGGTTACCAAAGAAGGGGCGATGGATGTACCAAAAAACATCTGGAATACCGCCTGGTTTGGGGATGGCGGTTACAAGCCAGGGGAGGCCGGAAACGCCGTAATTGCCGGGCACCTGGATGCGCCGGGAACCAAAGCAATTTTTTGGGATTTGGATAAACTAAAACCGGGCGATAAAATCTACCTTAACGATACAGGCGGACAAGAAATGGTCTTTGAGGTAGAGTCGCTCCAGACCTACCCTTTTGAAAATGCCCCCCTGGTAACAATATTTGGCCCCAGCAAGGAAGCCCGCCTTAATCTCATTACCTGTCGAGGCACCTTTGATAGAACCAGCCACAACTATAACAAACGGCTGGTTGTATTTAGCCGTCTGGTGTCCTGATTATCCCCATTTTAACTAATCCCAAAGCCAGGATTACAAAATATTAATCTTAAGTGATTTAAATTTTTTAAGCATTTTTGGAAAAATCATGTATAATCTATGATAAGAAGGCACGAAATGGTTGCTCGGTTGCGGCTGCATTAAAAATAGCCAAGTGTCGGATGTCGGGTACATATTCCCAATTGCTTGTAACTCAAACCCCAACACTCTCTGGTTCCGCTGCCGATTTATGCTCCGTTATGCACGATGTCGCTACTAACAACATAATAAGAAGGGAAAAATTGGTCAAGTATGGGACACTATTGCTTGCTAATACCACAGAAGAATGGGACTCATCCCTCCCTCGCTTCTTCTGGTAATGTTCTGCTGCGCTATCGCTGGGTTATAGCTATCGCGCTCTGTTTAAGCTTCATTTTCGCCGGAGGCTTCTGGGGGGAAGCCGCCAAAGCCGAAGGAAGTGGCACCCTCTATCCCACTAACGCAACCTGTCAATCCAACAACACCGCCCCAGCTAACAGCGGTAATTGCCGAGCCAACCTGGAGTGGCGTAACGGTATCTGGGGTCCCACCCCCAATAGTTTGATTCGCCGTACTTTGTTGAAGGTTTTTGTTAAATCTGGTGAATTTATTTTGATGGGTTCCAGCGCGGTTGGAGTTACCAACGGCAACATACTGGTTTTTGACCCTACCCAGATTACCGGGTCAGCCGGAAACGAAACAATTACTGGTGCTCCAGTTCGTAACTGTGTGGTGGATCAGCCAACTAAAGGAATTATCTCCAGCCGAGCGCAGGAACTGGCAGGGCCCTTACCAAATGCAGGTGGTTATGACCCCTGTGTTTACCAGAATGTGTCGGGAACTGACAAAATTTATGCTTTAGTTTTCTACGGGCCGGTTGGCGATGGGTCTAACGTTGAAATACAACCCACCGCTGACATCAACCTGGCTTCAGCCAATAATTTCAACGATCAACAAAGTACCAGCGTTGCTGCATGGGATGTGACCGTTCGCACCGCCCAGAACAATCCAGCCACGGATAAGCCAGGACGTCTTTTTTCATTTGCTTTTTCACTCTTCACCGGAACTAACGGACGACCCATGAAAGCCAAAGTCCAGGTTGTTACCCTGGATGGTTATCGCTATGAAACCAGCCTTAACGGGTTAGATCCCAATGGCTTTTTGCTATATGGTAATAAAATTGGCTACTATGACAGCGATGGTAGCACTCCTCTTTACCATGATATTCTAGGGAATAATGGTCAAATCGCTGTTTCAGTTGGCGGTACCAGCCTGGCCGCACCCCAATTCCCAATTTTCGTTACAACTCCAGACCCTGAAACTATTACTGCCCTGGGAATTACCACTACCCCCATTGCTCCAAGTATTAGCAATTTTAGCTTCACCGGGACAGTTACCGGTAATACCAGTAAATTAGGCACTGGTGGAACCTTTAATTTTACTACTAACGTAGCCGGTCGCTTTGAAATAGTTATCAGCCGGGATGGGGTTGACTATGACCCCGCCAAAACGACTAATCGGGTTATAAGAATTAATGCTATAGCCGGTGTTAATACTTACAACTGGGATGGCAAGGATAACGCCGGAGGATTCTTCCCGGTTAACCCACCAGGAAGCCCATATCCTGTAAAGGCTACTCTACAGGCTGGCGAGTATCATTTCCCCCTGTTAGATGCGGAAAATAGTACCCGGGGTGGCCCAAGTTTTGAGCTGAAAAACTCACCCATTGCAGGTTGTACAACGCTAGTTGCAGGATGTTTCACCGCCTTCTATGATGACCGCGGCTACACCACCATTGGCGGAACTGCTGTTGGTACAGTAGGTGCAACCTTGTGTGGTGGCAATGCCCCTGCTACCAATCAGGCGTTTAACGGTTTTGATAGTCGTACTACCCAGCGCGCCTGGGGTACGGATACGGGTGGTAACACCAATGCCAGTTGTACTGGCTCTTTTGGAGACGCCAAAGCCCTTGACCTTTGGGTTTATTTGCCCAGCCCAGCAGCCACCGCAAACGTCAATATAGTTAATATTACCGATATTCAAGTCTTAAAGGCTGTGAATATACCAAACCCGACAGCGGGCCAGAACGTGAACTTCACGGTGACTGTTACCAATCTTGGGCAGTTAGATGCAACGGGGGTACAGATTACCGACCCTATACCCGCCGGACTGACTTTTGTTAGTGCTACTCCGTCTCAAGGTACTTATACCGTCGGGACAGGTTTATGGAATATTGGTAATCTGACAGTGAGTCAGCAGGTGACCCTCCAGATTACGGTTACGGTTACGGTTTGTGGCACTATAACCAATACCGCTAATTTAACCGCCAGCGTGCCAACAGATAGCAATCCCGGTAATAACACCGGAACTGCAACTATTACCTGTACCCCGGCTACAACTACCCCGCCAGTTACTACAACTCCACCCGTTACTACCACCCCGCCAGTTTCCACAACTCCACCGGGCCCTACTGCCCCACCAATAACGACTGATATTCAGGTCTTAAAGACTGTGGATAATCCTAACCCGAATGCTGGTGATAATGTAACCTTTACTATCAGTGTTAAAAACCTGGGCGGGTTGGATGCCACTGGAGTACAGATTACTGACCCTATTCCAGCCGGTTTAACCTTTGTTAGTGCAGCTGCTTCGCAAGGCAGTTTCGATGCTACCAGCGGTGTCTGGAATATCGGCAACCTTGTGGTGAATCAGGAAGTGACTTTGCAGATTACGGTTACGGTTAATGTCTGTGCTAACATTACCAACACTGCTAGTCTTTTAGCCACTGTTCCAGATGATAGTAACCCTGATAATAATACCGCCTCTGCCGGGATTAACTGTGGCCCGCCAACCACACCGCCTCCTGGTACAACCACTTTACCACCGGGAGAAACACCTCCTCCGGGTGCAACCGACCCTGGTGGTGTTCCAGTGACCACCGACCCGGGGAATCCTGGCCCGATACCAGGCCCAACTACCGTAGCGGGTGTTTCCCTCCCAGGTTTACCAAATACTGGTAGAAACGGGGAAATACAAACCAACAGTGATGGTGCTTTAATAGGCCTGTTAGCTTTGGTAATGCTTTCAATCTTCACCATATCGGCTACTTACTATTTGAATAGTCGTAGCCGAAGATAACAAAAATTATCAATCTATCCCCTGCTTCCTTTGAGGAGGCAGGGGCTTTTTTTATTACTATTCGCCTTTAGAGGGCAACTTTTGATTTTACTTCCGAGGTGATTCCACAGTTGGATTTTGCTCAGGATTCAAATCCAGACGCGGCACTCGACCAGGTTCCTGACGTGGTGGTGGGGTTTTGGCGGTAGAGGTTGTTCCGCCTGGGTTAGTTGTATGCGCCGGAGCGGTCTTGCCAGCCTCGTTACCCGGTTTCACCTGGGAGGGCGGGGGGCTGGGACGAACAGGCGCAGTTTGGACAGGAGGCAGGCGTGAACCTGATGTTTCACTTAGCCGATTCTGAAGATAACGTAATCGCGTGATTAAATTATCAACCTGGGGCTGCCGATTATTCGGATGGCCTTTTTTCAAGTTTTCCAGGGCGGCCAGTTGCCTTTGCAGCTTTTCCTTAATCAGCTCTTGCTTCTGGGGGTCTGCACCTGCTATAGCATCCTTAAGGGCCGCCTCATAACTGCTAACAGTTTGGTCAAGATTGCCCCCCCGCCCTTGCTGAACAACCTGTTGAATTTCATCGAAACGATTCTGGGCATAGTTCAAGCGGGTTTCGGTTTTGCTTTCGGGCGAGAAAGAGAATAATTCCCCGGTTCTTTCCAGGTTCAACTTTGGCCCATACAGCAAATCCCCCGGCCCACTGGCTTCAACCGCCCAGGTAGTTAGGCTCAGGAATAACACCACCGCCATCATCGCCGTTGCAAATTTATATTTGAAAGAGGTCGAGCCAAAGAAAGTTTTGAAGAAATTCGTTTTGGGTTCGGCGCGAGCTGGAGTGCCGCTATCGGCTGCCGGGGGGCGGGAAAGGGCACTAACTTCAATCAGCTTATCGATATTCACTTGCTGTATTTGGCTTTGGAGCCGAACGCGAACAGCTTCTTGATTAAAGCTGCTGTTTACAAAAGATTTATGGCTACTGGCTATCCCTTGCAGCAGGAGGTTAACCTGAATATGTCCCCGAATTTTAGCCCAATCCTGACCATAACGGCGGGCGCAACTATCCAGGCTCTCAATCCCAGAGCTTATCAGGGCAACCGCTTCCTCGATTTGGTTTTGCTGCTTAATATTCAAGAGCTCGCCCCCGACTTAAAATCTTCTCCAACATAGCCACCGCCCGGAACTGTAGGGCGCGTATCGCCCCTTCTTTCTTGCCCAGGTATTCGGCAATCTGCGCGTGGCTCCAATCTTCAATAAACCTGAAATACAAAACCTGTTGTTGTTCCTCGGTCAACTCAGCCAGAGCCCGTTTCAATTCCTCTTGTTGACCCCGTTTGAAAAGGGCTTCAAGGGGGCTTTCGCCGCCATCCTCGATACTCTCAACAAAATGTTCGTCCAACCCGGCATCGGCAATCTCAAAGTGGCGTTTGCGTGATTTGTAATAATTAACCACCAGATTATGAGCAATTCGGTAGAGCCAGGCCAGAAACGGGGCTTCACCCGGACGATAACGCCCAATCGCTTGCCAGGCCTTGAAAAAGGTTTGGGCGGTTAAATCTTCGGCATCTTCCTGATTGTTAACCCGGTAGAAGCAGTAGCTATAGATTTGCTGAGAATAAAGGCGATATAACTCGTCAAAAGCAGAGGCATTCCCGGCAATAGCCGCAAGAATCCAGGCATCGGCCTGCCCGGATAAGTCTGGCGCACTATTCAGATGTAGCAGACTCTGCCCAATTTGATCCAAGTTACCCTCTCGCCCAAGGATTACTCTCAACCTGTACCAGTTTAAACCACCATTTGGCTCTTTTGTTACGGCCTGAATAATTCAAAATCGAAACCACTAAGGTATGGTGTGCTACTAAAGTTAAACAATTTACATTACGTGGCAGGTTACGAAAGCCTTCAAAATCCATTCTATAAGTACCATGTAATAATTATGTTAAATTTCTGCTCAAAAGATTTTACGTAGATTTTAAAAAAGTACCCATAACATCCCTTTTGTCAGGTGGTTTATCTAAGTATCAGGCAATTGCAATAGCAACCAACCAGTCTGATAACAACTTTTATTAACCGATTTTGATTAGAAAGGACATTCTGACAATGAAGAAGATTTCGTTAGGACATAAGATTATTTTTGGGGTTTTGGCACTACTGCTTACTTTTGGCGTAGCGATGGGGCCAGCCCAGGTCTTTGCCGCTCCCGCCTTTGACACCCAGGCTACAACCGCCACCGCCGATAAAGGCACTACAGCCAAAACCTGCCAGGAGCGAAAAGACCAGATTATTGCCAAACTGGAAGAAGCCAAAGGTCGGGTTCAGAAACATATTGACGAGCTTAAGGCCAAAATCGCCAAAGCCGACAAGCCCGAATTAAAGCTAAAACTTGAGAAGGCTCTGGATCGCGCCCAAAAGCGATTAGACCATATCAACGACCGGCTTACCAAGGTTAAAAACCACGTCTGCAAAACAGCCAACGGCGGTGGAACTACCTCCGGCCAGTAACGTCTTTACCTCACGCTCTCTTCAGCAACCCGTCTCTAAACAGAGGCGGGTTTTTTATACCAGAAGTACCATAAACAGACTAGGAGTTATGGGTTAAATAAAATATAGTACTATAAATATAAAAACTACCCGTAACATTTTTTTAGGATAGGAGTTAAAGCTAATGTCAGCAAGCAAACAAACTGGCAAGTGTTTAATAATTCGATGGTCAACACTTTAGTAGCAGTATGTTAATGGCAGAGAGCTATTAACCAACACAGAAAGGTCATATTTTCGATGAAAAAGTTTTCATTAGGGCACAAGGTTGTTTTCAGCGTTATTGCTTTATTAATGGCTTTCGGAGTAGCGATGGGCCCAAGTCAGGCTTTTGCCGCACCCTACGACGGTACTCAAATGACCATTCAGGTTGCCAACACCACCAATCCTACCCCTACCCCCAAAGAAGTATGTGAGAAATATGTGGGTGAACTGATTGGGCTTCTCAGGCACCAGATTAGCGACACCCAGAAGAAAATTGACTATATTAAGGGGAAAATTGCCCATACTGATAACGACAAAATCAAGCAATACCTGATGAATGAACTGCATCGCCAGGAAACCAAGTTGGCCCAACTGAAAGGATATCTTGATCAGGTACTAAGAGTTAATTGCGATAATCGCAAATAAGGTTGTTATTTTGCGCAAAGCTCCTCCCCCTCGGGAGGAGTTTTGATTTCAGGCTAAATATCATTCAGCCGCGAGTCAACATAGATGACTAAAACGTTTTGAGTGGTAATTAAAGTTGTCACAAGCTTGTAATATAAAATCACACAGTTTGGGGTAAAATATTGTTACAATTCATATAAAGAGCTTGGGTATATTTAGCGGAATCACTTTGTTAAAAAAGTTTAATAAGTTCTAGAATTTATAATGGTTAGTAATTTAAATACGAAAATAGAAAGTTAATAAAACCATGCTCTTCAACGCACTAGTCACCCTTGTACAAGCGCATAGGGACGAAATTGCCAACCACGCCGCCGGGCAACTTATGAAGATTGAACCTTACTCGGTTTTAGGACAGCAACGGATTGCTAATGGCCTTACCCCCTGGATTGACAAAATGGTCGAATATTTACGAAATAACGATGCCTCAATCTGGCGCAATTTCGTAATCGGGTATACCCAGCGTGAGCTGCAAAGGGGCTATTCTATGGAATTCCTTAGCGCAATCCCCGAATATATCTCAGGCTGTGTTATAAACCTGATTGACGCTAATTTTGCCACTGAGTCCCAGCGTAGCTTGCGGGAACGCTATCGCCACCGCATTAGTAGCTTCAAAAACCTTTCCGAAAGTGCCACCAATAATTGCGAGCTACAAGAAGCAATGTAAGCTTATCTGACTGAACTCTAGTAGTGCCAGCCGTCCTTTAAGGATATTTCAAGGTATTCAGGGGCGGCTATCCCACTTATAGGGATTTTTTGCCCAAATAAGCTTAACGTTGGCAATGGGCTATATTAAAAATAGGAAAAAAGTATGCCAAATCTCCTACTTTTTTTACCCCTAAAGTCCTACTCTTTCCTATAGTCAAAAACCCCCTTTTTTGTTAATCTTATACCAACAGCCATTGGGTATTATGCTCAGTAGTAAGATGCTAACTCTCTTCATTCCAGCCCGCATCTTCGGTATTTCATCCCTTCTATCGTCATATAAATTTAATTTAATACCTGGATTCATATTAAGCATGAACCTGATTAGGTGCTGGAGATTGCCATGACCATTCTGATTCAAGATAAATCCTATCATCCTTATTTACCTGGATGGAAATTGGCGCGCCTTTCTATTCCCGAACTTATGCGCCAAAATCCGGCTGACTCTATTTTTGGAGTGCTGGTATCGCGCGAACAAGGCCATTCTTTAATCTGGGCTTTGGAAGATGAAATCCAAAAATTGCCAGAACGAACGCTGATTGGCATAGACCTGGCAGGGGTTTCAAGCATGGATATTGAGACCTGGCAGAACATTGGCCCAAACCTGTGCGAGCGAATTATGTCGGGAGAGCTTGGCTACGATAAGCGGCTGGAATATTTGGTGGGTGAAAGTAACTGGCTGGCGAACGACCTGCAATGGGCATTTGAACGAGCGGCCAATAATGACCCTTCCAAAACCAGCAATAAAGCGGCAATTGTACCAGCAAACGAAAAAGGTTATTGTGGGCTGCTGGCCCCAATTTACGCCGATGCCCTGGAAATGGTGAATATGCATGGCAGCCTGAGTAGCCTGGAGCTATACTCCCGTCTGCAACGGCACTACAATCTCGCCCCGGCCCACGCTGACCGTTGTATGTTTGTGCTAAACCAATTGGGCTTGCTATATCGTTACAGTGCCATCTCCCGCCCCGAATTTTCCTATGACCTCGGAGCGAGGGGTTACGCCCTGAATGTACCGGAAGATGCCTTCCGTAACACTCCGGAATAGATTAAAAGTTACGTAGCAATAACTGGCAGGGGCGGTTCACGAACTGCCCTTTTTGATTCGCCGAAAATTGATAACTCATAGGTAAGGTGAAAATGCCGTATAGCAGGTATATTGATATGTTGTATAATACTAATTCTAAATAGGTACTGAACAAAAATTTGATTTTCACCACAGGGACACAGCAAAAATCAGTTATAAAAGTAATCAGTCACCCTGAGCTTGCGAACGGTCTTGCTTATAACATTGAGATTCTTCACTTTGTTCAGAATGACAAACAAAGTAAGCGGTTATTATAATAAAATTATGTCATATATATTCCTGGAAAGATTTGGATGAGTAACGACAAAGTTTTGCGGTTGCCGAAGGTTGGGGATATGGCTCCTGATTTTGAGTTGGCCGCGATTGACCGGAGCAAGGTAAAGCGGTCAAAACATCCCCAGCCAACCCATATTACCTTCCTCCGCCACCTGGCCTGAGTATTTTGAGCAGAATATCTGGTGCAGTTGCATCAGCCGCAAGTGTTAAAACAATACGAGCAATTGGACGCTCGAATCCTGATTATTTCGTTTGTCCCCTTAGAGCGTTTGCGTAGCTGGTCGGACTATTGGTGCAAAACCTTTTATTACCCGTCCCTACCGCAAAATCAATTGAATGAGGCCCAAGACCCTTTGGCGCGTTCGACCTTTTTAGCTGACCCCGCCCTGAACACCTACAAAACTTATGGGTTAGGTCGCTACTCAACTTTAGCAGTCTATGGGCCGCAAATCCTGCTGCAATATGCTAAATGGGCGGTGCAAGGAAAGAAAATAAGAAGGCCAAATGAGGATACTTTACAGCGAGGCGGTGATTTTGTGGTGGGGCAGGACGGAAGGATAAAACTGGCGCACACTGGTAAAAACCAATCCGAACGCCCCAGCGTAGAAAGCATCTTGAAAGCCCTCGGCAAGTAGGTGTTAGGTATTAGCTGTTAAATGATAGGCAGATATTTGAATTGAACGACAGTAAAGAAGCGACTAATACCCTGAGTACAGGGCACAGGCGTCACTGCTACGAGCGAAAGTCCGAAGTTTGTAGTATTCCCCTTCCTTTATAGGTTAGGGGATAGGTCAATTAACAAAAGCCTTTTTAAGATTCTGGGTTAAATCTTCCAACTCCTGTACGTTTGCCGAAATTTGACTGCTCCCCGCCGCATTTTGGCGAGCTACTGTGCCAATATCCGACAAAGTTTGAGTGACTTGTTTGGTAGCGTTACGTTGCTGGCTAGTAGAAAGCTCTATCATATCCATTGTGATTCGCATTTTGCGCATTTCAATTGCAATACTCGAAACCTCTTCCGAAGCCCGCTCAACTACCAGCACCAAATCTCCAATGACAGTACCGCTCTCACGGGCTACCGACAGGGCTTGATTTGCTTGCTGTCTACCCTTTTCAGCAGTAGCTAAACACTGACTGAGGGCAGTCTCCACTCGAGTTACAATCGTATTAACTTCGCCTGTAGCTTTTCGGCTACGGTCTGCCAGATTTTTAACTTCCTGGGCCACTACTCCAAAACGAGCTCCCGCTTCATCTGCTCCTGCCGCCTCAATCGCCGCGTTTAACGATAATAGGTGAGTTTCTTCGGCAATATTATCAATCAATTCCAGTATACTTTGAATATCTTTAGTATAAACCGCCAAAGTACCGAGTCGCTCTAATAGTTGCTGATAAATCACCGTCATTTGCTGGTTATATTTAATAGTTTGCTCCATTGAAATCAGCCCACGCTCACCATTATTTACAGCCTCAGTGGTAGTATTCTCGACCTGCTGGGTAGAATTTAACACCCGCTGGGTTGCGGCATTTACTTCCCCGGAGTTTCCGGCAATACTGGCGGCGGTATGCCCTAATTCTTCTAATGAAGCCATTATTTCGGTTATAGCCGCCGCCTGTTCCTGCGACCCGGCAGCCTGTTGGGAAGAAGTGCTGGCTAATTCCCCGGAAATTTGTTGAATATAAGCACTAACCTGCTCCCCAACTTCCTGACGCTTCTCCAGCAATTTATTGTATTCCAGAAGTTGGCGAGCGGTTTCAATCGTTCTATTGGTAGTAGTCTTTAAATCAGTATAAAAGAAGAGGATAATTGAGGGGGAAATTAGAAACAAAGCGATCCACGAAGTGTAAATAGTAAAAGACATATCGCCATTGTCAGGAATTGCCAGGGGCTTATAACCGAAATTTTCCTGAAGTATAAATACCACAGTATAAGACAAAAAACCGAAGCTCAGGGTTAGCAATGCCGCTAAACGCCCAAGCAGTATAGCCGCAATCATCATAAACCAGAAGAAGTTAGCCACAACCGGAGCCCTGGAGCCGTATAATATTACTGATAAAGCCAGGATAAAACCCCCGACTAAAACCAATATCAAGCAACTAAGGTCAAAATGCTTAACCATTAGGGCTTTAATTCCAAAATACAAAATAAGAGACGTACCGCCCAATAAAACTAAGGTTAAAGTTAAGCCACTGAAACTAAACACACTTAGCAAAATACCCACAACAACCGTGGGTAAGCCCAGCAAGATTGTTATCTTATTTATTACAGAAATTATCTGACGACGGCGTTTATCCAGTGTATCAAGGTTGTCTAAGGTCAGGTCATCAATCTTTGGGGGGGTTTTAGCACCTACCATTTGGTTAAAATAATTCTTCATAACATTCCGTTACCTTTATTTAATTTTGTGTATGGTCTTCGCGAGTGAAGGTGATGGCCCATACCCTGGACGCTCCTGCTTCTTTCAAAGCTCGTGCACAATCATTTAGGGTTGCGCCAGTAGTACAAACATCGTCCACCAAAAGGATGGTTAAGCCTGTCAACGAGGAACCTTTCCAGGCAAACGCATTTTGAACATTATCCTGGCGAGCATTCAGGCTCAAACCAACCTGGCTACGAGTCTGACGGTCTCGTAACAAGCCCTTTTCCCATAACCTTAGTCCAAGCCGACCACTAAGCCCTGCTGCCAGCAGCCCCGCCTGGTTATAACCTCGCGTCCGTAGGTGGTTACTATGGAGCGGTACCGCAACGATGACATCGGCTTCCCCAAATCCCGCCTGACTTGCCAGGATTGCCATTTCCTGCGCCAGTACAATAGCCAGACTTGAAACACCCTTATATTTTAGTTTCAAAACCCCCTGTCGGGCACTGCCCTGGTGGTAAGCCACACTCCGAATCTTGTCAATCCAACGAACAGAATTCTGACAAATAGCACTCTGACAAATTGTTGAGCCCAAAAATGGTTTCCCGCAAATTTGGCAAAGCTGTTCCGGGAGAAGCGGAAGTTTCAACCGACATTCGGAGTGCAGCCAACCGCCTGTTTTATTGCAAACCAGACAACGTGGCGGGAAAAATATATCGGCCAATGCCTCCAGAGGTTTGGGTAAGGCCATTGTTATAAAATAAAAATCCATGAGTGCATTTTAAGTTCAACTCTAATGGTTTGTAAAGAGGAAAAAATTTAATATCGCTGGTTTTTATTATCGGGCGGTTTTTATTGGGTTATAGGGTTGACCACTATTTTTATCTTGCCATTCTAGCAAATCCCCCACAATAGTACCAGCCTTTTGGGCGGTGTGGGCGGGAAGTTCAACCACATAATGAGCTTTACCAACAATTTTACTGACGCGCCAGGGCTTCATATTAGGGTAAATATAGACAATCTGGTGGCTTTTATCCACAAAAAGCACATCTATCGGAATCCGCATAAAAAAGCAATGAACACTATTGTTGGGGATAATAATCATACCCGCTCCTTCTGGCAGACTCTTGCGGCCCATCAAGCCAATAAACCGTTTCCAGTAAGTGTTGGCAAGTTCGATATCTTCAATAAGCTTAACTGAACGAGTTTTATTTACCAGTTTCATTTTAACCTTTTCCATAATAGAACTTTCGCTTTGAACCTCATTTTAGTAGTAAAGACTTTAGTCTTTGGGTTCAAAAAGGCGGAAGAAGCGACTAATACCCTGAATACAAGTCACAGGCGTCACTACTACAAGCGAAAATCTTAAATAAAAAAACCCGGTTGGCCCTTCAAAAATGCCAAACCGGGCAAAGTTTCAACCTTAGCCACCCCAGCCAAAAGACTTGGCAACGGTAGGCACAACCGGGCCTAAAATTACGATGTAAATCGTGGGGAAGATTAAGAACACCATTGGGAAAAGCATTTTAATAGGAGCCTGGTGAGCCAGTTCTTCCGCCATTTGACGGCGACGAATACGCATTTGGTCAGCCTGTATACGCAAAACTTTGGTCATACTAACGCCCAACTGGTCAGCCTGCACAATCGAAGCCACAAATATGTTAAGTTCCGGCACATCGCACCGGGCGGCCATTTCACGCATAGCCTCGCGACGAGGTTTACCTACCCGTTGCTCACTGAGCATCCGTTTAAATTCGCGAGCTAAATCGTGATCCCACTTATCAGTTACCCTGGACAATGCCTGGTCAAAACCAAGCCCAGCTTCCACGCTAATAGTCAGCAAGTCAATCGCGTCTGGCAAAGCCCTTAAGACGCCTTTTTTTCGTTTTTTCATCTTGCCGCCAAGCCACATCGCCGGAAGCAAATAACCAACCATAAAGAAAAGGGGTAAGCCGATTATTAAATAGGTAGTAGGAAATTTGCCCAAAAAGAGCAGCCCGCCAACCATGCCACCTACAATAAATGCCGCCAGTAAGCGAATTCCCAGAAATTCGCCAACGGTGAGATTATTGGGGTTTCCAGCCACCGCCAGATTTTTACGGAGGCGTTCCTGCGATTTAGCCGGGGTAAAAGAACCTACAATTCGGGAAAAGAAATTAATCAGGGGCTTCATGATACGCTCGCTGAAAGGCTGTTCTAGTTCGAGCGTTTCAAGGGTAACCGGGTTTTCAATATATTCAGCGAGGCGTTGCTCTACCAGGTCGGGTTTATTTCGGCGATTAAGCAGAAATGTAACCCCGATGCCTAGACCAACTGCCGCGGCAACTATTAACAAAATTGGAAGAATTGCCATATTTTTACACCTTATTAAACATCTATATCAACAATTTTCATTATGGCGAAAAAGCCAGCGGTAATCAGGATAAGTCCACAAACTGGCATACAAATCCAGGGCCACACAAACATTCTGGTAAGATAGTCCGGGCTAATCATGAACAAGACCAGAGCCAATGCTATTGGTAGACCGCTTATGATATAGCCAGCATATTTCTGTTGGGCGGTGAGCACTTTGATTTCGCCTTTAATACGAACGCGCTCCCGGATGGTATGACCAATATTATCCAGAATTTGAGAAAGGTTACCACCAACTTCCATCTGGATACCAATTGCCGTAACCAGCAAATCCAGGTCATCGCTCGGTACGCGCCTAATCATATTAGCCAGGGCTTCACGGGTACTGATGCCCAACCCAACCTCACGAGTTACCCGCTTGAATTCATCACAGATAGGAGCAGGGGCCTCGCGCGAAATAAGCTCCATAGATTGCAGTAAACTATAACCAGAGCGCAAAGAGTTAGACATTAGGGTAATAGTATCGCCCAATTGATCGTTAAAGTTTTTAATGCGTTTATTAGCGGTACGTTTGATAAGAAAATCTGGTATATAAAACCCTATGACCGCAACCAGAATCCCCACGACGGTGGCAAAGGGGCCAAAGCCCCGGCCCAACCACCAACCCAAACCAAACCCCAGACCGCCACTGCCTATTTTTGCTCCTATAAATTCGGTAACAGTAAGCTTCAGGTCAGCCCTGGCAAGGTTGCGTTGAATGGTAGTGGCAAAACCCCGTCCTTCCAGGGCTTTATCAATCCGCTCAGTGACAATAGCTCTGGTAGCGGAGGGAGTAGCATTGGTAGTAGTTTCAGTATCGCCTGTTTCGGGGTTTACAAATTCATTTAAGCGGTCTTCCAGGCTTTGTTTGCCGCGCCCCCGCATAACCAGAGCTACTACTATTAGAATTACAGCCAGGACGCCAACCCCAATGGCTATCAGTACGATTGGTGACATAATAATTGCTCCCGAACCCTAGAAAGCCCGCAATTGATTTGCCGACCCAAAAGTGTCTGACGGCAAGAAAATATGATGGCTTTCAAATTGCTCGATAAACTTGGGTACTACCCCGGTGGGCTTGAGCGACCCCACAACTTTTTTGTTTTCGTCAATACCAGTCTGCTCAAAGCGGAAAATTTCCTGCATTCGGACAATATCGCCTTCCATCCCATCTACTTCGGCAATACTTACCACACGACGGCTACCATCCTGCATACGAGACTGTTGCACAATCACGTTTACGGCATTGGCAACCTGTTCTCGAATGGCCCGAATTGGCAAATCCATCCCAGCCATCATACACATTGTTTCAATACGGCTCAAGGTATCTTTCGGACTGTTGGCGTGCAAAGTGGTCAAGGAACCATCGTGACCAGTGTTCATAGCCTGTAACATGTCCAGGGTCTCGCCGCCACGGCACTCCCCTACTACTATACGTTCGGGGCGCATACGAAGGCAGTTAATTACCAAATCCCGAATGCTAACCTCACCTTTACCTTCAATGTTGGCTGATTTTGATTCGAGTGTAATTACATGTTCCTGACGTAATTGAAGTTCGGCAGCATTTTCGACGGTAATAATCCGCTCGTCGTCAGGGATAAAACCCGAAAGAACATTTAACAGAGTGGTTTTACCGGAGCCAGTACCACCCGCCACCACAATATTCAGGCGACCTTTAACACAGGCTTCCAAGAAGGTAGCAGTCTGGCGTGACATTGAGCCAAAACGAATCAAATCATCTATGGTCAGAGGTTTTTTGTTAAATTTTCGGATAGTAACAACTGGGCCAACCAGTGATATTGGAGGAATAACCACATTCACGCGGCTACCATCAGGGAGGCGGGCATCCACCATTGGGGAGCTTTCATCTACGCGCCGACCCAGGGGAGACACAATCCGGTCAATAATCCGCATTACGTGTTGGTCGTTCTGGAAGGTAACATCCGTTTTAATCAGCTTGCCTTTTTTCTCAATGAAAACCTGTTTTGGCCCATTAATCATAATTTCACTGATGGAGTCATCCCCTAGCAGGATTTGAATTGGCCCAAAGCCCAGAATTTCGGCCAGAATTGCATCCAGCAGGGTGCTTTTTTCCTGCCGGGTGAGGGGCATAGAATCAGTCGCCAAAACCTCATTAAAAATGTCCTCGGTCATAGACCTAACCTGTCGCTCATCACCGGTGCTAACTTGTTTGCGTTCAATTTCAGCGACTAATTTTTCCTGAACTTTTTGCTTGAATTCGTAAAGGATTTTCTCCTGTTTACTCATTGGCACATCGTTGCGGTCACGCTGATTAGTCATCGGGCGATCTTCCGCTGCGGCTGCCCGTTCCTTAATAGCGGTCAAACCGCCAGGAACAGCAGGCGTGGTATTGGCGGGTGTGCCCGCCGCATTTTTCTCATTACCAGGGTCAGATGTACCAATTCTTCTAAGTAACACTTTAACACCTCATACATTTTATACTACAGTATTTTGGATACAAACCCTCTGTATTTGGGTTTATAACCAAAACGGGGAAAACCATTAGATTATTTACGCCCGCCAAACAGGCTAAATATACCAGACTTTTTAGTTTCTTTGCCATTGCCGTTAGTCGCGCCAGCTTTTGCGCCAGCTTTGCCTTCCCGCAGGTTAAGGGTACCGTCAATTACTCGGTGCGCCAGAGCCTCAATACCTTTCGAGAAAGGGTTGCCGGGGTCATCCATAACCAGGGGCGTACCCTGATTGATTGACAAAGTAACGGCGACCCCGCTGCTGGGAATAGTAGCGGCAATAGGGTGTTGAATTGTTGACTCAATACTTTCCACTTTCAGGCCATGTTTGGCATCAGCCCGATTGAGTACCAACACTATTTTATCACGGGAGTATTCCAAAATTTCGGCGACTTCAAGGAACAGGCGTATATCCTTAATCGAAGGCATTTCCAGGGTCATAATGGTCAGGATAATATCACTGGCATCCAGAATGGCAAGCTGGGTTTCTTCTTTCAGGGATGGGAAGGTATCCACGAAGATATAGTCAAAATTACGCCGTAGTTCTTGCAAAATTTTGCTAAGTTCATCAGCCTGAATAAGCTCGGCCTGGTCAGGTTTGGGAGGAGCGAGTAGCACCTTTACATCACTGCTATGGGACATCATTACATCCTGAAGGAGTTGAGCATCGAGTTGCCCAGCCCGCCCATGCAAATCGCCAATAGTTTTAGCGGGGCGCACGTTCATCATCATGCTAATATCGCCAAAGAAAAGACTACCGTCTACCAGGGCTACTCTTTTTTTGCTGATTTGCTTTACCGAAACTGCCAGGTTAGCAATAATTACCGAGCGGCCCACCCCACCCTTGGGACTGAAAACACTAATAATCTGGCCTAGTTCTTCCGAGCCACCGCCATCTGCACTGGGAGCACCCGAAGTAGGGTAGGGCGAAACGGGAGCGAAACGACGTTTGCTGACCTCGCTGGCGTAGACATGGCGGATGCTGCTGATTAATTCGTCGCCACTAAAAGGTTTGACCAAAAATTCGCTGGCCCCGGCCCGCATAGCCCTTCGGAGATAATCTTGCTCCCCTTGCACTGACATCATTATTACGGCTACGCCTGGGATGGTCTGGCGAATTCTTTCGGTAGCGGTGATACCATCCATATCGGGCATATTGATGTCCATGAGGATGATGTCCGGCTGAAGTTTTTTGGCTGTTTCGATACCGTCTAAACCGCTGGTAGCCGACCCAACAACTTCAATGTCTTTTTCAAAGTAAAGTAAGTTAATTAGATTGTTTCGAGTCTCAACAATATCATCAACTACCAACAGACGGATTTTCTGCTGCGGGTCTGTCATAAAAGTTATCCTTGCTAACTGAGAAATTTCTGGCTGCCGCGTCAAGTGCAGCGTTTATATACTTACCAAGTTAAATTGTTTATCAAAAGAGCTGTAATGTAAATATTTTAACAATCCAACCTTACGATAACCATAACAATCAAAAGCCATGCTTAAAGCCAAGCAAGGCAAAAATTTGGCACTTTGCTTCTTATAGAAAATTCTATCATTTTTGCAATTAGCATGCAATAGATTTACTTTGCTCAGGGTTAGGATATATCGGCTAGTTTTCGGGATTTAATCAGGAAAGATGAAGGTCGAAATAATTCCGCCTTCATCCTATCCTTTCCTGGTCAATTTTAAGCGATACTCGTCATTTTATCTGAGTAGCAAATACCGCCTCTGGAATAGGTAAACCATAATCCCTTACCAGAGTTCGGAAAGTTACACCACTGGTTTTATCAATGGTAACTGCTGGGTCTTGCGGGTTAGCGGTATCTTGCGGGCGAGAACGCAGGGTAAAGTGTACTACCGGGATTTGGGCCAAAATAGTCCGATCAGCACTGAATTCCGGCTGCAAACTTGGTTTAGCTCCATTAACACCTACCAAAGAGGAGACCGCCAGGGTAGTCCGAACCTCACGGGTGAACTTTAGCACTTCGGCTTCCTGGTCGGTTACTGCCAGCACCAGGATTTGGGTTGTACCAAATTGACGACCACTCTCTTCGTAAGGTGGCAATGTTGGCAGAGGGGTAGGAGTACCAGGTCCAACCGCTACCCCCGTAGTAGTAGCGGGTTGCCCGCCGGTATCTCCTGATGGAACTGTAGCGGTAGGCGTTGGTTTCTCCACCCGGAAAGGAGTAATTGGCGGTCCAAAGCGAATAACTCGCAACACTCGAACGTTTTGCAGAATAGTTTTGGTACTAAGTTCCAATACTACTGACCGTTGAAGGGTTACGCTGGATTGGCCTGAACCAGGGGTACCATTATTACTACCACCGCCCGACACCACCGCCGAAACATTATCCTGGTCGCCTTTGCGTTCGAAAATATAGGTCGCCACTACGTCAACCAAATCGCCTTCGGCTACTAACCCGGCGGCGGTGGAAAGGTCGTTGGTCGCATAGGCAAAAGCTTTTTTACCCGGCTCCAAACGTTTCTCGGCTACCAACTGTTTCATATAGCTGGAGAAGTTGCCTTCAATAATATCGCTGGTGCGTAAAGCCTGACGAGCGGTAAGAGGGGCTTTCAGGATGCGCCCGATTGCGGCATTGGGGTCACTGAGATAAGTGTCCCGGTTGGGGTCTGCATCAAACTCGGTACGCGAGATTAGTATAGTGTCTAGGTCATCTGGCCCTAATACGCTACCCTGATTCAGGTTGCGACTAACGGCTACCACTTTGACATTCTGGGGAGCGGGGGTTGCAGTAGCTAATACCGGAGTAGCTATATTAATACTACCCGGACTCTGGGCCACAGTAGTAGTTACGGTGCCCGCATCTGTAGTGGGGGTACTTGGGCGGGTTAGCAGAAAAATTGCTACAACCGCTGCGACCCCAATCAAGAGTATTAACAGGAGAATAGCCGGCCCACGTCGTCTCATAAGTCAATCCTACTTCCTTTTTGTAACGGTATAGCACTGCGAGTTGTGCTTGTACCCAGGGTTACAGGTGAGCGTAAAGGTTTGATATACTTGTGTTATGTTAACATCAATAATATTATGTCTATTATAGCACGAAAATGCAATAGGCTAATGGTACTTTTTTATGTCAATTTGAAAAGTGGTTTAGGGCTATTTTGCAAGTTGCAGCTTTTTTAGGGGTTGTAGGTTTGATTGCATCTGTGGGGCGAAACGCTGGAGCAAAGCCGCAAAGTTGGGGCCAGGGGTAAGTTGACCCAGCACAACCGGGAGAGATGCCCCGGTACAGGCGGGTAGATTGGCCGGACGACCTCTTAACAATTCATAGCCAAAGAGGGCAAAAAAAGTAGCCTCTTTAAGCTTGGCGGGTAGGCCAAACTCATCATGCAGCCGTAGCCTGATGTTTGGGCCCAATGCTTCGCCTAGCAATTTCATCAGGAAGGGATTGCGCCCGCCCCCGCCACTGACAATAACTTCAGCTACTCCACCCTCCGGCTCAAACGCTTCATAGGATAGGGCGATGCTGCTGGCGGTGAACGCGGTTAAAGTAGCTATCACATCGTTTGGAGAAAGGCCGCGCTGCTCTGCTTTAGCCCGTGTATCCAGCCAGAAACTTTCGCTGAAGAGTTCGCGCCCGGTGCTTTTGGGCGGAGGGGCGATAAAATAGGGGTGTTGCAGTAGTTCCGCCAGCAATTCCCCGTCAACCATACCCGCCGCACCAAGCAACCCGTCCTGGTCAAAAGTCTGGGTACCGTTGGTATAATGGGCCACCGCAAAGTCCATCAAGACGTTACCCGGCCCGGTATCGAAAGCTCTGGCTGAATCCGGCCCGCCCCCGGCTGGTAAAAAGGTTACATTGCCAATCCCCCCGATATTTTGCAAAGCGCGGGTTTTATATTCATCGGCAAAAAATACGTAATCAAAAAACGAAGCGAGGGGTGCGCCCTGCCCCCCCACTGCCATATCCGCCACCCGAAAATTGGCGGAAGTGGTAATTCTGGTACGATTGGCTATTATGGCAGGTTCCGCCAGTTGGAGGGTTGAACCTGGCTCCCCCGCCTCCACCTGATGCCAGACCGTTTGCCCGTGCGAGGCAATCAAATCAACTTCTTCGGGTTTAAGATTCAAATCTTTTAACAGGCCATTGGCTGCCTCGGCAAACGCTTCGCCTAACGCAAAATTCAGTTTACAAATAGCCTGGGTGTCGGCGGCTTTGGCACAGGCGGCTAATACTTCCGCCCGCAAACCGGGACTTAATGGCGACTCGCGGAAACCTAGTAACTGGAACTCTACCAGCCCCGGTTCAGGCTCGCTAAACTCAACCAGGGCCGCGTCTATGCCGTCCGCACTGGTGCCACTCATCATTCCTATTATTCTGGCTTTTAGTTCCATAGTAGTTGTTGGTTGCTAGTTGTTGGTTGTTAGTTAGTCAGACCTATCCCCCTCACCTCATGAAAGAAGGAGCTTTATTCTCCCTTCCTTGCAAGGGAAGGGGGCTAGGGGGTTAGGTTTGAGCTTTATTCTGACTTCTACCCCTTAACCGCTCCCATCCGCACGCCTTCCAGGAAGTAACGCTGGAAAGCCAGGAAGAAGATAATCATGGGCAAGGCCGCCAGAGTTGCGCCCGCGAAGATAAGGCCGTAATCTGTACCGAATTCGGATTGGAGGCTGGCAACTCCCACTGGCAAGGTATAGGAATTAGCCCGGATTAAAACCATCGAAGGCCACAGGAAATCGTTCCAAAAACGTACAAAGGTAAAGATAGCCAACGCCCCAATTGCGGGTTTGCTGAGGGGCATGATAATACTCCAGAAAATCCGTATCTCACTGCAACCATCTATCCGACCCGCTTCCTCCAACTCCGTGGGCAAAGTCTGGATAAACTGCCGCATCAGGAAAATCCCAAAAACATTAGCCGTACCGGGCAGAATTACCGCCAGCAGATTATCCCGCAGATTAAAATTCTGGACTACCATATAAAGCGGAGTCAGAGTCACATGAATAGGTATCATCAAAGTGCTGAGTACCAGCCAGAACATAATATTCCGACCCGGAAACTTCTTCTTGGCGAAAGCGTAGCCCGCCAGCGTATCAAAAACAACATGAAAGATGGTGATGCTAAAAGTGATGATAAAACTGTTAGCAGCCCAACCCCAATAGCTTTTGGCCTGGTCAAACAAACGCTGGAAATTTTCCAGACTGGCATTTAGCGGTAGTAAATCCGGTGGGGTTTTAATGGTATCTCTGGTAGGCGTAAAGGCAGTAAGAATTAGCCAGTACAAAGGCCACAAAGAAATTATGGTCGTGAGAATCAAGGCTACCCAGGCCACGATTTTATTTGCCTTAAATTTAAACTGTCGGCGGTCTTGCGTTGATCGGGTTGCTGCTTGCGTTGCCATCCTAATACTCCACATCCGTCCGCAAGAAGCGGAACTGTACCACGGCAATTGAAGCGATTATCAGGAACAGAACAATCGCTTGAGCCGAAGCTACTCCATACCGCAACTGTGAAAATACTGATTGGTAAATCTGGGTAACAATTGTTTGAGTGCTATCGCCAACCCCGCTCGGCACCATTACATAAACTTTTTCAAAAACCTCAAAACTGGCAATGGTATAAAGCACTACAATATATAAGGTAGTGGCTTTAACCAACGGGAGGGTGATGCTCCACCACTTGCGGATTGCCCCTGCCCCTTCCAAATCTGCCGCTTCGTAATAATCCTTGGGAATACTGCCCATCGCCGCGCTGAACAACACCACCCCGGTGGCCGGAACCGTCAGAATCGTGGAAAGGGTAATACTATTAAGGGCAATATCGGGGTCGGATAGCCAGCGTACAGGTTGCCCCCCTACCAGACTTAGAAGGTAATTCAAAAAGCCCCATTGGGTGTTAAACATCCACCGCCAGATGACCGCGATAATAACGGCACTGGTAACGGCGGGCAAATAGTAAGCCGCTCGGAAGAAAGTCTGGGCATATTTGTTGAGAGGTTGAATCAGGCTCGACAGCATCAAAGCAATAAACACATTAGCCGTTACTGTAAGCGCGGCATAGTAAGCGGTATTTTTTAGGGCGGTAACAAATACCCCACCCTGAGTAGTAAAAGCATCGGTATAATTTTTGAAACCGACCCACTCATTGTTGCCACGAGGTCGAAAATCCTGAAAGCTGATGATAAACGACCAGACCACAGGCGCAAGGGTAAATACCAGAAAAGTTAACATGCTGGGTAATACAAAAGCATAGCCCCAACCATATTTCTTGAAAAATCGCCCAACCCGGTTGCCAAAGCCTTCGCTCTGGGGTGCTGCCCGCTTTAACTCTGCTTGTGCCATATATTCGACCTTTTAATAATAGGTGTTAGGTGACAGGCTTTAGGTTAACCTACCCCCCCTGCCCCCTGCCCTATAAAGGAAGGGGGAGTTAAGCCCCTCTCATTTACAGGAGAGGGGTTTGGGGTGAGGTTTAAATTGCCGACAACCGCCTAGTTTCCTGCCAGCAGCTTGTTAGCTTCATCGACGGGTGAATTAAGGGCCTCTTCCGCTGTCTTCTTACCCAGAATCGCCTCCTGCAAACGGGGGTGAATAAGGGTACGAACCTGCGGCCAAACTACCAGACTAGGGGTAATCCAGGCCACTGCCGCCGAAGGAGCAAACTTGTTGTAAGGAGCAACCACTGTCACCGACTTACGAGCCGCCGGAGCCAGGTAATATCCAGGTACGTCCTTCTCGACTCCACCACTGGTCAGGTACTTAACCAGGTCATTGCTGGCTGCCAAACGAGTTTTATCCTTGTTGGCGGCAACCGCAATCAGACCAACCCCACCAGCTGCAACGTTCTTGCCACTCTTACCAATGGGCATCTGGCGAATTTCGATGTTAACCCCAGCCTGTACCAGCGTACCAGCATCACCACTAGGGCGACTCCACATCGCCTGTAATCTGCCCTTCATGGCAGTTAGAATGTCGTCCTGCTTCTGAGTACCAAAGTCGGGCGGGGTCACTTTGTGGACTAAGGCCAGATCGGTTAACTTCTTTAAACCACTGATACCTTCGGGGCTGTTAAAAGTGTATTTTTTGTTATCAGCCGATACTGGCAAAGCCCCATCCGACATTATAATCGGCCAGGTATCCACCAAACCAGGGTCTACCAGCGCGGAATAGCCGTACACCTTTTCACCATTAGCGCGAGTAAAGGTCAGCTTCTTGGCAATATCCACAAACTCATCGTAAGTCCAGCTATCTTTGGGTAAGTCAATACCTTTTTCCTTGAAGACATCTACGTTCAGGTACATCGCTACCGGAGGAACCCAGAGAGGCCACGCATAAAGCTTGCCATCAAACTTAACAAGGTCAAAAAGCTGGGGCAAAATATCAGCCTTGTCTTCGGCGGTCAGGTAATCATCAATCGGAGCAACCGCACCCTGAGCGACTAATACTGGTAGGCTGTCGTTAGGGATGCGGAAGGCATCTACCCCGGAACCACTCTGTACTGCATTAACGATTTTGGCAAACCCGGCGTTATCGGCGGTATAACCAACGATTTCGACTTTAATATCGGGGTTGGCTTTCATAAAAGCAGCAGCAGCCGAATCGGTTGACTTGCTGAAAGCATTACCACCGTTCGGGGCATAGCCCAAGGCCCAATAAGTCAATGTTCCCTTGAAACCACTTTTGCTAACGGGCGCACCCAGTGGGGCAGTTGCCGCAGTGGTTGTAGCGGCTGCCGTGGTTGCAGCGGCAGTTGTAGCGGCTGCCGTGGTTGCAGCGGCAGTTGTAGTTGCCGCTGTAGTAGCAGGGGCAGTGGTCGCGGTTGGGTCGCCGCAAGCCGCCAGCACCAGCGTAAGGATAAAGGCCAACGCCAGGGTCAATCCTGCCCGGCTATAGCCCTTTTTTACAAAACTCTTAGTCATGTTTTCTCCTCCATTCGGAATTACAGGAAAGTTAGTAGCTTCAAAAGTATCGTCAAACATTAGTTGTAAAACAGAAAATCTTGCCGTAAGGTTTGGAATTGTTTTTCTTGGGCGCGCCACTCCTCAAACAAGGGGCCGAGAGCCTCATAAGCTCCTTCCGCCTTAACCAGAGTATGGCGAGGGATGGCACTCCCGATTAATCGGTCAAAGTGGGCAGGCAACCACTCAAAATAATCATGATATAGCCGCAAGACCGCCGCAATGATTTCAAGACCACTCCGTACAATCTGGTCAGGGCCAGGTTTTGTCGTAATATGAGCCTGAACGCCCCCACAGACCTCACCGACAAAACGGTCAAAAGCTGGCTTGAAATAGGTTTCCCGGAAATAGAGGCCGGGCAATTGTCTTTGGTTTAGTTCCTGCGCCAGACGTACCGGGTCAATCCAGGGTGCGCCAAAGAATTCAAAAGGCCGGGTAGTGCCCCTTCCCACCGACAGGTTAGTACCTTCCAGAAGGCAAGTGCCGGGATAAAGCCGAGCTGTTTCAAGGGTGGGCAGGTTTGGAGAAGGTAACACCCATGGTAAAGCGGTATCCGCAAAATGCATTTCGCGCTGCCAGCCCTCTAGCCTGACTACCTCAATTTGGGCTTTTCCCTTTAGATATAAATTGTTAATTAGCTGGGCCAGTTCGCCTATCGTTAGCCCGTGCCGCACCGGAACGTTATAACGCCCTACAAAAGAGCTAAATTCGGGCAGTAATCCCGGCCCCTCCACCGTTACCCCGCCTAGAGGATTGGGGCGGTCAATGACAATTATGGGCAAGTCTACCGTTTCCAATAATATACCCAAAGTAGTAGGATATGTGTAATACCGCGCCCCCACATCCTGAATATCAAAAACCAGCGCGTCCAGATTATTCAGGCTACCGGGCGGCGGGCTAAAGGCCTGATGTTCCTTGCCCTGGGCTAAATCTTCAGCCCGATAAAGGCTATAAACCTGAGCCCCACTCCAACGGTCTTGCGCCATATCTGCTACGGGTAGCGCGTCCTGTTCTACCCCATAGTAGCCGTGTTCTGGCCCAAAAATTGCCGAAACCTGCCCACCCTTTTCCAGCAAAACTTCGGCGGTGCGGCGATAGCGGCTGTCTATCCCTGTCTGGTTAGTTACCAAACCCAACCGCTTTCCCTTGATCAACGCCCCTTGAAGGGCATCCAGGCCACTTTTAACCCCCACGCGCTAAAACTTTCCCGGCTGTTCCCGGTCACGCATTAACCGGGTATAGAACTTGTATTTGTCACCGCGATAAACCGATTTGGCATATTCGATGGGCTGACCGCGCTCGGTATAGGTGACGCGGCGGGTAAGCAATACCGGCCCGCCCACCTCAATTTTTAACAAACCGGCTTCTTCCTCGCGGGCTAATCCGGCCTCAAGCTCCTGCTCGGCCTCGGCGGGTGGCAAGCCATATTTTGTCTCCAGCAAGCGGTATAGGGAGTTTTGTTCCAAATCTTCTTCCAGCAACTTTTCACAACCGATAAAATTGACCAGCGACATTTCCACTGCCAGGGGCTCATGGTCAGCCAGGCGCAAGCGGCGCAAACGAAAAATCAACTGGCCTTCTTTAATCCGCAACTTTTCCGCCACAGTGGAGTCGGCGGCCCACATTTCAGCACTCAAAACTTTGGTAGTGGGTTTCTGTGAACGAGCTTTGATATCTTCGGTAAACCCGGTCAGGCGTAAAAGCTGTTGAGTGATTTTCGGACTGGCTATAAAAGTGCCCTTGCCCTGTTCGCGATAGAGCAGCCCCTCTTTTACCAGCTCGGTAACGGACTGGCGCACCATCATCCGGCTTAATCCATACTGTTCGGAAAGCTCGCGTTCGGAAGGCAGGCGATTTTCAGGACTCCATTGCCCATTCAGTATCTGCTCTCGTAGTATCTCACGCAACTGATAATAACGGGGCAAATTTCCAAATTTTAACATCTCTACCTTCCAGCAGGTATCATAAGAAATTGATTGGGTGTGCTTTTCAGCACGTGGACTAGATGTATATACCAGTTGTTTTATTATAGCCCACTTAGCAAAATTGTCAAGAGTAAACAAGCATCCTTATTATTTATTTTTGCTATAATAAACCAGCATTTTTACCCATCTGCCTACCTGATACACGCAAAGGAGAGCCGCCTTATGGAGTTAACTATCCCGGAGATTCAGAAAATTATCCCCCATCGTTTCCCATTTCTACTAATAGACAAAATAATTGAGGTGGAATGGGGCAAACGGGCGGTTGGACTGAAAACTGTAACTTACAACGAGTGGTTTTTCCAGGGCCATTTTCCCGAATATCCAGTGATGCCCGGAGTCCTGATAATCGAGGCGTTGGCCCAGGTGGGGGCGGTGGCCTTGCTAGGAATGGAAGAAAACAAAGGGCGGCTGGGATTTTTTGGGGGAATTGATGCGGTACGCTTTAAAAAACAGGTGCAACCGGGGGATGTTCTGCGCCTGGAAACCGAAGTTACCCAGATTCGTGGCCCGGTTTGCAAAGCTAACGGTCTGGCGACAGTAAATGGCGAAATAGCGGCACGCGGCGAGATGACCTTTGCCCTTGGACCAGCCCCGCAACCAAAAACTGACAATTAGCCAAATGAAAACTGGATTTCAACGTAGTCGCGGGGCAATAGGGCGGGAGAAACTTATCACGCTAGGTTGTCAAGGTCTAGGGTGGCTATTTGATTTTTTTCAGGGTAAGTCGCCCCGCCTGAGCGATTTGCCTCCAAAAGCCCGCTTGCTAATCCTTAAACCTTGCTGCCTGGGAGATGTGGTATTGACCACCCCAGCAGTAGCGGCCCTACGGGAGGCATTGCCAGAAGCACGGCTGGATTATGCGGTTAGCAATTGGGCGCGACCTGTCGTTGAGAATAATTTGCGGTTGAACGCTATCCTCGATACTGGCTCAAAAGGCTCGAAATTCAGCCTAAAAGGCTACCTCTCTTTTATCTGGCAATTACGTAAAACCCATTACCAGGGAATTATTGTTTTTGACCGCTCCCCCATTTTGAATTTGATTCCCTGGCTGGCTGGAGCAAAAATAAGAGCCGGGCTAGATAGCGCAGGACGGGGTTTTGCCCTGAATGTACGAGCAACCCTTACACCCTCTAACCCTGTCCCATTTTCGAGATATTCAGGGGATATGTCTATCAAACATGAGGCCGAAATATATCTGGATATTGTGACGGAGTTAGGGGTAAAAGTTACCCAACCAAAATCAGAATTTTTCCCATCCGAACTTGCCCGTAGCCAGGTTCAGCAAAAGGCGGCGGAGGTAGGTCTTGAGCTCAACCAACCCTTTGCAGTTATTCACCCTGGCGGCGGCAACAACCCCGATACCAATGTCCCTTCCAAACGCTGGCCCGCCCCAAATTTTTCCAGAATCGCCGAGAAACTAACCCAACAGGGCTATCAAGTGGTAGTAATTGGTGCACCAGACCGGCTAGATCGTGAGTTGGCGGACGAGTTGTTACAGACGTTTTCCGGCGATAAGGCTAAAATTTTCGATACGGTAGGTCGCTTTGATATTGGCGAGAATGGGGCATTATTTGAGAAAGCGGCCTTGTTTGTAGGCAACGATACCGGGTTAATGCATCTGGCGGGTGCTTGCGGCACGGCGGTGGTAGCGGTTTTTGGCCCCAGCAACCCCCTGTCCTATGGCCCCTATACCCCACGCGGACGAGCCGTAGCCCCCCTCGAATCCAGCACCCTGGCCGGATTGCCCCTCACTGAGTATCAGCGTCTTTCGGGGGAGCAGGGTGGCATCCAAACCGTCAGTGTCGAGCGGGTCTGGGAGGCATGCGGGGAAGTGCTGAGGACTGAGTAAAAAGTAGAGACTCGAAAGTCAAAAGTCGAAGGTCAAATGCATTCAATTTTAGATATTCGATTTTAGATTTTTAACCAATAACCAATAACTAACAACCAAAAGCCATTGGATTTTAGATTTTCCCCTACAAATTTTCGGGGACGAGGAAGAAGGTTGTGCCGTAGCCCCGTTGATTATTCAGCCAGATATAATCAGCGTTATTCTGTTCGCCGGGAGGTGGCAATAACCCCTGCCGCGCCAACCATTCCCGTGTTTGCTCCAAATCCTTCACGTTCAAAACCAGCGCAAAAAGATGCATACCGCGTTCTTCGATTGCGGCGGTAAGTTTGCCCGTTTTTGTATCGGGGCAGCGGTATAAATATCTTTGCCGAGATTCATTGTCAGGTTCTCGCTCAAAATCAGCAAAAGGCTTTAGCCAGGGTAGGGCGGGTGAACTGGGAATTAAATGTTTATTTATTTCAGGGTAATTTTTGGCCTCTTGAATCAAATCCCACCAGAAATTCGGCCTGACCCCTAATAGCTCTCTTAATGAAACCACCCCGTTGGGATGAGAGATTTCTTTAGGGGGGAAATTATAATAAGCCGCACTTTCAGGGGAAATTCCCAAATTAGCATATAAGCCGGATTTGTAGCGTGACTCGAATTCTACTAAATCCTTCGAGGTTAAATAAGGATCGTTAATAACAATTAACTCAATAATGGCATCAGCCAACAAAATATGACGGCAGAAAGTACCCCCAAAAGAACCTTCTTGCACCGCTTCTAGTCGAAAACCTAATTTTTCGGAAAAATAACTCCCAGCCTCGCCGAGGTCGGGGACTAGAATTACAATATACTCAACGTTCATTAGCTCCCAAGCACTTTTTCAACCGCCTGTTCGATTTTAATCCCGCTATCGGTGTTATCAAGGGGGTCTTTGCGGAGGCGATGGCGCAGCGATAGGGTTGACACCTCGCGCACTTCCGCTAACCCAACCACTTTGTGATGGTTTAGGGCAGCCAGGGCGGTGGCAGTACGGGCAATGGTTAATTCGCCCCGATGCCCGTCAATCGAAAGAGCCATACAAAGCTCGGCAATTTTCATCAACACTTCGTCGGGCAATTCGATTTTGGGCAACAGGCGTTGGGCCTCACGAATCTTGCGCCGTAAACTTTCCTGTTTTGGCTCCCACTCCGCCATAAATTCAGCCGGGTGCATTTCAAAAGCGTGACGGCGTTTAACAATATCCACACGCTCCATCAGATTAACGATAGTGGTGATACGAGCGTGCAGACCAAAGCGGTCTAGCAACTGGGGGCGCAAATCGCCTTCTTCGGGGTTGCCGCTGCCTACCAAAACGAATCGAGCCGGGTGGCGCACACTGATACCCTCGCGCTCCACCACATTCACGCCGCCTGCCGCCACATCCAGCAGCACATCCACCAGATGGTCTTCCAGCAGGTTTACTTCGTCAATGTAAAGAAAGCCCCGGTTAGCCCGTGCCAATAGCCCCGGTTCAAAGGCTTTTATGCCCTGGCTAAGAGCTTTCTCAATATCAATAGTACCGCACACCCGGTCTTCGGTTGCGCCTAACGGCAAATCCACCACTGGCACCATCGAATAATGGCCTATCAACTTTTGCCCTTTTGCTAATTTCTCGCGACAATCCCGGCAAAGCCCGCCCCGTTTATCCGGGTCAGGGTCACAGCCATATTTACAACCCTGAATTACTTTAATACGCGGTAGCAAATCCGCCAACGCCCTCACGATGGTGCTTTTCCCTGTGCCGCGATGCCCCATAATCATTACGCCGCCAATTCGGGGGTCAATAACGTTGAGTAGTAGCGAGCGTTTCATCTCTTCCTGTCCCACAATCGCGGTGAAGGGGTAGACGTAGGAAGCCTCAATTTGAGGGGCTTCGGCTTTGATTTTGCTAATTCGGGCTGGTTTTGAATCAGAATGCCCGTTGGTGGAATGTTCCTCGCTGATTATCTCTTTCTCAATTATTGTTTCTGACATTAGTAATTTATCCTGTTTTCTGGCTATCAGCGTATTTTGCCGGATTAAAATTAAGCAGCTATCTCCATGCCACATTATACAACTGTGAAATAGTTTACGATGTAGCCGATAATACCAACTCTTACTTAACCTTTCTTAACCTGACCCGCGTTGACCCCCATAGCCCCTTCCGTTAAAATGATTCTTAATAACTGCGAATTGCTGCAAGGTTGTCAGGAAATACTTTAGCATAACTGATGGCACTTGTTCTAATTTTCCGAAAATCAACAACTATTTTGGATTTTGTGGGTGGCCTATGAACCAAAAAAGGAAGCAGCCAATTTATATACTGGTCGCTTTAGTAATGTTAATAACCGTCATGCTTTTGAATTCTGGAACGGTGAACGCGGCAGGGGCTTTGATAAGCGATGGTACGGCGGGGCAATATCATATTTCGGTGTGGGCCTCACCCAACCCGGTTTCGGTGGGAAAGATTACCCTTACCATCAGAATTGGGCAAAAAGCCGGAGTAGACCAGGAATGGCCTGTCCGTAACGCTACCGTAAAGGTGCAATTCAAGCAATTGACCGGACCCGGAACCGAAGCTAACCCCCAAATTTTAGTTACCAGAAATGTGCTGGTCGCACCGGAGGCCGACCCTGGTACTTACGAGGTAGCCGATTCTCTACCCGCCGAGGGGAAATATCAGCTTCAACTTAATATCGAGAACAACACTACGAGTACACCCTACAGCATCGAAATTACCGCGCTACCGCAGCCCGATGATCGCTTATTCAGCATTTTCTTGCTAGTGATGATTTCTTTATTTATTTTTGGTTTGGTCATATCTTATTTACATCAAAGTGGGCAAGCCAACCAGGCTAAAGAACAAGCTACTAAGACCACGCCCAAACCGCTGGAAGAAATTGTCAAGAAATAGCCGAAAAATTGCTGCTTTCAAAAGATTCTGGTGGGCACTTTTCTTTCCCCAGCAGCATCAGTTTATGAGTTAGTTCGCGGCTTTCAATAAGGTCATTGGTAATTAAGCTAACCCGCTCTTTTATAAGGTTGAATTCTTCTTGTGAAATTACTTCAGGCGAGTCATACTCTTCCATAAAAAGCGAAATCGTTAACAGGTGATTGGACATTGAATGTAAGCGATTTTGTAATTGATTCACAATAATTTTATGGGGCATGGTAGTGTTGAACCTCCTGGGCATTTTCGATATTAACGAATTTTTACTTCTCAATTGATTATAATTTCACAATCTGCTTTTGATAAGCTACAATAGGACTATCTGGTAAGGTGCTGTTAGTCTCGTGAAATATAATACTAATGACCTAGGCACAATGGCAGATTCGGTTATCGGTTAAGAGTTGCCGGTTGCCAGTTGTTGGAAAAATGCCTTTTAATACATAAACACTAAAGAAAGAAATTTATGCAAGAAGAACATTTAGTAGATAGCGAGTGGCTGGCGGCCCATTTAGACGACCCCCAGGTGCGAATTGTGGATATTCGGGGCTATGTAAAAACCAGAGAGCTGGAAGATGGTAGCCAAAAAGCTGAGTATGGAGGGGCGCGGGAAGATTATCAGCAAGCCCATATTCCCGGCGCGATTTATCTGGACTGGATTAGCGATATTGTGGATTTAGCCGACCAGGTTCCCGTCCAGGTAGCCCCGCCTGAAAAGCTGGCAAAAGTTTTAGGGGAAGCCGGAATTGGCGATGAGCAAATAGTTGTGGTCTACGATGCACATCCGGCCATGCAATTCTCAACCAGACTATGGTGGGTTTTCCGTTATTACGGCAATAAAAACGTGCGGGTTTTGGATGGGGGCTGGAAAAAATGGCTCAAGGAAGGTCGTCCCACTTCTACCGAATTACCTTCTTACACTTCGGAAACCTTCACTCCCCGACTCCAACCAGGGTTAAGAGCTACCGCCGAGGATGTGCTGGGCATGATTCGCAAGGAAGGTACTATCATTCTGGATGCCCGCGAAGAAGCCCAATACACTGGTAAACTCCGACGAGCCAAACGAGGCGGACGTATTCCGAGTGCCCTACATCTAGCGCGGGAAGAGTTAATTAACCCGGAAGATGGGACTTTCCGACCCCTGACTGAAATAAAAAATATAACGGCCAAAGCCGGGCTAGAGCCAGACAAACAAGTTGTAGCCTATTGCAACGGTGGTGTAGCCGCAACCTCGGTATTATTCGCCCTGAGTATGCTTGGCTACCCTTCCCTGACCAATTATGATGGTAGTTGGAACGAGTGGGGGGAACGCGACGACCTGCCAGTGGAATAATATTTCCTAAAAAAGCTAAATCCAGTATAGTATTTTTGGCTAGCCCTACCTAGTGAAAAAGTACCAGTTAACGTAACCCAAAACGAGAGTTATAGATTTTCATAAAATTTTGTAGTAGAATAAAACTAAACATATTAAATTACAATACAAGTTGGGTTAATGGTAATATCACCTCAAATGTGAAAGCACTTTTGTAGTAAAGCGAAAAAGACCGCCCGGTCAGTAGGAAAAATTCAATGTCGGATAGCAATGGTCTTGAAAATGGCACTCATAATGGGAATTACTCCGGGGGTAACTTTAACGGGGGCTTTTCCGATGACAACAACCTGAGTAATGATAATACCAACAACAAAATCAATCGAATTTACCAGAACGGGCAAAATAATAACCCCAACGGCTCGGTAAATGACTTGCGGAATAAAGCTACCGAACGCTTACCAGAACGAAGATTAGCCGTGCCAGAACTTCCTGAATATAATTCGTCCAGCCCAGAAACCCTCAAAAACCAGGGGCAGGTAGTGTTATCAGGCTCATTAAGTGCCTTCTCGCCAAGCTCCTTGTTATCTTTGCTCAATATACAGAAACAAACTGGCATGTTACACATGAAAAGTGGCCCGGAATTAGGGGCAATTTATGTGGATAAAGGCGAAGTTTATGATGCCAGGTTAGATTCAGTCAGTGGTGCGCTGGCCCTCTTTCAGCTTTTTGGCTGGAAGATTGGCGACTTTATGTTTGAGGTAAATATAGCCCTGCCGCCCAAACGAACTATCGAGGCCTCTTTGCCTGTCCTACAGGTACGGGCGACCCTTTGGTTGGATAACTGGAATAAATACAACCCGATAATCCCTTCCACCCTGCATCGAATTGGGATGGCTGCCGAACCGCGTAGTGAGGTGATGATTGAACCTTATCATTGGTCGGTGCTAACCCGCATCGTAATGGAACCCAAGAGCATCAACACTCTAGCCAACGAATTAGGCCAGAATGTTATGACCGTAACCCGCGTCGCCGCCGACCTGGTGAAAATGGGCGTAGCGGTGGTTTATCCCCCCGAAGGCGCGGAAAAGTAACGAGGTTTCGACCTGAACCCCTGCCCCCTTCCCTGAATCAGGAAAGGGGGAACATACTTTCAACTTAGTCCTCAGCACTCGTTATTACCCTAGCGGTAACGGGCACTGGCGGGGCCGCGCAATAGATATCCTATCCCGAACAGTATCAGACCCAATATCAGAAACCAGAAATCCAGATTCCAGAATAGAATAATCACCCCTAGAATCAGAGTCGCGCCACTGGTGAAAATCGGGGCCATTTTTTCCGCCGACTTCAAACCACTGTTAAAGCGTCCCCAGTTGTTGTAAACCCCGAACGCTCCAATCCCAATCAGGATTATCCCAGCCACCAAAGTCAGTATACCCATTAATTTGACCTCCCAAAATAACTTTCTAACACCAAGTTCAATTTAACATTACCGGCTGGACTTCAAAACCAACCTACAGAATATACTCAAAATTGCCCAAAAAGTTCCCATTTCCAAGATGTGAGATTATTAACACCCTTACAGTTAATTATCTCACAGAATCCAGATACAAGTCTGTTATAATTGATTGGATAGGCTACTTTCAGCTTTGTAATACTTTTTAGGATAAGAATAGTTTTCAGTTACTAATGACCCAAACTTTACCCAAAATATATCTGGCAAACGTGGGAGTCAATGCCAGCCATATGGGCAAAGGTCTAAAAAGCCCGCGCTTCCCAGATGGTCGTTTTGAATTCGTGACCATCCCGGAACGTAAGGAATTTCAGAGCGGGGAAGGGTTGGTACGTTATAGCGAGCTAAAATGCTGGAACGAAGCTTCGCAACCGCTTACTCGCTACCTCCCTCCAACCCAATGGGATAAAATCACCCATTTTGACCCAGAATTTGATGGTTGGACCTATGGGGACGAGTGTGGGCGGGCCGTACGAGCGATGGGCTTGAAACAGATGCGGGTGGGCGACTTGCTGGTTTTTCTGGCGCGGCTGACCGACTATCAGAATGGGCAGTTTACCGCACAGGCCGGATTTTACTTGATAGGCTATCTGGAAATCGCCGAAATCCTGAGCGAAGTGCGTTCAGAGCCAGAAGCAGCTATTTTTGAGCGTTTGGGCCATAACGCCCACCTACGTCGGGCAATAAATTTGCCGGGCTGGTATGATGGTTTTTATATTTTCAGAGGGTCAGACCGTTCGCACCGATTCGATATAGCCCAACCCTTCGGGCGCACGGAAGCTGAATTATATTTGCGCGATAAAGCAGGTAACGACTGGATTTGGAAGGAAGGCCGAAGCGACCTTCAAATTATTGGCTCTTATACCCGCACCTGTCGCTGTATCCTTAATCCAGAGCGAGGGCTTGAAGAAGTGGAACGGACCAGGGAGTTTATGGAAAATATGCTACTAATTACCAGCCCAATTTCGGGTAATGCTTAATACCTGAAACGGTCTATTGCTTTTATAATTTGGATACTTTAGAATGTAGCAAAGCTGGAATACGTTAGGGTTTGTGGGCTATTACAAATCTGTTCGCCACACTCTAGTCTGATTATTCAGTACACCGATGTAGCATTTAGGCTATAAAAACTCAAGATGTAACTAGCGAGACGGGAGCTAGATATGCAACTGGTAGTGCAAAATGGGCCAGATGCCGGGAAAACGTTTGAAATAAACGCCCCGGTTGCGATTGTGGGGCGGCAGGTTGGCAGCGACATTTTGCTAAATGATACCCAGGTATCTCGGCGACATGCCCAAATCGAAAATCAAAATGGTGTAATGGTTGTAACTGACCTTGGTTCAGCCAACGGTAGTTATATTAACGGGCAGCGCATGAGCCCTTCATCTCCCGTGACTTTACGGAACGGTGATAGTTTGCGCTTCGGCGATACCAGCACAATTTTTCAGGATAACCCTGCGCCAGCCCAACCACCCGCCTATCAGGGTTATAGTGCACCAGCTTATCAACAACCGCCCGTCCAACCCCAACCTAATTATCAGGGTTATAGCGCGCCGGCCTATCAACAGCCGCCCGTTCAGCCCCAAAATTTTCAACAACCCTCGGCCTATCAACAGCCCGTGGATTATCAACAACCACAGCCCTACCAGCAGCCGTTGGACTACCAACAGCCTCAACCAGGATTTCAACAACCACCCGCTTACCCCGGTTATGTTCCTCAACCAACCTATCAACAACCCCCTAAAAAAGGCAATGGTGGACTGATAGCCTTGCTGTTGGTGGGTTTATTAGTAATAGTGGGTGGGGTAATTGCACTGGTGGTACTGCTTGGAGGCAATAAATCAAATTCCGGGACTGATACCGCCGGGGTTAATTCGGGTGGTACTCTAGCCCCTACCTTTACTACCAACCCGGTAACCACTACTCCGCCACCCCAGGGTTTAAGCGGCTCCAATCCGCCCCCACCCTCGCCCGGCCCGCTTACTACCGCCGCCAGTAGTGGAGTGGTTAATAATTTCGGAATAACTGTCACTATGCCCAGCAACTGGACAACCCGTACTTCTGACCAGGGAGACATTAGCAAGATTGAGTCGGTTGGCCCAAATGGGGAATTTGCCGTTATAACCCGTTTTGTGGGGCTGCCGGGAGATATTGAAACCAGAGCAACCAGTATCGTAACTGTTCTCAAGAAAAATTATCCTGACCTGAATGTTACCAAACAGGAAAGTAACGCTACGCCTTCCGGTGGCGTAGTCATAGACATGGAATATACCAACCCGCGCACTAATAATCTGACGCGAGAAGTAGTAGTTATTGTGGAAAACACTGCCAAAGATACCTATGTGGTTGAATTTGGCTCGGAAAAGACAAAATTCGAGACAGTTAGTGCGTCTTTTAACACTATTCTTGACTCAATTAAGCTAAACTAGGGTAGGAAGTAACCTAACCCCCTGACCCCCTTCCCTAGCAAGGAAGGGAGAAGGTTAAAAATAGGGCTACCCGCTGGGGTTTCTCGACATTAAAAGTAATTTCACCGGATTAGCCACTAAAAAGTGGCAGACCGTATAAAGCCGGACGGTCACAAGGCAAAATGTTATCTGTTGGAGGATTATACCTTGCTTAAGTTAGACCCCGTAGCTCTTACCGATGTTGGTCGCAAAAGAGACCACAACGAAGACTATTTAGGCGACCTGATAATACGAAGTGGTAAAAACTTTGGGCCGGAGAAATTGGCCGACAAAGGCTACCTTTTCGCGGTTGCCGATGGGATGGGGGGCTATGCGGCGGGAGAAGTCGCCAGCGAACTTGCCATCACCACCCTTTTTGAACAGTTTTACAACAGTCAAAACACCGGTAATATAGCCGAAGATTTATTAAATTCGATCTTTTTAACCAACGCTGAGGTACATCATCAGGGCAACACCTCCGGCAAGGGCCAAATGGGTACAACCCTGACCCTGGCTTTAATCAAGGGCAACCGGGTTTTGGTAGGCAATGTTGGCGATAGTCGTACCTACCTTATCCGAAATGGCATCCCTCACCGTGTCACCCGCGACCATTCGCTGGTACAAGACCAGATAGATATTGGGGCAATTACCCCTGAACAAGCCTCCAAAAGCATGATTCGCAACATTATCACCCGCGCTATTGGACATCGTAACGAGGTCGAACCTGATTTATTCGAGGAAGAAATTCTGAAAGGCGATATTATTCTGCTCTGTTCGGACGGTTTGCACGGTCTGGTGCAGGAAATGGAAATGGGGACGATTGTAGCCACTGCCCCTAATCTGAATCAGGCCGCCCAACAATTGATTGATTTGGCGAATGAACGGGGTGGGGTAGACAATATCAGCGTCCTGGTTATCGGGATAGCCGAAGTGGGAGAGCCGATTCCGGCAATCCTGAACGGCAAATTTCATTCCGGTATGACTGCTACAATGCAATTGCCAATTAAAGAAACCGCTACTGATAAGGTTCGCTTGGTTAAAGGCGGAAACGGTAGCAATCACGAGGCCGCAATAACCGCCAGCCCAATAGCGGCAATTCCACCTGCCCGCGAATTTGAGCAACCTACCACCCCAATGCCTGTAATTAAACGAAGCCGAGGTGGGGCTTTTGGTTTGGTATTAGTGCTGTTGGCAGTGGCCCTCATAGCAGGTGGGGTTTTTCTGGCAATGAACAACTCCAATAATAATGCTACCAGTACCCAGGCAGCGGGCACGACTACCATCAACCCTGCCACCACCACTATTGTATCTTTGAGTAACACCGCACCCGGTAGTGTCGCGTTAACTCCAACACTGGGTATCGCCACTACCCTGGCTAATGCAACCGCCCTTCCGACTACGGCCAGTGGTAGTTACGCTATAGACCGCAGTGCTGTCAAAAAAATCCAGATTAAAATCCCTGTCAAAAACTTTCCGCCGGATACTCAGCCCAATAGCCCGGACTTTAAGCTGGTTATATCCCAAAGTGGGGCAAATGCTGTTTCCTATAACCTGATTGGCAGCGAAAGTTTCAAAGAGCCTCTTCCAGCCGACAAGGATTATTATACCTTTGAAACCGCTGTGGCTAGTCCCGGTGAACTTTTGCCCGGAGTGTGGAGCTTAAAAGCCATCGCCAAAGGTACGGAGTTGCCAACCAATTATAAATTCACGGTTGAAAATGACCGGGCAGTAGCCGAAACCGCCGAAAAAGTGGTGGTTAGTGGTGACACCCTGCAACTTTATTATGCCTTTAGTTCCACCAATTCCCGCCCGATAGATGTGCAACCCGGCGGAAAAGAAGCCCCACCCCAGCCTTCCAGCGCGCTTCCAACCCCATCACCTACACCTAAAGCATAGAAGCATTGGATATGGCACGGGTAAATAAACTGCTACGAGGATGGGTCGGGCTAGTGTTAATTTTAACGCTATTACTGGTGGCCTGTGGCGCAGAACAACCAACACCCGCCCCGACCCCAAAGCCAGCCAGGACTGAAACCAAGACTGACAGTCTGTTGGCGGATTTACTTTTAAAATACCGCACGGCTGAGGGTAATGGGCTGGAGGCTGTGCGGAAACTGGCCCAGGATAGCGGATTGCTGGATAGTCAGGAAAATCTGCGCTTTGGGCTGACTCTGGACAAACGTGAAAGTTTAGCAGCGGTTCAGGCCAAATTACAGCAACTAGGGGCAAAAGTCAGTGCCAGTTATCAACAATATCTGACGGTACGGGTAAGCCTGCCCCAACTGGTGCAAAATATTCAGCAAGGGAACGGCTTCTGGGACGAACTCAACTCCCTGACCGCCGTGCGTGACCTTAAAATCTTGATAGCACCGCCCAATACTCAGGTTAAAACTTCTAACCCCCAGGGTCTATATGGTTCAGGGGCTGAACGCTGGCAACAATTGGGTTATAAAGGCAAAGGGGTCAAAGTCGGGGTAATTGATAGCGGTTTTAGTGGCTACCAGAGCTTTGTTGGAACCGCCCTTCCCATCAGTAACCAGTTGGTTTTTAATTCTTTTCTTTACGGGGGCGGCGAAGGCAAAGAGCGGCATGGCGTGGCGGTCAGTGAAATTGTCCATAGTTTGGCCCCTGATGCCACCCTGTATCTTGCCCCAATTGAGGATGAGGTAAGTTTTGCTCAGGCGATAGACTGGTTACTGGCAAATAAAGTCCAGATAATCCAGATTTCGTTGGCCTGGGGCGGTTTATGGCCCAGCGATGGCAATAGCCTCTTATCCCGAAAGCTGGAGGAAGCCCGTAACCGGGGAGCGTTGCCAATTGTAGCGGTGGGGAACTACGCCAAAGCCCACTATCGGGGAACTTTTCAGCCCGATGATAACGGCTATCAGCAATTTGGCAGCAGCCTGAGCCTGAAATTCACACCAAATGCCGACTCAGCCTGGGTTTCGCTACGCTGGGATGAAAACTGGGACGCGCCTGTCACTAACCTGGATTTATATATTCTGGATCAAAATCGCCAACCCTTGGCCAGTTCCCGCAACATTCAGGGCGAGGGTAGCCAGAAACATCCGGCAGAGTTAGCCCCTTTCCGGGCTAAAGCGGGGCAAACGGCCTATATCCAGGTACGGAGTACCGATTCCAAAAAGGCCATTAGTAATTTGCGTTTTGACCTGTTTGCCTACAATGCCACTTTTGAAGAAAACACCCCGACTGAAAGTGTGGCTACGCCGGGGGACGCACGGGGAGCAATAGCAGTAGGCGCAGTAGACGATGAGCAGACCACCTTGCAAGATTACAGCAGTCGTGGCCCAACCGCCGATGGTCGCCCGAAACCCGACCTGGTTGCAGCAGGGAACGCCAGCTTGCAAAGTTGGCCGTTGGGGCAAACCTTTAGCGGCACGAGTGCCGCCGCGCCCCAGGTTTCGGGGCTCGCTGCCATTATCTGGGGAGTTGCACCCAGCTTCAACGCCAATCAGGTTGAGAAATATTTACGGCGAAATGTGCTACCGCTTGGCAAAGCTGAACTGGACAAACCCGACCCCGGTAGTGGCTACGGTAGTGTCAAACTTGGCCCAACCGAGGATATTCGGGGCGGGCCAGCCGAATTGCTAGGGGCCGTGCCAGTCGGTTCACTGCTCAAGGATAGCTTTGGTGATAACCGGGGCGGTTTGCCTGACAACGTATTGGCGTATTATGGTAAACTACCCAATGGCACTAACGGATATTTTGTGCGGGTAGGCGAGCCCAACGAAATCAATTGGAGTGTTTACACCGGGCGAACTTTTGATGAATTTCGGGCCGAGTTTACCGCCGAGATTCCTGGTTTAAACCGTCCGGCGGGCTACTTTTATGGCTTGATTTTCTGGCAAAAAAGCCAGAATGAGTATTATCTGTTTTGTGTAAGTGAAAATCGCTTCGCCGTTTTACAACGTAACGGCAATGTCTGGCGGGAAATTGTACCCTGGAGTGACGGTGCCAGCCTCAATAGCGACCAACCGGTACGCCTGAGCCTGGAAGCAACGACAGGTTATGTGCGAATTAAAGCAAATAGTACCATTTTACAAAGCATGGCTCTGGATAAGCCCCAAATTGGTGGTAAAATTGGATTCGCCAGTGGAAGTTTTGGATTTGTAGAATCTACTAAAGATGGAGCTGCCTTGATAAATTTGCCCCTGGCAATGTTTACCGAACTGGTTATCACACCGCTTACCAGTCAATAGTTCGAGAAAGAAATTTAGGAGAAATAAAATGCCAACTTGCTATCTGGTCGTGCAGCGTGGTCCGGAAATCGGTAAACGCTTTGAATTAAATCCAACTATTACTACTATTGGGCGTAGTGAGGATAACGATATAAGCTTTGATGACCCTTATGTATCCCGCTACCACGCCGTAATTAAACAGCAGGGCGGCGATTTGATGATAGTTGACCTGGGTAGCGAAAATCCTATTACAATCAAGGATACTCCTCTGGAAGCTGGTACTCCTTATACTCTGGTACATCGCGATATCTTGCGAATTGGGCAAGCTATTCTCAGTTTCCAGGACCCGGCGGTAGCAGCAAGTCGTCCTCTACCAATAATTGAAGATACGCCGGCGGTGGCCACCGAAGCTCCTGTAAGCACCTATGCCTCAACTGCTCCGGCTTATAGTTATGCTCCCGCCGATTATACGGCAGTTGAGCCTGAACCCGAAGTGGAAGAAATTAGTCAATCGGCGATTCAGCCGGGAAGTTTTGTGCCAACCCCACCCGTTAACGCGCTGGAGGTCGAGCCTTTGAAAGCAACTGGTCTGAATTATGAGGCAGCCCCGGTTTATAGTACCCCGGAACCAACTCCCGCCCCTGAGCCCGTAGTTCCGGCGGCGGATGATAATGCCGCTACGGTAGTGGGTGGCTACAATTTCAATCAATTTAATAACTATCAAGCTCCAACACCCGAACCAATTGCCCCGACTGCCCCGGTGGTGGAAAATACCGCCAGTACCGCTCCCGATAGCTATAATTACCAGGCCTATAGTTATCAAGCTCCGATATCTGAGCCTGTAATTCCGACTGTCCCTCCGGTGGAGGATGTGACCAGTACCGCCCCCAGCGGCTATAGCTACCAACCCTATAGCTATCAAGCTCCTGCCCCTGAGCCAGTTGCGCCTACAACCCCAAACGCTGATGACAATGCAGCTACCGTAATGGGCAACTATAGTCAATATACTCCTTATCAAGTTCCTACTCCTGACCCGGTAATTCCAGCTACCCCGGCAGTACCAGAAAACGCCGCCACCAGTTACACCTACGGGCAAAATAGCGGTTATCAAGCTCCTGTTACCCCTGAACCAGTAGTTCCAACCTATACTCCACCAGCCCCGGTGGTCGCGGAAGCTCCCGACACCGCTTCGACAGTCATTGCCGGGTATAATTACGCTCAATATCTGAATCAGCAACCAGCCGCTACCCCTGCGCCTGTAGTTCCCCCTACTCCTCCGGCGGTGGAAGAGAGTGAACCCACTGTAATGGGTAACTTCAACAACTATGGGCAATATGGTAGCTATCAAACACCTGAAGCTGCGCCTGAACAACCAACGGCCCAACCAATTCAGCCCGCCCCTGCTGCCCAGAGTGAGTCTGAGACAGCCGCGACGGTAGTTGGCGGCTACAATTACAACCAATATTCTTCCTATCAAACACCAGCTCCCGACCCGGTGGTGCCTGTGCAGGAAACCCCTGCGCCGATTCCTGATAATCAGCCTGTGGAATATAACAACTGGCAGTATGGCACTTACCAGACGCCCACGCCTGAACAACCAAATCCCCAGGCCCAATACCCACAATATGGGCAGTACGGGCAGTATGACCCTTATCAACAACAGGGCCAATATCAACAACCCTACGACCCAAACCAACAACAATATGGACAGTATGGGCAGTACCCGCAATATGGGCAGTATCAACAACAACCGCAGTACCCCCCATATGACCCGAACCAGCCGCAACAACCGCAGTACCCACCGTACGACCCGAATCAACCGCAACAGGGGCAGTACCCACAATACGGGCAGTACGGGCAATACGGACAATATGGGCAGTACCCACAATATGACCCTTATCAGCAACAGCCACAGTATGGGCAACCTCCGGTTACTCCTAATCTGCCCGGAGAAGATGAGGCAACTAAAATAATAGGTGGGAAAAAGAGTAACCAACCTCAACAGCCACCTCAACCTTCGCTGCAAGACCCTAGCGACTTGCCCACTACTTACCTGAAGGGGAATTACGGTGGACCAGCTCCGGCTAAAGAGGAAAAGAAACCAGAACCTAACTTAGACCCCGACGACGCGCCCACGACGGTTATTCGGATTGACAAAAACAACCTGAAATAACTCGACGGATGAGGGATGAGGAGGAATAAAAAGAAGGATTCTTGTTCCCCCTTCCTTGTTAGGGAAGGGGGCCAGGGGGTTAGGTTTGACTTTCGACTCGTTACTCAGCACTTTCGACTCGTTACTCGTTACTTTTCAGAAGGGTGATTTTGTGACAGATTTAAGAGTGGCAAATAGTGACCGTTCCCAATCCCATCCTGCCGCCCGTTTGCATATGCTAACTGGCAACCAGCAAGGGCGCGAACACCCGCTCTCTGACCGTGTTACAACTATTGGGCGCGGTATTAATAACGACATTGTTCTATCCGACTCGCAAACCAGTCGAAAGCATGTCGAAATCGTACGCGAAAATAACGTCTACACCGCCATTGACCAGGGTAGTGCTAACGGTTTCTATATCAACGAGCAGCAAAGCCAACGAGCTATCCTGAAAGATGGCGATATTATTACCATCGGTCTGGTGCGGATGGCTTTTAAGCTGGTCGGTTCAACTAACCCACCAATTTCCAGTCAACCACCCGGCAGCACTGGGCTACGTCTGCAAGACTCGCCGCCTACCACCCTTTTGCCAACTGGCACAGGCTCAATTCCCATTATGCCGCCACCAGGTGCAGCAGTCAGCCCCCCATCCCCGCCTGTTACCATTGACGAGCGTTCGCTGGAACAAATTAACCTGCGTTCACGCCCCCTTACCTCGATTGGGCGGGAACAAACCGCCAACGATATTCTGCTGGATAACCCTCAAATCTCGCGCCGCCATTGTCAGGTGGTAAATCAAGGTGGGGCTTTTACCCTGACCGACCTCCGAAGTACCAACGGCACTTTCGTCAATGGCAACCGCCTTACCACCCCCGCGCCACTCAACGATGGCGACCTGATAAATATCGGGCCATATCGCTTTATGTTCTCGCAAGGGCTCTTGTATCGCAGCCAGGACGACGACAGCGTGCGGGTGGATGTGGTGAACCTGAGCAAACAAATCTCAAAAGATGTAAGCCTACTCCATAACTGCACCTTCACGATTTTGCCGCGCGAATTTGTGGCAATAGTAGGCGGTAGTGGTACGGGTAAATCTACCCTGCTTGACTCAATTAGCGGGGTACGTCCCGCTACGGGTGGGGCGGTACTTTACAACAAAAGCGACTATTACGCTCAGATGGAGGTATATCGCTCGGCTATCGGCTATGTACCCCAGGACGATATTGTACCCGCCGAATTAACGGTCTATCGAGCCCTTTATTATGCTGCCCGCCTACGCTTGCCCCAGGATACTACCGAGGCCGAAATTAACGAGCGTTTGGAAGACGTGATGGACGACTTGAGTCTAACCCAACGCCGCGATACCCAGATTAGTCTGCTCAGTGGCGGGCAGCGTAAACGAGTAAGTATCGCCGCCGAACTAATCAGCAAACCTAGCCTGTTCTTTCTGGATGAGCCCACCAGCGGCCTTGACCCTGGCCTGGAAAGCCGTATGATGCAACTGTTACGCAAGCTTGCCGACCAGGGGCGCACCGTTCTTTTGATTACCCACGCTACTCAGAACGTGGAACTATGCGACCGGGTTATTTTCCTGGCGCGGGGTGGTTATGTGGCCTTCTACGGCGCACCAAAAGATGCCCTGGAATATTTCAAGGTTAGCAAATTCACCGAAATTTATAATAAACTTGACCAGGAACGGACCCCTGAAGAGTGGGCCAATCAGTTTTTGGTATCGCCCTTTTACAATAAAAATATTATTTCGCGTTTACGAGCTATCGCTAATGAAGCCGAGAAATTTGGCATACATCTTGAACAGAATCCCGGCGCGTCCACTTCCGGGAGTATTCATCAACCAACTCCCACCGCCCCCCAAACCCTTTTCCGGGGCACTAAGGTTAATGTTTCAGCCCTGCGCCAGTTAAATATCCTGACCCGCCGTTATTTTGAAACTCTGACCCGTGACCGTAAGAATCTGCTGATTTTACTGCTGCAATCGCCTATAATCGCCTTGTTATTATTGCTGGTTTTTAATCGGGGAGAGTGGGACGATAAAACCGGGAATTTCAGCAGTGCCAAAACGCTGGTCTTCTTGCTAACTATTGTGTCAGTCTGGTTTGGCACCAACAATGCTGCCCGCGAAATCGTCAAGGAACGCAATATCTATCGGCGAGAGCGGCGGATTGGCCTTAAAATCGCGCCTTATATTTTTTCCAAGCTGGTAGTACAGACTATTTTGATTATTGTTCAGGTTTTGGTGTTGATGCTGATTGTCTGGCTGGTTATCGGGCTGAACAACCCCACGCCGGAGTTTCTTTTCTACATCTTTTTCACCCTGCTGCTAACCGCATTGGGTGGGGTGGCGATGGGCTTGCTTATTAGTGCCCTGACCAACAACAGTGACCGAGCCACCAGTTTTGTGCCAGTGGTGCTGATTCCTCAAATTATTTTTAGTGGGGCGGTGGTCTCGCTGGACAAAATGGGGCTGATTGGGACGGCTATCTCTAACCTGACGATTACGCGCTGGGGCTATGGGGCTGTCGGCAAGCTGACCGAATTGGACAAATTACCCTCCCCCAAAATCAAGTTTAGTGGCCCGCCCCCCGAATTTGCCAACGACATTGAAAAACTGTTCCGGGGCGGCATCAAATTCGAGAATGGCGACTGGTATCTTCTCCCCAAACGCGAAGCCGATTTTGATACAGGGGTCTACCTGCAATGGGGCTATCTCGGTATAATAATTTTGGTTTGCATGGTTCTGATTTTCATCTTTCAGTTGCTGAAGGATAAAGATTATAGTAAGTAAGACGCCAGGAGTCAGAAGTCAGAATAAAAATAATTATTCCCCCTTCCCAAAAGTAGAAGGGGCCAGGGGGTTAGGTTAAAAGGCAGTAACAACATGGCAGCAGGCAACTTGAAACAAATAGGCCCATACGAAATACGGGGCGTTTTGGGCGAGGGCGGGATGGCGACGGTCTATCGTGCCTACCAGCCTAGTTTGGCGCGCGAAGTTGCCATTAAAGTTATGTCAAGCCGATTTACTGACGATGAAACTTTTGTAGCTCGCTTCCGCCGCGAAGCCCTGGCAATCAGCCGCCTGAAACACCCCAACATCCTGTCAATTTACGACTCCGGGCAGGAAGGCGCAACCCCCTATATCGTCACCGAACTGCTGGACGGCAAAACCCTGCGGGAACGGATGGGTCAGCCGATTGAGCTAAAAGCCGCCGCTAACTACTTGCGCCAACTGGCTTCGGCCCTGGACTATGCCCACGAAAACGGCATTATCCATCGTGACGTAAAACCCAGCAACGTACTGATGGGCGACCAAAACCGGGTGGTTTTGAGCGATTTCGGTATCGTAAAGCTGTTGGAAGGCGGGAACACCCTGACCGCGACGGGCTTTGGGGTCGGGACACCCGATTATATGAGCCCTGAACAAGGTACAGGCGAAAAACTGGACGGGCGCAGCGACCAATATGCCCTGGGGGTGGTGCTTTACGAAATGCTGACGGGTGTTACGCCATTCCGGGGTGATACACCACTGGTGGTGATGATGGGCCATGTTAACAAGCCCCTGCCCGACCCCCGCCAGTATAATACCCGCTTGACTCCTCAGATTGTGACCGTATTAAATAAAGTGCTGTCCAAACGACCTAGCGATAGATACCGCACCTGCCTTGAGTTTGCCGAAGCTTTTGAGCAGACCATTAACCCAACCCAGAATTGGTTACCCGCCACCCAGCCCGAAATGCCCACCCAGGTAACCGCGCCATCGCCCATTAGCCCCCAACAGGCCTATCAGTACGCCCTGGAAAAAGAACGGAGCGGAGCTTACCAGACCGCTTTTGAAACGCTGGTGGATTTGCAACGGGTCAATCCTAACTTTGCCGATGTACCCCAAAAGTTGGCGCGTTACCAGCAAATGAATTATCACTATACCGGGGCTCAAACCCTCTACAAAACCGGGTTGGCCTCCGCCGCCGATGCTACTCAGGTTAGTAGTGCGCCCCCCACCGAACTAAGAAGCTATCAACCGCCCGTTAGCACCGCCGCCACCGAAGTGCGTTCCTATCCCAATAATTATACTCCGCCACCCCTGAGCCACACTCCTTCGGGGGGTTATCAATATGCCCAGCCCAAAAAAGGTAATGGCGGGTTAATTGCCGCGCTAATCGGTGGGGCAGTGCTGTTAATTGGCGGGGCGGTGGTGGCAGTATTGCTACTTACGGGAAACAAACCCGACCCGACCAAACAAGCCAGCCTGACTCCGGCGGCTACGGTAACCACCACGGCGTCGGCTACCCAGGGCGCAAACACTAACATCCCAACCGTTACTACAGCGGCAACAACCAGCGCGCCCCCCGCCACCACCGCCCCGGCAACAACTACGGCGGTTGGCCCTAAAGACCCGGCGGCAGCCCAGGTGCAAGACCTGTCTAGCAAACTTTATAACGGTCAGGCCGACTTTAAAACTACTATAGATAAATTGCGGGCATTAATTAAACAAAATCCCAATAGTTGGTTAGCAAATCGCGAGCTAGGCATTGCGCTTTATTTGTGGAATCGAGAGGGGGGCGAAGATTTAGCCCTTCAGAACGCTATAAAACAAAACGACAAGGATGCCAAAAGCCACGCTTATCTGTCAATGGTTTATCACGATGGATATGCTTCTGAAAAGGCTTTGACCGAAGCGACCCGCGCCATCGAGCTAGACCCTAACGACCCCGATGCACGGGCAGCCTATTCGATGGCATTGGGCGGGGCGGGGAGTGGCACAGACCGCTCCTTAACCGAGGCCAAAAAAGCTCTGGAACTGGATAGCAATGGCCTTTGGCCGCGTTGGGCCTCCTTTCTGGCAAACCTGGATGCCGGACAGAATGATGAAGCGTTAAAGCATATTGATTTCCTTATTGGCAAATTTTCCAGCATGGCAACCTTCTATAGTGCCAAAGGTGGGCTATACCGCGACCAGAGCGACTATGACAACGCTAAAATCTGGTATGACAAAGCCCTGGCGATTGACCCGCAATATCCCTATGCCCATAGTGGTTTGGGTTGGATTTATTATTATCAGGGTGATTATGATAAATCCCTGGCCGAATTTATCGCTACCACCAAAGCCAACGATAGTTACGATGGTGGTCATACCGGGGCAGGTTACGCCCTTTCCGCCAAGTCGCGCTACGATGAGGCCATAGACCAGTTCAAACGCGCCATTCAGATTAACGTCAAAGCCATAGATGCCCATAACGGTATGGCTTTTACCTATATTTACAAAGGTGATGCCGCCAAAGACACCAATCAACGCAACCAGTTTTATAATCAGGCTATCGAAAGTGCCGATAATGCCCTGAAGTATTTGCCAGCTTATGTGGATGCAACTTTTAACAAAGGCCGGGCTTTGTATTCGCTTAACCGTTATACTGAGGCTGAACCCCTTTTGAAAAAGGTAATTGAAAATCGGCCCAAATCTTCGTTTTATCGAATAGTCCTGGCTTACAACTATTACGCCCAGAAAAAGTATGCCGAAGCCAAGATTGAAGCCCAGGAGATTCTGAAAAACGACCCAAGTTATAAAAGTGCCAGCCAGCTTTTGGATGATATTAAAAAAGCTACTGGTTCTTAATTATCTGACTTTCGCAACTGGCTAAATGCCCACACGTTCTACTTGAGTTCAAGCGAAAGTTCTAAACTGGAGAAAAATATGCCCAAAAGTTTTCTGATAATTCAACGAGGTGGCGAAATAGGCCAGCGTATTAACCTGAGCGACCAGCGTGTTACGGTTGGGCGCAATGCCGATAATATTATTATTTTGAACGATGGTTTGGTTTCACGTTATCATGCCGTTTTCACCAGTGATAGCAATGGACAGGTGGCTGTGACCGACCTCGGCAGCACCAACGGGGTTATGATTAACGACCGCTTGATTCCTTCGGGCGTGCCGACCACCCTCAAACATCGCGACCTGGTTTTTGTGGGCAAGAGCATCTTCAATCTACAAGTACGGGCCGATAGTTATACTGCCCCTCGCCCTCCCAGCCGTGAAGACCCTAAAAACACCTTGCAATTTTCCTACAAACGTCTTTACAGTTAACCTGCATATTCTATCAGGGTAGACCTTCAACTCTACCCTAACCCCCTTTTATTCCAACAACTAACCACCATTCTACCGATTGACCATCTTGCCACTCTATGGTAATATTTTTGGAGTAGATGCCATAACTGAATAGTTTGAATCTATCAAGAAGAGGTGAGGGAACTGGCCCGTTGAGCCTCTAGCAACCTGCACAGTCGCAAGGTGCTAATTCCAGCCCGGTAGTGGGAAGATAGGCCCGTCCGCAATCAGGGGCACGGGAAATTGAAGCCTTCCGCTATACAGCCGGAGGGCTTTTTTGGTGCATTTCAGGAGGAACATGTGAGCAACCTAACGAATGTTTTTGGCAACCCGGAGCGTTACAAGGCCTCAAAATTCTGGCAAGAGCTGGAAAACAGAGTGCTGGTTTATGACGGAGCAATGGGCACCCAGCTTATGGATCGCAACCTGAGTGGGGAAGATTTTGGCGGAGAGCAATATCACGGCTGCAACGAATATCTGGTGCTGACGCGCCCGGATGTTATCGAGGAAATCCACTCCGACTATTTTGAAGCCGGGGCCGATGTAGTTGAAACCGATACCTTTACTGGCAGCCGCCTGAAACTGGAAGAATACAAACTTGGGCATTTAACCCCTGAGATTAACCGGGCCGCCGCGCAAATTGCCCGCAGAGTGGCTGACCGTTTTACCGCCGCCGACCCCAGCCGTCCCCGTTTTGTGGCGGGTAGTATTGGCCCTACTGGTTTCTTGCCCTCCTCCGAAGACCCGGTGCTGGGCAGTGTTAATTTTGACCAGCTTCTGGAAGTTTTTACCGAGCAGAGCATCGCCCTGATTGAGGGGGGTTGTGATGTGCTTTTAATCGAAACCAGTCAGGATATTCTGGAGGTTAAAGCGGCGATTTTCGGCATTCGGGCCGGGATGCGTCACACCGGGAAATGGTTGCCAATTCAGGCACAGGTTTCGGTGATGGATGGCAACGGGCGCATGTTGTTGGGGACGGATATTGCGGCGGTTATGACTACTTTGGAATCGCTGCGGGCGGATATTATCGGGCTGAATTGCGCGGTTGGGCCAGACTTAATGCGCGAACCCCTGCGCTACCTGAGCGAACATAGCAAGGTAAAACTCAGCTGTTTGCCTAACGCGGGCTTACCTCTTAATGAGGCTGGTCGGACGGTCTACCCACTACAAGCGGGGCCGATGGCAGACCAGTTACAGGAATTTGTGGAAGAATTGGGCTTGAACGTGGTGGGAACTTGCTGCGGCTCTACCCCCGAATATACCCGCGAGTTAGCCAGTCGGGTGTGGGGTCGCCCTGCCCCTGACCGCGCCTTTGTCAGTGAGCCAATGGTTTCCAGTGGTATCCGGGCTACTCCCTTGCATCAAGAGCCCGCCCCGTTGCTGGTGGGTGAGCGAGTAAACAGCACGGGCAGCAAAAAAGCCAAGCAGTTTTTACTGGCGGATGATTATGATGGCCTGATGACGATGGCCCGTGAACAGGTCGAAGGCGGGGCGCACACTCTGGATGTGCAGGTGGCTTTGACCGAGCGCAACGACGAAGTTATCCAGATGCTAAGAACTGTCAAGAAGCTTTCTACCGCCATCGAAGCCCCCCTGGTAATAGACTCCACCGAGGCGGATGTGATTGAGGCGGCTTTGAAAGTAACTCCTGGTCGGGCCATTATTAACTCTATCAATATGGAGCGCGGTCTGGACCGGATTGAAGCCGTGATGCCGCTGGTGCGTGACCATGGGGCGGCGGTAATTGCCCTGACCATTGACGAAGAGGGGATGGCCCACACCGCCGAGCGCAAATTTGAGATTGCCAGCCGTATCCGCAAGATTGTGCGCGAACAGTATGATTTGGCGGATGATGCCCTGATTTTTGACGTGCTGACTTTCCCTCTTACTACCGGGCAGGAAGATTTAAGAATTGATGCCTTCGAGACTTTGAAGGGCATCAAGCAAATCAAAGAGGCCTACCCCGAAGTGCTGACGATTCTAGGGGTTAGTAATGTTTCGTTTGGGGTGGCGATGCGGGCGCGGGCGGTATTGAACTCGGTATTCCTGCACCACGCCGTCCAATATGGTCTGGATTTAGCGATTGTCAATCCTAGCCATATTACGCCCTACGCCGAAATCCCTGAAGAGCAGCGCAAATTGTGTGACGACCTGATTTTCAATCGCTATCCCGATGCTTTGCCCCGCTTTATCGAGTTCTTCGACCAAAATAGTGGAGCGGGACAAAAGGCCGAGGCCGAAGATGCCACCAAAGATATGACCACTGCCGAAAAACTTCACTATCAGATTTTGCACCGCAAGCGCGAGGGTATTGAAGCCCTGATTGACCTTGAGGTTGAAAATCGGGGAGCGGTGCCGGTGCTAAACGAAGTGCTGTTGCCCGCTATGAAGGAAGTTGGCGACAAGTTTGGAGCGGGGGAACTGATTCTGCCCTTCGTGCTGCAAAGTGCCGAGGTAATGAAAAAAGCGGTGGCTCGGCTGGAAGTTTATCTGGAAAAGAAAGAGGGCTACACCAAAGGCAAAGTCGTTATCGCGACGGTTTTTGGCGATGTGCATGACATTGGCAAGAGTCTGGTAAACACTATCCTGACCAACAACGGTTACACTGTCTATGACCTCGGCAAGCAAGTTCCACTTACAACTATCATTGAAAAAGCGATTGAGGTCGGGGCGGACGCGATTGGGCTATCAGCTCTGCTAGTCAGTACCAGCAAGCAGATGCCGTTGTGCGTGCAGGAGTTACATCGGCGCGGACTGAATTTCCCGGTACTAATCGGCGGGGCGGCCATTAACCGCGCTTACGGCTATCGTGCGGTATTTGTGAACGGCAACCCCGAAACGCCCTACGAGCCGGGGGTGTTCTATTGTAAGGATGCTTTTGAAGGCTTGAGCGTGGTGGACAAGCTGACCGACCCGGTAAATGGCCCGAAACTTCAGCAGGAATTATTGAGCGAAGCCCGCCAATCTATTCAGGCACAGGCCGAACGCGAGGCCAAAATTGCCGCCAGTCAGGCCCGCATCAGTGCCGAGGTTGCGGTGCAGGCCGCCAAAAATGGTAGCACCCGACCTAGTGGTATACCTGACCTGAAAGAGCTTCCCAGGCCGCCTTTCTGGGGTTTCAAAACTCTCGACAAACTTCCCCTGTCCGAACTCTGGGAGTTGCTGGATTTGAATACCCTGTTCCGCTTGCACTGGGGCGGAGGTAGCGGCAAAAAGAATATCGAAGGCGGTTATGATGGACTGGTTAAAAACGAGTTTGAGCCGCTTCTGAAGCAACTGCGTCAGGATGCCGTAAGCGAAGGATTCTTGAAGCCCCAGGCGATTTACGGCTACTGGCCCTGTCGAGCGGCGGGTGAAGAACTGGTTATCTACGACCCGGCTAACCTGCAATTGGAGCTAACCCGCTTTGCTTTCCCCCGCCAGCCCGGTGGCGAGCATTTGTGCCTTAGCGATTATTTCGCCAGTGTCGAGACTGCTAACGGTAAATACGATGTAATTCCCTTGCAGGTGGTCACAGCCGGACACGCCGCCAGCGAGTATTGCGAACGACTTAACAAGCAGGGGGATTATAGTCGGGCTTACTTTGTTCATGGGTTAGCGAGCAGTATCGCGGAAGCGGCGGCAGATTATGTGCATCGCCTGACCCGCCAGGAGCTCAAGTTGGGCGAGGAGCAAGGCAAACGCTATAGCTGGGGTTATCCGGCCTGTCCTGATTTGCAAGACCAGGAAAAGCTGTTCCAGTTGATGCCCGTCACTGACGAGATTAACGTCAGTATTACCGAGGCTTTCCAGCTTGACCCGGAGCAGAGTACCGCCGCCCTGGTGGTGCATCACCCTGCCGCCAAGTATTACTCGACGATTGACCGTGAGAGTTTGTCCAAACTTTAGTTGACCTAACCTCTGCCCCTTCGCCCTAATGTTTAAGGTGTGACATGAATATGTCAAGAAGATTTTTAGGCTAAAAAGCGGCCTAAATCTGAAAAATAGATTGGGTTGGGTTCGCACGGGGCTAAAGCCACCGTGCTAATTCAACGAAGCCCCTTGAAAGGGGCTAAAAAAACCTATTTTAAGGGAAATTTGAAGCATTTAGCCAGCTTTAGCTGGCTTGGTTAAAGTAGCTCGGTGATTTATCGCCGAGCGGTCTAACTTTACCTACTGGTGTCACCCCTTATACTAAGTACGGCTGACTACAATACGAAAAGATGGGTAGGGGCGGGTTTCAAACCCGTCCGGGTGGGTTATAAACCCGCCCCTACCTTTAATCACTACTTACCAGGACTTAGTATTAAACCCTATAAAGGAAGAGGGAAAGACTGTTATAGTTATTATCCAAATTTTAATAAAAATAACCCCCGTTCTCGAAAAGAGGCGGGGGTCAAACAATACAACATTTTCAGGTTTTTGTTTAATTGAATGGCACTGTGTTAGGGTCGGCTTCCGGCCCTTTGTTGAAACGTTGCTTGAGGAAATCATTAATTTTATCGGTATCAAGCGACTTGAGCAATAACCGACTTCGCCAGGCCGTCACGGCAATTCTCGCCCCATTGGGGAGGCCATCACGCGGTTGAAGAATTATCCCGGTGAAAGCTTCGGGCGAATATTTCAGGGCGTAACCTGATAAGGCACTGACCGTCGCCGGACAACCCTGGGGGCAATCATAATAAATTATTACCCCCCCATGCTCCATATTATGGACAATCAAGCCGTCCGGTAAGGGGTTTTTGAAAATCCCGTTATTAGACCAGGTAGGATAGTGGTCGCCACTGGTGGGGGGGTTGGTTTGGAAGTTTGTTTTGGTGCCAGCCGCTATATGGTTACGCCCTTCATCGGGGAATTGCTCGATTTTGGCGATTGGGTCAGGGCCGATAGATATGGGCGAAAGTCCAGGGTCAGTGCTAGTAATAGTTGTTGAAGCGGTATTCCAGGGGGCAATTATCAATAAAGCAATCACCGAAACCACGACTGCCGCCACAATCCCGATTATCAGGGTAAGGTTCGGCCCCTTTGGTTTTTTAGCCGGGGGTCTTTTGCCCGCCGAAGGTTTTGCGCCATCCAGGGTACGGGGTTTAAACTGGCTACCTGTCCCGCTACTGGAATTCTGGCGGGGTAGAGGTTGTGGGTTTTTAGATGTAGGTCTGGTTTGTTTACTCATAAGTTTGGATTATAGACCTTTGTCTGAGCCTCGTCAATTTGACGAAGTTCACATAGGATAAGAAACAGATTAATGAGTGCTCCGGTTATTTTTGGGTTTTTTTTCATCAACCAGCCGCAAAACCTCATCCGGCTCAAAGGGCTTGACTAAGCAACCAGCAATTCCCAATTCCTTTGAATTTTCGACCGATTCAGGAGTAGAAACCATCAGAATAGTAGGCAAGTTCAATGGCTGGCCTGGTTTTAAACCTTCTAACCCTCGCAACCGATTGATGGTTTCGCGACCATTCAATACTGGTAAAAGGGAATCCAGTAAAAGTACATCTGGCGTATGTTCCACGATTTTATGCAAAGCCTCAATTCCGGTGCGAGCATTTTCCACCTGCCAACCTGCCCCAGTTAAGGTTACGCTCAAGAGAGCCACAGCCTCACGGTCATCTCCCGCTACCAAAGCATAGGGCCGTTGATTTTCTTTGCTAATAAACAGAGCGGCGGGTAAAGAATAGGGGGTCGGGTCATCACCAAACTCGGCAGGAGGAGTGTTCATATCCTGAAAAGGCAGACTGAAAAAGAAGCTTGCCCCAGCTTTAGCCTCATTTGTCCGAATCCAGATTTTCCCGCCATGCGCCTCAACAACTTCCCGGCTACTGTAAAGGTAAGCCCCCAAACTACCATCGGTGGGGTGGTTGGTGTGAATACCGTGAAACAAGCCAAATAAACGGGTTTGTTCATCGGAGCTGATTTGGGCGGCCTGATTAATAACTTCCACTACCAGTCCATCCTCAATTAATTCCAGGTTTAGGGAAATTGGTCCTGTGTTGGAATAGCTCAAGGCGACAATAATCAGGTTATTGAGTACATCGGCTAAACGTTCGCGGTCTCCCTGGATTTCAGCACCGCTCAAACCCTCGAGAGTAATATTATGATCTTCGGATAAGGCCCTTACACCCACTGCTACTTCTCGTACCAATTCCCCCAAGTCTAATAAGCCGATGTTAAGCTGTAACGGGCTTTCGTTACCGGCTGATGATTCCATATTCGCGCTATTATTCCCCTTTACTACTTTACTCATCAATATTTGCAAGCTTTATTTCAAAAGCAATAATTAAACCAGGAAAGAAAAAAGTGCTATATAAAAAATGTGAAGAGACCTTCCTGCTTTTTGAACGGCAAAAAAAGATGGCTAGTAGTCAGAATCTTATATTTAAGTACGAGCAGAACAGTTTCGAGTAAAAATACTCAAAAGTTGGGCGTTTTAGGCTCTCTTCATATTTACCATTTTACACCAGACCTGAGATTGAAACAAGTTTCGATTTGTTAATCCCACTGCGGATTGACCTTCACGTAATATCAACTCTTTATTAACTATTCAAAGTTGGCCGGATTAAATAGTCAAGCGTAAATAGGGTGTAAGCAGTGATGCAAACTGCTAAGTAGTATTGAAACAAGATAACAATAAGCCATGACCGCACAACACGGTCATTAACAATCGAAAGAGTTTTTGGAGGATACCAACGTGAAGAAATTCATTAGCCTGGGTTTATTAGTGATGCTGGTAGTATCGGCCTTTGCCCTGGTCTTTACCCCCTTTGCCACCGTCGAAGCGCAAGGTAATGCCCGTCTGCGGGTTGCTCACCTTTCGCCGGATGCCCCGTCGGTAGATGTTTACGCCAACGATAATAAGGTTCTGAGCAATGTGCCTTTCAAGGCAGTAAGTGATTACCTGACCGTTCCGGCTGCCAAGTACACCCTGAAAGTGTTCGCTGCAGGGGCCGATGCCAAGACCGCTACCCCGGTTATCAACGCCGACGCTACGGTCGAAGCTGGCAAGGATTACACCGTTGCCGCTACTGGCAAACTCGCCGCGATCAAGCCTACCATTCTGGTTGACGACAATTCCGCCCCTGCCGCTGGTAAAGCCCGCATTCGGGTATTCCACGCTTCTCCTGACGCTCCTGCCGTAGACATTGCGGTTAAGGGCGGTGCAGTAGTTGTGCCTAACCTGGCTTTCCCCAGTGCCAGTGGTTATCTTTCGCTCGATGCCGGAACCTACGACCTGGAAGTTCGGGCTGCTGGTACTACCACTGTAGCTTTCCCAATCAACGGCTTGAAGTTGGAAGCTGGCAAGACCTACACCGCAATTGCGGCTGGTTTGTTGACCGCTTCCCCGGTTAGTTTCACCGTGTTGCCAACCGTAGATGCTACCGCCGCTCCGGCAGCCACTTCCCCGGCTCTGCCTAGCACCGGTTTGGGTGGTGCAGCTCAGGAAGGCTTAAACCTGACCTGGTTAGCATTAGCCCTCGTAGTGGTCGCTGGTGGCAGTGCCATCGCTCTGCGCCGCGTACGTCGCTAGTTCTCGGTAGGGTTGGGGTCTAAACCCAACCCTAATTAAACTCAAAAAAAAATCAGGGGTGGTAGAAATACCACCCCTGACAGCTTTTATATCACCAACAACCAACAACTAATACTAAGTACGGCTGACTACAATACGAAAAGATGGGTAGGGGCGGGTTTCAAACCCATCGACTCCAACAAATACAAAAGTTCTAAAATATTTGAGCTCAAAATCTACTTACAAGCCATTTCAAATCAGATTTAGAGCAATTCCCTTTGATAGAATTTGCTCTGAACCAAGTAGTAAATGAGTAGTTTTGAAC
>JBBQZS010000037.1:0-68371 GCA_038207495.1 Chloroflexia bacterium
TTTCGGCGTTTATTGACAGGTTTCTTTCCTTGACTTACCAATATTTGCTGTTTATTCGTAACCACTATCCCTCTCAGCTTTCGCTTCCTGGGCTAGTGCGAATATGTTCTCTCCCACTCTTCAATTGTTAAGGTCCTACCATTGTGGCTATAATAATCCCCTCATGCAGGGATTGAGCCCTATAGAGTTTAGTAGAAGTTTTATCCAAACTATCACTTATACTCTATTTGCCTCTCTTGGAGAGCCTCGGAATAATATCACAGACCTTAATAATTGTCAAATTTTTATTTTGACTATTATTATTAAAATTTGCTAAAGTATTTGGCTCACAGTTCACTTTTGGTGTTTTTTTGAGCTTTGCCCGTGGCTGTTTTCTAGAGTGCTTTGTAAGGATACCACCAGTTGCCAGCCCTGTCAAGTGTTTTTGGCTGCCAATTTCAAAACCCAATAAAAAAGGCCGCCCCCCATGAGAGAGACGGCCTAAGCTTCTAAAAAGTCTATTTGTTAAGACCTAAAAGGCGGTTTAATTTGTCCAAATCTTGTTGGGCCAGGTTAAATTCGCGCTGATAAGTCGTTAAGTCGCCACTCTGACGAGCCGTTTCAGCTTTTTGCAGATGGTTGCGACTAGAATTAATATAGTCGGCTACTGAACCGGGCTCCGGAGTAATACCACCGGGCGCTGGAGTACCGCTTGCTGCCGTAGTAGGGGTGCCACTAGGCGCGGTGGCGGTTGGGTTGGGTTGTCCGGTACTTCCAGGCTGTCCCGCCGCATTCGGCTGGGCTGATAAGACTTTAGTCAAAGCCTCATTTAGAGTAGAGCCCGTAGCTATCCGGTTATCCGATGTACCAACCACAACTGTGTTCAATTGCGGTATGGGGTTACTGTTGCTGCTGATATAGTAAGGCAGTACATACAACACCGAGCGGTCAATAGGGATAATAATAATCGGCCCAGGCTCAAACTTCGACCCACCTTGATTTGTCAGGTTACGTACCTGGGAGAAAGCCTGATCATTTGCCAGATTTGCAAAGAACTGGCTTGGCCCATTAACATTAACCTGTGCCGGGAAGTCGTAAATTACCAGTTTACCGTAATTAGCACCATCCATACGGGCCGCCATCCAGGCCACCATATTACGTTTGCCCTGGGGTTCAAACGGCTGGATAAGCACAAACTCCGGCTTTTTCTGACCCGGTAATTGAGTAACTAAATAGGTAGCAGGGAGTAATTGCCCATTGCTGTCCGGGCGAGGGTCAGCCGACAATTGCCATTGGTCACTGCGATTAAAGTAAGTGTTCGGGTCATCCACATGATAGGTCAGGTAAATCGCACTTTGGGCCCTGAGCAAATCTTCAGGATAACGGAAGTGAGCCTTCAAGGAAGCAGGAACAGCACTACTCGGCTTGAACAAAGTTGGGTAAATATTCTGATAGGTTTTGATAATCGGGTCAGTATCGTCAACGATATAGAAGTTAATCGTGCCATCATAAGCATCTGTCACGATTTTGACCGAGTTCCGAATGTAATTAACGGTACTTTGAGTGGTCAGGTAGGCCGAATGGGGGAAGTTTTTGGTATAGGTATAAGCATCCTGAATCCACAGCAATCGCCCATCTACCGCTACAATATAAGGGTCGCGGTCAAGCTCCAGGAATGGTGCCAGGGTCTTTATCCGTTCCTGAAGATTACGCCGAATCAGGATTTTACTCTGGTCGGTTAGGGCATCACTAATCAACAGGTTAAAGTCGCCTAATTTAATTGCGAAAGCGGCCTTCACAAAGAAACTATTCAGTGGAACACCACCCTTGCCCTTATAGTTATAGGTAGCACTATCGCCAGTTTGACCAGCTTGATTAGCCTGAGTAGCATCCGGGAAGGGATAATCTATCTCCGCCAGTTTTGTTCCAACAAGGGCGTAGTCAGTACGGTTATCAAATGTTGAGCCGTAGTAAATACGCGGTTGGTCAACTTTAAGAGCCCCTGTACTGGAAATCGGGAAGCTCTGAGTAATCAGGTTGACGGGTTTGCGGTCAGCATCGAACTGATTGACCGGGCTGGCCTGAATACCATAGCCGTGTGTATATTGCAGATGTTGGTTCTGCCAGGTTTGGGCATTAGTATCCAAACCACTAACTTTTAGCTCGCGCGCGCTAATCATAACCTGAGTAGCCTCAGTGCCATCTTTTAACAGATAGCGGTCAATATCAACATCCTCAAAGTTATAGTAACGCTTTAGAGTTTCGCGCTGGTCGTAGACCGCCTTCACCTTCTCATAATCCCACAGCCGGATATTATCCAGAATAAATGGATTTTGTTGCAAATCCTGGGGGCTAAGGGCAGTTGTGCCAGAGAATGGCACTTTTTCCAGCTTGTCCAGACCATAAGCCTTGCGGGTTTGCTGAATTGTATTGGCAATATATTGGGACTCTTTGGTTATTTCGTTGGGTTTGATGCTGAAATTCTGGTAAAGCTGGGGGTAAATTCCGCCAAGCAAAACTGTGGCTAATAACCAGATACCCGCCCCGCCGCCTAACAAATAGGTGCTGAGACGCTGATTACGCACGAAAATATTGGCTATTAACACTACCGCCGCCACCAATACAATTATTGTTAAAATATTATTGGCTGGTTGCTGAGCCTCCACATCGGTCGCACTTGCGCCAGGAGTAACCCCTCGTGGTGAATAAACCAGGGTAGAATTGGCTAATTGATAGCCCCAGGCAAATACCGCCAGTAACAAACCACCTAAAAGCGAAAAGTGGGCTTTTATACCAGATGTCAGGGAAATAGTTCGCCCCGAAAGGGTAAAATTCAAACCATAAACCAATAGCGTGGCGATAGCCGAAATAATCAATAAACCTACTAACCAGCCCTGAATAAAGCTGTAGAAGGGCAATTCAAAAACGTAAAAACCATTTGTATTATTGAAGATTTTCTCGGTATCTGTCCAGGGTGCCGCATTAAGATAGGTCAGGATTATTTGCCAGGCTCCCGAAAATGCCCCGGCAAAGGCAAGACTAACTATTACCGCCACTATTATAAAGGCTAGATTTAACAAGCGGACACTTCCACCAATTAAAGCGGCGATAGGATTGGTGGGGTTGGCATCTAACACCGGGCCGCGCGGCCCAACCCGGCGTGCCACCCATACGTTCAACATAATGACCAAAAAGGCTACCACTGCCGCCGCTACAAAAGCCAAAACTTTAGACCAGATTTGGGTCCAAAGCACACTTGTTTGACCCACCTCCTCATACCACATTAAATCTGCCCAGAAATTGGTAATAGTTGGAACAACAATGACCAGAATTACGATCAGTGCCGCAATTATCAGGCCAATGATGCCTCGGCGCGAAGGTCGGGGTAATAGCACCTGAGTGCCTCCCCCTCTTGAACCTCCCCCAAAACTACCAAAATCTATTCTGCCACTACCAGGGCGGCGGGGTTCATCATCGCGGCTACCGGGGGTTGAACCGGGGCGGCGAGGGCGGAATCGGGTAAAATCAAAATCTTCAAAGGGGTCTTTAGCTTTATCTTCGGGGTCTTTAGGGTCCTTGGGGTTCTTGCCAGGGGTTTCGTCGTCTCCACCGCCCCCGCTTCCAGTAATAGCCGCCCCCTGATTGTGGCGGCCTGCAAAAAGGAATCTCCTTAGCTCCGTAAACATGGTGGTTATCTCTTATCTTTCCACGTATAGCAGCCGAGGCCCTATACCTGCTAAAAGTTAGCGCGATTAAACAAGAAAATGCCCACAAATGCCAGGAGTAAAGCAGTTAATCCTAAGAACATAGACAACGGGATAAGTATAAAGCTGCTTAAAGCCAGGGCTAAAGCTAAAACAAATAGAAGAAGAGGCCATTTCAAAGCAACTTGTACAGTAGTTTTTGGTACAGTGGTTTGATTCCGGGCTACCCTCTCCGAAATTCGGAGAGCGACCTTTGGTACAGCCGCCCGCATTATGGTACTCTCCGCTACCTTTTTCCCTTTAGTTTCCTGTTTAGGTTTTTTGGTTCGGTCAGAGACCGCTTTACTGTTCTCCTGGGTTGTTCGTTCCTTTACCCCAACCTTATTACTTGAAGTGCTGGTATTTTCCGGCATTCTGGCAGTCTTGTTTGATTGAGTTTCAAACCTACTTCTCTTGTACGGAGGAGGGGCAGATTTTGTTTCATTTGGAAGAGTTTTTGGCTCAATCAGCAGTTTTGCCGCCGGTTTAAAAGGAACTATATCGGGCTTCATCGGGATAATTGGTAGGGGAGGGGTAGCGATTTCGCCCTTTAACCGCTTCTTTGCCCATTCCAGACCAGCTTGAGCGCGTTTATTTTCCGGGTTAAGGGTCAGTACCCGTTCCAGACAATTAATAGTTTCCTGGGGGTCATCACATACTGCCGCCCTCCAGATTAAAGCCTGTTCGTGGGTGGGCTGAACTTTAGTAATTTCGTGGAAAACAGTGTAGGCATCACGCTGACTACCTTCACGAGCCAGCCGAATACCCTGTTTTAGCCGGTCTTCAATCTCGGCCTGGGTGTTTAATCCCATTTGCAATTTCTCCTTACTTGTCGGGTTGGCGGAGAAGATTTTTTACTTTACCCCTTGAGCCCGTTGGCGAGCGTAGGTAGCTTCGGCGGTCTGGTTATTGCGCTCGTAGAGACCCGCCAGCACCAGCCAGCGTTCCGCCCCATTCGCATCAAGTTCCAGACTGCGGGTATACGATTTAATTGCCCCTGGAATGTCCCCTTTGGTAGCTTGAGCATCGCCCAATCTGGCCCAACCAGCTGCCCAGGTGGGAGCCTGGTCAGTTACTTTCTTGAAAGCTTTCAAGGCTTCGTCCGCCCGGTTAACGTTGCCTACCGCCTGGTCGTTTGGTGCTTTAAGATATACCATACCAAGCTCCAGATTGGCAACTACATTCCGGCTATCCAGTTTCAGCGCATCATTAATGGCGACCAGGGCAGTCTTGAAATCCCCGGCAGCTACACTCTGTCGCCCAGCCTTTAACAGGTTTTGGACTTGCTCGGAAACCGGGCCGCTTGCCCCCGCCTGTCCCGGCACCACCGTTGTAATTGGTGCTGTCGTAGCAGCAACCGTAGTAGTAGTTGCAGGCGCGGAAGTAGTAGCAATAGCCGTCGTCGTAGCCGCACTAACCGCCGTAGTTGTAGCGGTACTGCTTGATGCATCAGTTGTCGCTATCCCGATGGTAGTAGTTGCGGGCGTAGTCATAGCCTCAGCGGTAGTTGTTATGGCTTCAGTGGTGATAACATTAGCCTGTTCACCATCTTTGGGCTTAGTGAGATTGGGAAGCACAATAGCTAACAAAAGCACAACCAAAAGAACGGCCAGAAATGCAAATACAATTACCAGTACCCGGCGGAGGGTTCCGGCAGCCCGTTGTTGGGCCCTTGACGCTCCCGGTTCGGTAACCAAAACCACTGGTGGGGTTTTTTGTTTTTTAGATTTTTTGCCGTTGGGTTGGTCGCGCAGAGCGGCTAATGGGTCAAAATCGGATTCGGGTGGTAGCGCATCCGGGGGTGGGGCAGGAATAGGTGGACGGTTCAAGCGCATGGTAGGATCGCCTTCAACCATAGTTCGCACCTGGGGTTTTACAGTGCGTAAATCCAGGTCGCGCAGGGCGTCTTTGGCGTGGCTACTGTTGGGGTTAATTTGCAGGGCGGTTTGCAGCGCGGCTCTTTTTTCCTCAATATCGCCGGATGTTACCGAAATCCAAATCCAGGCAAATTCATTCTCAGGGTCGCGGCGGGCTAATTGCTGAAAAACCCGATAAGCATCATCAGCTTTGCCCTCTTTATATAACCTGATTCCCTCTTGCATTTTGCCGGACTCACTGTTAAGCGTCAATTGCTCCTACCCCTTTCAGGATTATAAACAAAAATTTCAGTTTAAAGGTGAGCATGTTATGTAATGTAGATATTATATCACGTTCAGGCAAGAGGTTGCAATCAATTATTTTAGTGACTTTTTTTTTGCCAACCCGTCAATATAGCCAGGTAATATCTGATAAATAACTTTGTGAATCTAGCCATAGGAACGGTACGGACTTGCTTTGGAAATTCTATTAGTAGAAAGCGACTTACTAACCAACCGCATGTTGGAATTTATTCTGGTAGACGCGGGTTATAAAGTCAATTGCGTATTTAGTATTTTAGAGGCGAAAAAAATTCTAGCAAAAGTTAAACCCAACTTGATTATTCTTAACCGACGACCAGAAGATGGAGATGGGTTAAGCTTTTGTATTGAGCTAGTATCAAATAACCCGGAAATCCCGGTGGTATTTATTTCAACAATGGACTCAGTTAATTGTATTGTAGAAGGGCTGAAATATGCCACCGATTATTTGAACTTACCAATAGAACCTCCCGAACTTATAGCCAGAGTCAAGGCAATCTTGCGGCGGGTTCGGCAAATGCCAGCTTATATTGTACAAAATTATATTAAGGCTGGCGAAATTGAGCTGGATATTTCTACTTTAAAAGTTACAGTTAACAATCAGAATGTTGTTTTTCTATCACCAACCGAAATGAAACTTATGGGTTGTCTGATGACTCAAGGGGGACAGGTCGTTTCCCGCGACAGATTGGTAGAACAGGTGTGGGGATTCGAGTACGAAGGGGAAAGTAATCTTGTGAATGTCCACATCAAGAATTTAAGACGCAAATTGAACCATGGAAAATCACGGGCCACTTATATCGAAACAGTCAAAGGAATAGGTTATCGTTTTCGGCAGCCCGGTAAAGAAAGGAGTGCCGAGTTAAAAGTGCCGAGTGCCGAGTTAAAAGTCTAAAATCAAAGTAACCGTTCGGGGCAATTGTCACACCACAAAGCGGCATGAACGAAGTGAAGCATCTCGATACTATCAACAAACATCTTAGCAAACTCAGGGTTATAGGGTTTGTAACTTATACAACCAAAGTTTCGATTTTGGATATTTGATTTTGGATATTTGATTTTCCCGACAACCGCCAACTGGCTACCAGATGGACAGGCTTTGAGCATAACGGTATAATGAATCTAATCCCTGAATGTGATTAGATTTAAGTACTTAATTCAATATATTTCTATAAAAGGTCGGTAAAAGGTAGCCTGCTGAATGCTCACCCTATCAGATGAGGAGTTGGTTGCACGCTGCAAAGTAGAATTGCCGGGCGACACCCGTAGTTACGAATTGTTGGTACAACGTCATATGAACCGGGTTTATGGCCTGGTGCTTCGGATTACCAATAATAAGGAAGAAGCCGAGGATATTACCCAGGAAGTTTTTCTGAAAGTGTACAACAACCTGAAGAAGTTTGAGCAACAAGCGACTTTTACTACCTGGCTCTATAAAGTCGCTACCAATAGCGCGTTGGATGCACTGGATAAAATAAACCGCCGACCAAAAGCAGCTCAACCCCTAAAACGAGAGGCTAATTCTGACGAACAGACTGATATTTTAAGTCTGCAACCCTCGAACCTGCCTGACCCTGAAATTCAGGCCGTGCAGGCTGAATTACGGGAATGCATTAACCGGGTACTGAAAAAGCTGAAAAAGGACGATACTCAGCTTCTGGTTATGCGCGATTTTAACGATATGAATTATGATGAAATCGCCAATCTGTTAGGGTTAGGCCTTAGTGCCGCCAAAATGCGGATTCACCGGGCGCGACTATCATTTCAGGAACAGTTTGGAAAACTCTGCGGCAAGGTGTATATGCCGTTTTCTTCAAAAAAGTAGTTGCTAGTTATTGGTTGTTAGTTGTTGGAAAGAAGTAACGAGTAACGAGTTGAAAATCAAAAATCGTAAATTTATTATTGATAAACTAATAACCACTAACCAACAACTTTTTTACTGACAGCTTTTAGAGGAAGTGTGATTTTATGACTTGCGACGAATTATTAGAACTTATTCCCGATATGGTTGACGGGACACTATCACCAGAGGTACGAACGGAAGCCGCCGCAACGTTACCAGGCTGCCCTGACTGCCAACGCCAACTTGAGATTGCTCAAAGGGTTCGGGAAGTATTAGCCGAAATCCGCCTACAAAGCGCGGTAAATCTACCCGCCGGATTCGAGGCCCGCCTGATAGCCCGGATTCAACAGCAAAACGCCGGAATTGACCTGTTAGACTTATCATCCAGAGCCTTTGGGGTCTGGCTAGCCGAGCTTGTTAACCTGATTGGCGGGTTACTTAACCTTGCCGAGACTCCGCGTTCCCAGACAGCCCAATAATTATTTACACCAGAGGAAAAGATGGATTTTCAACCGGTACTCGACTCCCTCAAAAAGATTTTGACCGATATTCTGGACTTTATCCCAAGATTCATTAATGGACTTATCATTCTTATCATTGGCTATTTAATCAGTATTTTAGTGCGCTGGATAGTAAAGTTTGTACTACGGAGTATTCGGCTCGACCAGTTGGCAGAACGGGCGGGAATTCGGACCATCCTGAACGGGTTGGGGGTAAAATCCCCCCTGCCAGAGTTATTTGCCCAGATTGTATTTTTTTTCCTGATTTTGAGTTTTGCGACGGCGGCAGTACGCTTGATGGGGTTGGTGGCGGTTGCCGAGCTATTGGAAAGTGTCCTGCGGTTTATACCGAAGGCAATTAGTGCCGCCTTGCTAATTATCTTTGGCTCAATGTTAGCGCGCTTTCTTGGAAACACAATTTCCGCCGTCGCCGAAAGTGTGAATATCAACTACGGTAACGCGTTGGGCAAAATAATCGAATATACGATTGTCACTTTTGCGGCGGTACTGGCTATCTCAACACTAGGAGTAGATACCACTTTGCTCACCAGCAGCCTGACCATAATTGTGGCGGCGGTAGGTTTAGCAATTGCTTTAACTTTTGGTTTAGGGTCACGGGAAGCTGCAAAAAATGTAATTGCGGGGTATTACGTGCGATTGAGGCTGCGTTCGGGTCAAAAGGTCACTATAAACCAGTATAGTGGGGTCGTGCGCTCAACTGCCGGGGCGTATACCGTGCTGGAAGTGGCGGGTGAATCTGGACAGCTTGACTCAATTTCAGTACCCAATGCCCTATTACTGGAAAATATCGTAACCCAGGAAGAATCCCGTCCTCAGCCAACTACAAATCCTGATGCTCCTCAAGCTAATGAGGAAAACAAGCAGGAATAATTCGTAGTCCTTTTCCTTTCTCCGTACGGACAACCCTTGCAGTTGTCCTTTTTAATTTAGAAATTGCCAATGTTCCCTATTATTGCCCCTACTTTCTTTATGTTATAATTATATCATTGAAACACAGCTCTGATGAAATCTATTTTCTTGGAACGGAGCAATTTATGGACTCATTAGCAAATGCGGGGAACGGGATAGGGCACGAAAAAGTCCAACTCACCAGTTGCATCGCCCGTATCGAAACCGCCCTGGCAAATAACACCCTTTTTCCGGCAGAGCGCAAAGTAGCCGAATATGTCCTGGCCCACGCCCAGGAAGTTACCGCTTATTCCGTGAACGAACTGGCGCGAGTAGCCGCCACCAGCGAGGCCACCATTGTGCGGTTTTGTCGGGCCCTGGCTTTTGGTGGATATAAGGATTTCAAATTAGCTCTGGCTGCCGAAGCCAGTGGTATGGTAGCGATTATCCACGAGGATATTTCACCAACGGATGATGTAATGACCATCACTCGCAAGCTCTTTCGCAGCGATTTACAGGCGATTGCCGACTCGCTGCAAACCCTTGATGGTACAGAGATGGAACGGGCGGTTAATGTGCTTAGTTCCGCTACGAAAATCGAGTTTTATGGCAATGGCAGTTCTGCCCCTGCCGCGATAGATGCTTATTACCGTTTTATTCGGATTGGTTTACCCGCTTTTGTGGTGACCGATAGTTATATGCAAGCGGTTTCCAGTGCCCAACTTGGCCCCGGACAGGTCGCCTTTGCTATCTCACACACCGGGCGTACCGAGGAAGCAATTTTCGCCTTGCGCAAAGCCCGCGCCGGTGGAGCAACCACCATTTGTCTTACCAGCAACATTCGAGGTCCAGTTACCGAGTTTGCCGATATCAAACTAATAACTGCTGCCCGCGAAACCGCCTTTCGTAATCAGGCAATGGCGAGTCGGATTGCCCACCTGAGTGTAATTGACGCGCTCTATGTCAACCTGGCAATGCGTCGTTACGAATACGCCCAGGACAAAGCCCAACAAGCCGACAAAGTGCTGGATGAACGCCGCAAACCGGGTGAGGCTCACCGTTTTTCCTAGAGCTGGTTATGTTATAATCCAGCCAAATAGTCTTTATTATTCTTTAATAGCTTGATGGGGAGGAACTCTAATTGAGCCGAAGTTCCAGTGTTCGTCAGTTTTTGATTGAGATAATGCGCGCCCAAAAGGATAGTACCGAGCCAATCAGGGTTAAATTGCTGATTGCCAACGCTATTATCGAAGGCACGCTTGATATTGCCCACAATGAGAAATTAACCAGCTTACGTTCTAACGGATTTACCGAACATACCGGGGAAGAAGAAGCGGTGTACCTGACCGATGTGGCCCTGCGCCCGCTCAACGACCCAGAAGTTTATGTGGGCTGTAACGAACTGCAACTCTTTCTGGATAGCGTGGTCGGCATTATCAGCCCGCTCCCACATTAATCGGTTGTTAGTTACTGGTTATTGGTTATTAGTAGTTGGAAAAAATTAACAAGGATGAACAGGATAATCAGGATGTTTAAGAATGCTGAATGTTGAATTAGTGGGGAATTTGCTGATAGCTGATGGCTTTTACCAATAACTAATAACTTTTAAGCGTTTACCGACAACGGATGACCTACAACTAATAGGGGGAACTTTGGCTGGCAAGGGCAAACTTATAGTCCTAGAAGGTTTAGATGGGAGCGGCAAAACCGTCCAGTTTCAGCTATTACAGCAAAAACTAGCGGCATTGGATATTCCTTTTACTACCGCCGATTTCCCCAACTATAATACTTTCTACGGCAAAATGGTCGCCAGCTACCTCAACAAAGAATATGGCGACGTTTACGAGGTCAGCCCCTATCTATCCTCGCTGCTCTACGCCGAGAACCGCAAAGAATCTGCGCCCGTCCTCTGGAAAGCTCTGGAAGAAGGTTATTTAATTCTGGCGAACCGCTATGTGGGGGCAAACTTGGCCTATCACTCGGTAAAATTGCCGCCGGAGCAACGTCCCGCTTTTATCGAATGGGTTAAGGAACTGGAATACAACCAACTTGTACCGATACCACGCGAAAATCTAGTAATTTATTTTAACTCCGAGGTAAAAGTAGCCCAACAGATGGTTGACCAAAAAGGTGTACGCGATTATACCGAGTACCAGCGCGACATCCACGAACGAAACGCCGATTACCTTAGCGAAGTCGCCAAAACCTACCTCTATCTTTGCCAAAATGAACCAAACTGGCTGCGGCTGGACGTAATAGACCCGACCACTTCCCAGATGTTCCCCCCCGAAACAATCCACGAGCAGGTAATGGGTGTGCTCAAACAAAATCAAATCCTCTAACGCGATATAAACACTAAGTCGTAGGCCACAATAAGTATAAATGCTCATAAGACATGATAGAATTCGTGTTACCTTTTTAAAAGAGCGATTAGATGTTAGACATTAGGCAAATTGAAAACCAGAAACTAACAACCAACAACTATTTACCGACGACTGACAACCCATAACCGACAAGGTAGCCTTAATGACAAACCAGATGTTGATTGAAGAAAAAGAAGAGACTACTGCGGTGGGCTTCCCCCAGATAGCCCTGGCCTTCCTGACCTTTATTCTGATAGGGATGAACGATGGAGCTTTTGGGGTGCTGATACCCAGCCTCCAGAGCCACTATGGGATAGACAAAGCCACCGTAGGCTACCTCTTTATGGCGGGAACGTTAGGTTATCTGATAGCCGCCTTTACCAGTGGGTTGTTGGTAGAAAAACTTGGGCAACGCTTATTTCTGATAGTAGGGGCGGGGGTATTTGTGGCGGGAGCCTTAATCTTCAGCCAAAAGATTCCCTTTCCTCTGGTGGTTCTCGGCCCAATGCTGCTAGGCTACGGAGTTGGTAGTTTAGATGCCGGGCTGAATTCTTACATCGCCCGTTTGCCAAACAACACCAAACTACTAAATTATCTTCACGCTTTTTACGGGGTAGGCGCATTGCTCGGCCCGATTGTGGCGTCCAGTTTTCTGGCGTTTGGCTGGGATTGGAGCAATGTTTATCTGGTTTGGCTAGCCATTAGCTTGCTATTAATTATTGGCTTTTACTTTGTCTACCCCGCCACCAGCCCATACGCCCATGAATCTCATCAATCCAGTAGTAACCTGATGCAAGATACCCTGCGATTGCGGGTGGTGTGGCTGGCAGCAGCATTTTTACTGTTCTATGTCGGTACTGAAGTGAGCCTGGGCAACTGGGGCTTTAGTTTCCTGACCCAGGAGCGGCACGAACCGGAATTGTTATCAGGTTGGGCAATTAGTGGCTACTGGTTTGGTCTAACGGTAGGCCGCTTTTTGTTGGGTCGGGTAGCCGAAAGAATTGGCAACACACGCTTGATTCAGGGCTGTCTGGCGGGAGTGGTAGTCGGGGTGTTAATAATCTGGCTTGTTCCGGTTGGGGCTCTCAGCGCACTTGGTCTATGGATTGTGGGTTTTAGTCTTGGCCCAATTTTCCCCACCACTATTGCCATATTACCCGGCATGGTGCCATCGCGCCTGTTATCAGCCGCCATTGGCTTCCTGGCAAGCCTGGGCAGTATGGGAGCGGCTTTCTTCCCCTGGTTAGCCGGAAATCTGGCTCAAGCTTTTGGTCTGTGGACACTGATGCCTTTCGTGGTTTTATTGACCGCGGTAATGTTAGGGGTTTGGATGATCTTGAATTCGGGTAAAATAACAAACATGGGGGTTGAAGATGCAAATTGAGCCAGTAATCTTACAAGGGAAACATGTCAGATTGGAGCCACTAGCCGAGAGCCACGCGGCAGATTTGCTGGTAGCCGCCCAAAGTGAGGATATCTGGCGATATATGCCAACCCACCCACCCAAAACCCTGGAAGATATGCAGGTTATTATTAGCAACGCCCTGAAACTAAGAGCGACAGGCACGCAGATGCCCTTCGCAATTATTGACCAGGCCAGTCAAAAAGCGATAGGCAGTAGCCGTTACCTGGATATTCAGCCCCTAAATAAAGGCATCGAAATCGGCTGGACCTGGCTGGGTCAGGATTACTGGCGGAGTGTCCGCAACACCGAATGTAAATATTTGTTACTGTCCTACGCCTTCGAGCAGCAGGGTGCAATCCGGGTACAGCTTAAAACTGACCGCCGCAACCAGCGGTCGCAACTGGCGATTGAGCGGATTGGCGCGGTCAAGGAAGGCATTTTGCGCCAGCATATGATTATGCCCGATGGCTATCTGCGCGACTCGGTTTATTACAGCATCCTTGATGGCGAATGGCCCGGCGTAAAAAAGCGTCTGGAAGCGATTCTGAACAAGGAATAAGTCTACGCGGGACTAATGCCACCGCGCTAAGAGAGCTTATATTTTTAACAGGAGATACTAACTTGAATCTATATCCAAATGGCTGAATTATAGGCTCTTTTAACCCGGTGATTTATTCCCGGGTTAACTTAAACATCCTGTATAGCCTCCCATCCTTTTTACTTCTTTCCGACAACTGATTACCCACAACTGACAACTAATAGAGGGGGAACTTTGGCAGGCACAATTATTATTACTGGCAGTAGCCGGGGAATCGGCGCAACCACCGCGATACTAGCAGCCCAAAAAGGTTATAGGGTTGCTGTTAACTATAATCGCCAACCCGAACGAGCCGCAGAAGTAGTAACCGCAATAGAAAAAGTAGGTGGTCAGGCAATTGCTTTTCAGGCTGATGTTAGCGACGAGGCGGCAGTTAAAGCAATGTTCGAGAGGGTAACGAACCAACTTGGCCCGATTACCGCCCTGGTCAACAATGCGGGAATTACTGGCAGAATTGGGCGATTTGCCGAGCAAAAAACCAGCAGTTTGCGCCAGGTATTGGAAATTAACGTGCTTGGCACCATGTTCTGTTCGCAGGAAGCGATACGCCGAATGTCCACTCAGAACGGCGGAAACGGCGGAGCCATCGTCAATATCACCTCACGAGCGGCCCAATACGGCAGCCCTAACGAATTTGTCCATTATGCCGCCTCAAAAGCTGCCGTAGAAAGTTTCAGCTTTGGGCTGGCGACTGAAGTCGCAGGGGAAGGCATCCGGGTTAACTGCGTTAGTGCCGGGCTGGTAGATACAGAGCTACACGCGGCGGCGGGTGACCCTGGACGAGCGGAACGTTTCGCCAGCCGTATCCCGATGGGGCGGGCGGGAACTGCCGAAGAAATAGCCAATGCCGTATTGTGGCTATTATCAGATGAAGCATCCTACTGTACTGGCTCGGTTTTGGCGGTAACAGGCGGACGCTAAGACCCCCTTGTAAAGTCAAAAATCTTAGCCTATAATGACCTCATCCAAACATTTCTACTTATTCCTGATATAAATAGCATTGTCAACCCAACCTCTTTTCGGATGTTTTCATGCTGAGATTTTAAAAATTAAAACCTGCAACACCAGAGGGATTGAATTCATGGCAAAGTCAGAAAACCTGCAAACCAAAAAGCTGAAGAATAAATCTTCGGTCGAGAAAAATGGTCACTCGGCGGCTAAAGGCTCAATTGATTTTGATTTGCAAAAGCCTTTTTATAAACTGTCTAAATCGTTTTACGAGGAAGAAATAAAGCGTTACCAATTTGAACTAGTGCGGTTGCAATATTGGATTAGGGAACGCAAACAACGGATTGTTATAATTTTTGAGGGGCGGGATGCTGCCGGTAAAGGCGGCACAATTAAACGGATTGTGGAACCGCTAAATCCGCGTGGAGTGCGCCTGGTCGCCTTGAGCAAACCCTCGGATGTGGAGCGTTCACAGTGGTATTTCCAGCGTTACGTAGCAAATCTACCTGCTGCTGGAGAGATGGTTATATTTGACCGTAGCTGGTACAACCGGGCGGGGGTTGAGCGGGTAATGGGTTTTTGTAGCGACGAGGAATATTGGGATTTTATGCAGGCTTGCCCAAAATTTGAGCAGCTACTGGTTAGTTCTGGAATACGGATTATTAAATACTGGCTCTCGGTAAGCGATGAAGAGCAAGAAAACCGCTTTCAGGAGCGTTCTGGTAACCCGGCTAAACTTTGGAAACTAAGCCCGATGGATCTCTTATCCCGTGAGCATTGGGTAGACTATTCCAAGGCTAAAGATAAAATGATGGAATATACCGATATACCAGAAGCACCCTGGTATCAAGTTGAGGCTAACGACAAACGCAGAGCACATTTAAATTGTATTCGGCATCTTCTATCACAGTTTCCCTACCAGGAAGTGGAGCCTAAACCGCTTAAACTAAGCCCGCGCCCCCCGGCAGACGAAAAATACGCTCGCCCCTCTCATAATTTACACGCGATTGTGCCGGATATGTACGAGGAGTATAAATCATAAATACTCGGTGGGCTAAAAGCATTATACTTATCTAAAGATATATTTGGAAAAATAGGCACTACCCAAGCCGCAAAATTCTTTACCCATTAGTTCAAAAGTGCTATAATTAAATATAGGGCTTAAAACAAGCAGAAGCTCTAAAGGGGTAGCGGGTAATCAGCAAAGTTAAGTGTGAGAGGGTGCGAGGGTAGCCTATGGCAACCGGGCGATCAACGGCTTTATATGGACAACTTCAGGTCTTTTCGTTAAACACAATTCTATCGGCCTTGAATCTGCAAAAAGTAACGGGTAATTTGACCCTGGCGCAATACGCTCAGTACGCCCAGATTTTGATTAAAAACGGCGAAGTGGTAGATGCCTGGTCTGAGACGGAGCGGGGCTTAAACGCCTTGTTGCCGCTTTTCGGTTGGGAAGAAGGCTTCTTTTCCTTTGATGTAACCCCGGTGGAGACCAGAACTATCAACATCTCGTTGCCAGTTCTACAGGTTCGCTCGGCGGTCTACCTAGAAGAACAAAAGGCCGCAACGCGGGGTGGAGCTTTAACAGGGGGAACTCGCCAAATGGAAGGCGCACCTGCCGCCGTCCGTAGTATCTTTTCCAAAGAAATCCCCAGTGCCGAACATGTGCTGCAAGTTAATCAGGAGTCCGATGGCGAAGTCACAATCCAGCCAGAACATTGGGGTATTTTGCGCTACCTTGTTACTGGACCCCGCTCGGTAAACGAAATGGCCGATTTAACTGGCACTTCCCTGGATGCCTTTATACCAGTAGCAACCGATTTAGTCCGCAACAAGCTCTTACGGGTGCTGCCTCCCGGACAGAGGTAAGCCCTGGTGAACGAAGATACCGTGCAAAAACTGCTTGCCGGGCTAGGCAAGTATTTACCCAACTACCGCCAACGGCCCGGACAGCAAGAAATGGCCCTGGCGGTAGCCAAAGCTATTACCGAACAGAAAAATCTGGTGGTAGAGGGCGGCACCGGTATCGGCAAATCCATGGCTTACCTTGTACCGGCCCTACTTTCTGTAGTAGAGTCGGGAGGGCGGGTACTAATAGCCACCAGCCATAAACCCCTGCAAGACCAGATTGCCAAAAAAGATATTCCCCTCATCGCCAAACTATTTCGAGCGGCGGGCTATACTCCCTTTAATTCGGTAACTCTCAAAGGCATTAGCAACTATATCTGCTGGCATAGCGAGGAAAACGAACGAGTCAGAATTGCCCAAGACCCCGTAGCTGTTAAGGTCTTGCGCCATGCTGCCACTGCCGGGCCTAATTTTAGTGGCGATTTTGAAGAACTACCCTTTAACGTCCCAGGCGAAACCCGCTCCCTACTGAGTGCCGAAAGTGAGGACTGTCTGGGCTCACGCTGTCCCCAACGGGAACGCTGTTATGCCCTGCGCGTTCGGAAACAAGCCGAACGAGCCGAGGTGGTTGTTACTAATCATTCCCTGCTAAGTCTGGACATTCGCAACGATGGGGCGGTAATTCCGGGCGACTTCACCAACTATATAATAGATGAAGGCCATAACTTTGAGGATAACGCCACCAAAGCCAATGGCCTTTTTGTTTCACTGGGTGCCTGCCGCCGCTTTATCAATAGCGAGGTAGTGCGTAACGCTGTCAAAATCAACAGCCATAGTCTGGACGAAGCCCGCGAAAATCTAAACCGATTGCAACAATCCATTAGTGCCCTCTGGTCGGAAGAAATTCTGGCGGAAAATGGCGGACAGGCCGCCAGTGAGGACGAAAATAAGGTTATCCTCAAAACCGAATTGCCCGCCGGACGAGCCCTGGCCGATAATATCAAGGAACTGCTGGCTCTGGTTAAGCAATATCTACCCCGCACCGAGGAAGATGCCGCCCGCGTCCAGCGAGTGATGAAACAGGGCGTGGCCCTACAGGACAAGCTTGAGAAAGTCAGCGCGGTTTCCGACTCCAACATGGTTTATTTTGTAGAGCGAATTTACTATTTCTCGGCTCCCGCCCAGCGTACTATGTTTGGCGAGCAACGCCGTAAGATTGAAGGAGCAGCCAGTTATTCCCTGAACGCCCTACCAGTGGATGTTAGTGGCTATCTTTACAAGTGGTTCCAGGATAATACCGTAGTAGTTACCAGCGCGACGCTTTCAGACGGACAAAGTTTTGAGTTTTTCAAGCGGCGGGTAGGTATGCGTCAGGCTGATACCCTGATTGTGCCAAGCCCTTTTGATTATCCCGATAGAGTCAGACTTTTCCTGCCGAAAGCCCCAACAACTGCCAACGGGGTTTACGCTAACTTAGCCAGTCAGATTGCCTTGTTGCTGAACGCCGCCCGTGATGGTCGGGTGCTGGTGCTTTTTACCAGCTATGCCGCGATGGATTACGTCTGGCGCAAGTTGAACGACCCCCGCTATAAATCTACCCGCCCGATGTTCCGGCAGGGGGATGCTCAGATGCAACGGATTATCGCCGACTTCCAAAACAGCACCAACGGCGTTATTTTTGGCACTCGAAGTTGGTGGCAGGGGGTGGATTTGCCGGGTATGAGTATGGTTATTATGGATAAGTTGCCCTTCCCCCAGCTAAATGACCCGATTATCAAGGCCCGTATCGAGGAAATTGATACTAATGGCGGTAGTAGTTTTGTGGAATATATGCTGCCAACCGCGATAATAACTTTCCGGCAGGGCTTTGGGCGGTTGATGCGTCAGGAAAATGACCGAGGGGTGGTCGTTATCTGCGACGAACGGGTAGTCAAACAACGTTACGGCACGCGTTTTATTCGAGGCTTACCACCCGTTACCGCCCTGCAAAGTATCGAGGAAGTCGAAGAGTTTTTAGCTGCTTATTAATTTTGTTTTTAATTTTCACCACGGAGACACAAAGGTTACAGAGAATTTAGGAAATTTAATCCAAAATTCTTTATTCTGACTCCTGACTCCTGACTTCTATCTTATGATACAATTAGCCCGAATAAAATTGCCAAACATAGCTATCCCAGATAATTGGAGTAAAATATGAGTTCAGTAGCCCATTTTCCCGATAATGTGGTGGAATTAACCCAAACCCTCGTGCAGATTCCCAGCGAAAACCCTATTGGTGACGAGGTTGCAGTAGCCGAATATATAAGTTACTGGCTCAAAACTCATGGTATTGGCGTTGAAACCCAGGCCGTAGATAATAAACGCTTTAACGTTTTTGGCAGATTGAAGGGTGAAGGGGGTTCACCGCCTCTGGTCTACCTGGCTCACATGGACACCGTGCCGATTGGCGAGCGCGAACGCTGGAGTCACGACCCCTTCGGCGGTGAAGTTGTTGACGGGAAGCTCTACGGGCGCGGCTCATGCGATATGAAGGGCGGCACGGCTGGCGCGATGATTGCCCTGAAACGGCTGCTAGACTCTGGCAAGAAATTAAAAGGTGATGTTATTCTGGCTTGCACTGTAGACGAAGAATCGGGCATGACGGGTAGTAGTGCGATGGCCCTGGAAAAAGAAAAATGGGCCGAGGCTTACTTGCTGACGATGGAGCCAACCGATTGCAAATTGAATGTAGCCCACAAGGGGGCTTTTTGGTTTCAGGCGGTAATGCGGGGTAGGGGAGCGCATGCTGCAAATCCCCAGTTCGGGGCGGACGCAAACCGGGCGATGGCAAAAGCAATGCTGGCCTGGTATGAATTGACCGAAAAGACCCTCAAAAACGAGCTCAAAGAACACCCACTTTTGGGCTATCCCACCTTGATTGTGTCCAAAATAAACGGCGGGGTCAAAACCAACATCGTTTCGGAATACTGCCACGCCGAGATGGATATGCGGGTGCCACCCACCATTGAAGCCCAGCAAATAATTGAGTATGTCGAAGGTATCGGGAAACAGGCGGCGGCTGAATTTGATGTTAGTTTTGAGTTAATCGTACCCAAAGAGTTGCGCCTCCCGGTGGAATGTCGGGCCGACTCACCGTTGATTTCGGCCTTTGACCGGGCCTTTCAGGGCATTACAGGCAAACAAGCTGAACATGAGGGGTTCCTGGCTTACACCGATGCCGCAACTCTGGCGGTTAAAACTGGCAACCAACACTCAACGGTTTTTGGGCCGGGGCTTTTAAGTGATGCCCACACTACCGACGAAAAGGTCGAAGTTAATCAACTTTATCTGACTACCGATGTTTTAGAAAAAACTGCCCTGGAATTACTTAGCTAGAAACAGTTGTTGGTAGTTAGCTATCGGTGACCGGAAAATCCAAAATTTAAAAAGTTTTGACCAAAAACCAACAACGAATAACTAACAACCGCGTAATAAACAAGGTTTGGTGGAATGGCTGATAAAACAAGGTTTGGTGGAATGGCTGATAAAACAATCTTAGTGGTAGACGACGAACGTGCAATTGTAGAGTTGTTAAAACTTTACCTTGGGAACGAAGGCTATTCCGTCGAGGTTGCCTACAACGGGCGTGAAGGGGTTAGGCTTTATAACCAAATTCACCCCGATTTAGTGGTGCTGGATTTAATGCTGCCGGAACTTGATGGCTACGAGGTTTGCCGTCTAATTCGACGCGATAATACCACTCCGATAATTATGCTCACCGCCAAAGGGGATGATATTGATACTATCGTTGGACTGGAGTTAGGTGCGGATGATTATATGGCAAAACCCTTCAACCCCCGTGAACTGGTGGCGCGGGTAAAGGCGGTTTTGCGGCGGAGCGATGTTACCGCCCTGGGCAATACCGACAAAACCTTAATGGAGTTTGGCAATACTAAAATTGACCTGGCCCGCCATGAAGTGACCATTAGTGGGACAGTTGTTGAGTTACGAGCAAAGGAATTTGATTTGTTGAAAGTATTGGCTCAAAATCCGGGAATCGTGCTTGACCGTGACCGCTTATTAAATTTAGTTTGGGGCTACGAATATTTCGGTGATACGCGTACAGTGGATGTGCATATCGCGCACCTCCGCGACAAACTTCAAGGTAGTTCCGCCCAAATTCAAACAATTCGGGGTAGTGGCTACAAACTCGTCCTCGGTTAGTATTTTTAGTGACTTAATGCGAAAATCCGCCACGAAATATTAGTCAAGAGCCTCTTGATAAGTATTTGTTCATTCTCGGTACGAATAGGTTATTTACAAATTGAACTAAATCATATAACATTATGTATAGAACCAGAAGGTTCTAAATTTAGGCATGCAAAATTGCCGATGGGTAGGATTAGTATAAACCTGAATTTGCAGTAGTAGGTGGAGGTAATAATCCGGATGTCAATGTCGAATTTTGCTGGCACACGCAATTACGATGCCCGTTTACGTACGCTTGAAAGGCTTATCCCAGAACCTACTAATGTGGCTGAAACCGAAATTTCACAGCGCATTATTGGCGACCTTTGTATAAAGATTATTTACGAATACACCATAATCTCCGCCACTAAAATGGCTGAAATAATCAAGCTGCCCTATTTTGGGGTAATTGAGCCGATATTGGTACAACTTCGCAAGGCCGAAGTAATTGACCTGGGCGGCAGCGAAGGTCTGGGCGATATGGCCTACCAATATGTGCTAACCCCCAAAGGAATACAACGCGCCAAAGAAGTCACAGACCACTCGTCCTATGTTGGCCCTGCCCCGGTCTCGCTCGACCAATATCGCAAGGTTTGCAAAGCCCAATCTTTCGGCGATGTGCGGGTTGGCCCCCAACAGGTACGCGATGCCATGACCGATATGGTGGTAGGTAACGATATTCTAGAGTCTATTGGCCCGGCGATTAATACCGGACGCAGTATGTTCCTCTATGGCCCGGCGGGTAACGGTAAAACCCTCCTCAGTGAACATGTCGCCAAACTTCTGGGTGGGGATATCTACATTCCATACGCCATTGAGGCCGATGGTTATATTATCAAGGTTCTGGATTATAACCTGCACGTTGCCAATATCGAAGGGCGAGCGGTATATGACCCAACCAGCCTTGACCGTCGCCTGGATGGGCGGTGGGTGATGTGTAAACGCCCGGTGATTGTGGTCGGCGGTGAACTTTCCCTTAGTAGCCTTGACCTTATCTGGGATGACTCTTTCAAGTTTTATGAAGCACCCTTCCAGCTTAAAGCTAACGGCGGAATGTTCCTGATTGATGACTTTGGACGGCAGCAGATGCGCCCCCGCGACCTCCTGAACCGCTGGATTGTACCTCTCGAAAAACGGATGGACTTCTTAACCCTGCGGACAGGCAAGAAAATCGAAGTGCCTTTTGATGAGTTAATTGTTTTCTCTACCAACCTTGCCCCGCGCGACCTGGTGGATGAGGCATTTTTGCGGCGTATTCAAAACAAAATCGAAGTTCGTAACCCAACCTTTGAGGAATATCGGGAAATTTTGCGCCGCCAATGTGACGCGCTAAATGTGGCCTTCACCGAAGATGGGGCGGTTTATCTTTTGAGAGAACATTATGTTAAAGCTAAACGGGAACTGCGTAACTGCCAGCCCCGTGACTTGTTAAAACAAATTATCGGTATATCAGCCTATCAAGGCATTCAGCCAGTGTTGGCTAAAGATTTGATAGACGCGGCTGTTGCCAGCTATTTCGTGGAGTTGTAAATATATGTTGCTAAGACGATTAGGCGGCACTCCCGCCCCCGAAGGACAGACCGAGGCCCCTCCACCCCCGCCTTTTGGTGGTGGCAGTTCGGGCGAAACTTCCTCCCGTAACAATGTAAATACTCAAGTTATGCCAAGCGTTCCAACCAGTATGCCAAGCAATAATGGGGCAACTTCGGTGAATGTGCCTGGGATGGGAATGCCGGGCATGGTAGTTGACCGGGCGAAACTGCGTGATTTCCGCAACCAGATTGTGGCACGTATTCAGAGCAGCATTGGCCCCAACACCACTCTGACCAAAGACGAAAAGACCATGAAGGAGTTGGCGACCAAGTTCAAACTGATTTATGACCAACTTCAAATTAACCTCCCCAAAGAAGAACAAACTATTCTGTTCGATGAGGTTATCGCCGAGATGGTCGGTTTCGGCCCGCTTGAACAATTGCTGCTAGATGAGAGCGTCACAGAAATTATGGTAAACGGCCCGAAATTAATTTTTGTTGAGCAAAAAGGTCGTATTTCCGAAAGCATCATCACTTTTGAAAACGATGAGCATGTGATGCGGATTATCAACCGCATTATTGCCCCCCTGGGTCGGCGGGTTGACCGCAAATCTCCGATGGTGGATGCCCGTCTGCCTGACGGTAGCCGCGTTAACGCCATTATTCCACCCTGCGCCCTGAATGGCCCAACTATCACCATCCGTAAATTTAACAAAAAACCCCTGACGATTGAAAACCTGATTAACTTTGGTTCGATTACCGCCGATATGGCGAAATTCCTGGAAGCCTGCGTTAAAGCCAAACTCAATATCGTGGTATCGGGTGGTACTGGTTCTGGTAAAACTACCCTGCTGAACGTGTTGAGCACCTTTATCCCAGATGAAGACCGAATTGTAACCATCGAAGATGCGGCGGAACTTCAGTTGCAACAACGCCACGTGGTTTCGCTCGAAACCAAAAAACCAGAGGTAGACGGCACGGGCGAAGTGACTATCCGCGACCTGGTAAAGAACTCCCTCCGTATGCGCCCTGAACGAATTGTAGTTGGGGAGTGTCGTGGTTCGGAAGCCCTCGACATGTTACAGGCCATGAACACTGGTCACGATGGTTCGTTGACCACCTTGCACGCCAATACCCCCCGCGATGCCACCCGCCGTATCGAAACGATGTGCTTGATGGCCGGGATGGATTTGCCCCTCAAAGTATTACGGGAGCAAATGTCCAGTGCCATCAACGTTATCATCCAACAATCCCGCTTACGTGATGGTAGCCGCAAAGTTACTTATATCACCGAAGTCCAGGGTATGGAAGGTGATAACATCGTGCTACAGGACATCTTCATTTTTGAAGAAGAGGGTCAGGATCACGCTGGTAAAGTGATTGGTCGCTTGAAACCAACCGGCTTGCGACCCAAGTTTGAGGACAAGCTCAAGATGATTGGCTATAACCTACCGCCAAGCATGTTTGGGGCGGTCTTCCCTGGCGGGAACAACAACCGTCGGTAAAGTCAAACCTAACCCCCTAGCCCCCTTCCCTATCAAGGAAGGGGGAATTTTTATATTTGCCCCGAACCCTCCGAAATACTTTACTGCAAACACTGTTATAATAGTCGAAAGTCGAAAGTTAAAGGTCGAAAGTTAAGTTAACAAGTCGAATATCGAAAATCGAAATTTAAAATGCTGAAAGCTGCTGGCTGACAGCTTTTCTAACAACTAACAACCAAAAATGACCAGAAAACCAAAAGAAGCCCGTGAGCCGGAATTTGCCACCGGGGTGCACCTACAAGATATTGCCTATGGCGGTGAAACCGTCGCCCGAATTAAAGACCCCACCGATTCGGTTCCGGAAAATCCAACCAGTAACGAAACAGTTGTTTTTGTAGCGGGGGGCATACCAGGGGAGTTGGTAGATATACAGCTTTATCGCCGCAAAAAAAGCTTCCTGCGGGGTAATGTAGTGCGACTGCTAGAGGCTTCCCCTGACCGCCGGGACGCGCCTTGCCCCTGGTTCGGGGTGGACAATTGGCCCAATTGCGGCGGTTGTCAGTGGCAACATACCAACTATTCCCGCCAACTTGAGTTCAAAAATCGGATTTTGCTTGACCAGTTTATCCGCTTTGGGGGACTAGCCAACCCGCCCCTGCTAGAGCCGCGTGCGGCAATCAGCGAATGGGGCTATCGCAATAATGTTGAGTTTCAGGTAGACGAGAACAGTAATCGGCCATGTTTTCATCGTCAAAACAGCATCCGGCTAGTCCCGGTAGAGTCCTGCCATATTGCTCACCCCCTGATAACTCTGGCAATCGAGCCGTTAGCCCAGGCTCTGGCAACCCACCTGCCTAACAAAGTGCATCAGGTCACAATTCGGGTCTCAAACGTCTCTAAAGAAATCCCGGTCTTAACTGAAGATATTTCGGCTCTCTCCCCCAGAGCCGAGGATAAAGCCGCCCGTTTGCACGCGCTGGAACGTATTGTGGGACAAGAACCACTGGCGGGAGCTTTGGAACAACCACGCCCTACCATGATGTTTATATTGCGGATGCTGGGGCAATGGACGGTGCAGGATTTAGCCCCCTTCACCCAACAACTACAGGCGGCCCTTGACCCTTATACCGCTATTACTATTCTGGCAGAAGGGAAAAAACGGCGGTTGGAATTGCTTTGCGGAGTCCCTTACCTTGAGGAAAATCTGGAAGGAATTAGCTACCGGGTGCCACCTCTGGGCTTTTTCCAGAGCAATTCGCCCATGGCGGAGGTGCTAGTGCGGGAAGTGCTGGATACTTTTGCCGCCAGTGGGCTAAAACTGAAAGGTGCGAGGCTACTGGATTTGTTCTGCGGGGTTGGCACTTTTGGGCTCCAAATGGCCCGTTATGGGGCAAAGGTGCTGGGCATTGAGGAGTACGAAGGGGCAATTGAATTTGCCAGAGAAAACGCCCGGCTGAACGGTCTGGAAAGCCAAACCGAATTTATCGCCGCCAAAGCCGAAGAATATATTTTAGAGCTGGGCGCAAAGAACGAAAAATTCGACGCTGTAATGGTTGACCCACCCCGGCGCGGCTGTGACCCTCTTTTGTTGCAAAGCCTCCTGAAAACCAGACCGCCCGTGCTGGTGTATGTTTCCTGCGACCCCAGCACCCTGGCGCGTGATGCGAAAATTCTAGCGGAAGGCTATCGGTTGGTGCAATCACGGGTTGTTGATATGTTCCCTCAAACCTACCACATGGAAAGCGTTTCTTTATTCCAAAGTCTTGGCTAAAAATTCGGCTCTTTTTTATAACTTGCCAGATTGACTCAGGGTAGTTTTGGAAACCACCCTGAATCTTTATTGTGCGGCATTGACTATTCCAACTCGCTTGACTATAATTTAATATACAAACTTGAATAAAATATGGAATAAAGAATTAAAGCGAGAAAACTATGTCGTCAGCTACTCGTATTTTGATTTTGGGGTTACTTAGCAAGTTAGAATCTAGTCACGGTTATGATATACGTCACGAGCTGGAAACCTGGAACGCCGAGCAATGGGCCAATATTGCCTATGGTTCAATTTATTTTGCCCTTAACAAAATGGCCGAAGAAGGATTAGTAAAATCAGTAAATACTGAGCAAGCTGGAGCCCGTCCGGCAAAAATCAGTTACAGCATTACCGATAATGGTAAGGTAGAATTTCAGCGATTGTTGCGGGAATACTGGTGGGAGTTAAAGCCTACCATTGACCCATTTCAGGTGGCACTTACCTTTATGGATCACTTGTCCCACGATGAGCTACTACTAACGCTGAATTATCGAGCCGATATGTTGAGGGTAAATATTAAAGGGTGTGGGCAATCAATCGGCATGATTATGAAGGAAGGCTATAAACCTAAACATATCGAAGTTAACATGCGCCTATCGCTAGCTCATTTGGAAACCGAACTACACTGGATCGAGGATGTTATTGGCAAAGTTGAACGGGGCGAACTACCATAAGTGGGTTATTAAAATAGGTCTTTAGGCGGATGTGGATTTATGTAATCTTTATACAATATTGAATATACAAGTTTGTATAAAATTTAAGTTCTAATTCAGGGAGGGAAAAATGTCCATTATCGAAATAAAAGGACTGACCAAGAGCTTCAAAACCCGGCGCGGGATTGTAGAAGCGGTACGTGGAGTGGATTTAACCGTGGAGAAAGGTGAAATTTTCGGCTTTCTCGGCCCAAACGGCGCGGGCAAAACTACTACTCTGCGGATGGTCACCACCCTTTTAGAGCCAACTGGTGGTAGTGCCACTATTGTAGGCTATGACTTATTACGCGAACCCCGCAAGGTACGGGAAAAAATCGGTTATGTCAGTCAATCCGGCGGGGTGCAACAAAGTGCCACCGCCCGCGAGAATTTAGTCCTACAGGCTCGTTTATACGGGATGGATAAACCAAGGGCCGAGAAACGTACCGCCGATTTGCTGAAATCGCTGGAGCTTGAAACCTTTGCTGACCGCAAGGCTATAACTTATTCAGGTGGTCAACGCCGCCGCCTGGATATCGCCCTGGGTATGGTGCATCACCCGGAACTGCTGTTTCTGGATGAGCCGACTACCGGGCTAGACCCTCAGAGCCGTGCCCGTATGTGGGATGAGGTAAAGAAATTACGCGATGAGGGCACCACAATTTTTATTACTACTCACTATCTGGATGAAGCCGACGCGCTGTGTGACCGACTAAGCATCATTGATGGTGGTAAAATTGTGGCAGGTGGCACCCCCGAAGATTTGAAGCGCGAAATAGCCGGAGACATAGTAACGCTTGGTCTGGATACCCGCGATGGTTCTTCCACAAAAGCCCAAACGCTGTTGGGAAGTCAATCATTTGTTAAGGAAACGGAAATCCATAACGACGGTCTGCGGCTATATGTGGAGCGCGGTGAGGAAGCCCTCCCGGCTATTCTGCGGGTGTTGGATGGGGCCGGATTACATCTGCAAACTATCGCGCTAACCCGCCCTTCGCTGGATGACGTGTTTTTACGGAAAACTGGACGCACATTGCGCGAGGCCGAAAGCTAGGATTTGGTTGTTGGTTATTGGTTATTGGTTTTCGATTTTTGACCTTAGACTTTAAATTTTGGACTTTTTACTAAAGAAGTGGAGAATATAGATGAAGCTTTTGCGAGATACCTGGTTATTGTTTGTAAATAACCTGACCGAAACCTTGCGTAACCCGGTCTGGGTCATTATCGGCTTATTCCAGCCAATTTGTTACCTGTTATTATTTGGGCCATTGCTGGAAGGGGTCGCCGGAAGTGGCAACTTCCCACCCGGTGGCGCACTCACGGTCTTTACCCCTGGTATGTTGATAATGTTGGGGATGTTCGGCGGGGCTTTCGTTGGCTTCGGCTTGATTGCCGACCTACGGGCCGGATTGGTAGAGCGGTTGCGAGTTACGCCCGTCAGTCGGTTGGCTCCTTTGCTGGCCCGTTCGTTGCGTGACGTGTTGATATTACTGGCGCAAGCCGTTATTTTCATCGTAGCCGCTCTCCCGTTAGGTCTTAAACCCTCCTTTTGGGGTATTGTGCTAACTTTAGGGTTAATTGTGCTGCTGGGCTTGATCCTATCATCCTGCTCTTATGCACTTGCTTTAGCCTTCAAAAGTGAGGATGCGCTTGCGCCAATGCTAAACTTCTTTATCAATCCAATCCTGCTACTTTCTGGCATTCTGTTGCCCCTGACCCTGGCCCCCGATTGGTTGAAAACTGTTGCCAATTTCAACCCTTTCTCCCATGTGGTGGATGCGGCACGGGCGGCTTTTGTGGGCGATTTCGCTAACAGTTCCATCGTTTGGGGATTTGTTATAACGATTGTGCTGGCTGGACTGGCGATGTTCTGGGCGGCCCGTTCCTTCCGACAGGCTACAACCTAAAAGTTGCCAGCTTTCGGTATGATTTTGGAAACCCCTTAATATCCCTGATTTCCGCTTCCTTAAAAGAGGCGGAATTTTTATACTCTTAATCGTTACCCGGTACTCGCTACTTTATTGCTGCACGAAATTTTTCAGTCGAGTATAATACAATCAGGAGGATTTAATGACTATACAACTCAACGGTCTGGTTAAGAAACGGGGCCTTAACGAAGCAGACCTGAATGAAATCAAAGAATTGCTGAATATTTGCCAGGAATATGATCGCCAAAAACTCAAAATCAATTGGAATTTTCTCCTTACCCGTGCGCTGGAAGAAACTAACGATTTTTATTACTATTCAGACCAGAAATTGGTCGGGTATTTACCCTTAGATGGTTTTGGGAGCGATTTTGAGATAACTGGAATGGTGCATCCCGCCCACCGCCGTCAGGGTATTTTCAGCCTACTTCTGAAAGAAGCCCAAACCGAAGCTGGACGACGAAAGGCTCACGAACTCTTATTGGTGGTAGAAAAAGCCTCAGTAACGGGGCAAGCTTTTGCTAGAGCTCGCGGGGCCCAATATAATTTTTCCGAGTACCGCCTTGAAATGCCAGCCCAAAATTTTCGACCAGTAGCCATTTCAGATTTAAGGTTTAAACAAGCCACTATTAAAGATGTGGATTTGCTGACCAGATTGCACGCCCTTAACTTTGGCGAGTCGGAAGAAGAGTGTGGGCCAATGGTAAAACGTGAGATAGAAGAAGACAATAGCCGGGTGTTCATTGGCTGGTTGGGTGAGGTTGCAATCGGAAAAATTGGCGTAGCTGGCGAAAATGGTCGGGCTTATATCAGGGGAGTAGGGGTAATTCCCAAATATCGCGGACATGGCTACGGGCGGCAATTATTGAGCGGATTAATCAGTGTGCTTGTAGCTGAGGGCCAAATCTACTTTGAGTTAGATGTGGAAACCAAAAACAGCAATGCCCTTTCGCTTTACCTATCGCGTGGCTTTCAAGAAGCAAACGCCTACGACTATTTCCAGTTACCAATTCTTTGAGAATTTATTCAGACTATTAATATCTGAAAAATCAAAAGGTGAAAAATGGCAGTTGAAAAAATTGGGGCTTATGGCTCGTGGAAATCGCCCCTCAGTCCAGATTTGATAGTGGCGGGGGCTACCACAATTACCCAGATTGCCCTGGATGGCAAAGATATTTATTGGGTCGAGATGCGCCCAGCTGAAGGAGGTCGCTGCGTAGCGGTGCGCCGCAACCCCGATGGTACCACCAGCGATATTAACCCGACCCCTTTCAATATCCGCACCAGAGTCCATGAATACGGCGGTGGTTCGTTGCTAGTCCATAAAGGGACTTTGTACTTTTCAAATTTTGCTGACCAGCGTGTGTATCGTCAGACTCCGGGTTCTGAGCCAGTCGCCCTTACTCCGGCGGTAGATTTACGTTATGCCGATGCGGTTTTTGATGAAAAGCGCAAACGGCTGATCTGTATCCGCGAAGACCACACTGCCGAGGGCAAAGAAGCGACCAATACTATTGTGGCCCTGGGTATTGAAAGTGAAAATGAAGGGCAGGTTTTAGTTGAAGGTTATAACTTTTTTTCCTCACCCCAAATCAGCCCTGATGGTTCAAAACTGGCCTGGTTGAGCTGGAATCACCCTAATATGCCCTGGGATGGTACCGAACTATGGATGGCAGAGTTTAACAAGGATGGTACGCTAGGCAAAGCTATCCTGGTTGCTGGAGGGAAAACCGAGTCTATTTTTCAGCCGGAGTGGTCCCCGGAAGGGATTTTATACTTTGTTTCAGACCGTACTAACTGGTGGAATTTGTATCGCTGGCAGGCTGACAAAATCGAACCGCTTTGCCCTATTGATGCCGAATTTGGACTGCCACAGTGGGTTTTTGGAATGTCTACCTATGGTTTTGCGGCTGACGGGCGGATTATTTGCACCTACACCCAGAACGGCATCTGGCAACTTGCCACTCTTACCGCGGATGGCAAAAGACTTGAGCCCATCGAATTACCCTACTCCGAGATTGAAGGGCTGGAAGTTTCGGGGGATTTGGCACTGATAGAAGCAGGGTCGCCCTCTGAGGCTTATTCGGTATTGCTTTTTGACCTCAAAAAAATGACCTTCCAGCTCCTACATCGCTCTAGCGACCTGATGCTAGACTCTGGTTATATTTCTATCCCTGAAGCGATTGAATATCCCACCACCAACGATTTAACCGCTCACGGCTTCTATTATCCACCTACCAACCGCGATTTTAACGCGCCGGAAGGGGAACGTCCGCCCCTGTTAGTACGGATACATGGTGGCCCAACCGCCAGTGCCTCAACCACCTTGCGCCTAAGCCATCAATATTGGACTAGCCGAGGTTGGGCAATATTGGATGTGAACTATGGCGGCAGCACTGGTTATGGGCGCGAATATCGCCAACGCCTCAACGATAGCTGGGGTATTGTTGACCTGGACGATTGTGTTAACGGGGCGTTGTATCTGGTGGAACGCGGGCTGGCAGATGTAAATCGATTGGCGATAGATGGCGGTAGCGCGGGTGGCTATACCACTTTAGCGGCTCTGGCTTTCCGCGATACATTCAAGGCGGGTGCCAGTCACTACGGGGTCAGTGACCTGGAGGCCTTAGCTAAAGATACCCACAAGTTTGAGTCGCGCTATCTGGATAATCTAGTGGGACCCTACCCGGAGCGGCAGGACTTGTACCGGGTGCGTTCACCAATTTATTTCACCGACCAACTGCGCGTGCCACTTATTTTGTTCCAGGGGTTAGAGGATAAAGTGGTGCCGCCCAGTCAGGCTGTATTAATGTTTGAGGCGGTGCGCCAGAAAGGGATTCCGGTGGCCTACCTGCCCTTTGAAGGGGAGCAGCACGGTTTCCGTCGCGCCGAAAATATTAAACGAGCGTTGGAAGCCCAATATTATTTCTTTGCTAAAGTTTTTGGCTTTGAACCCGCCGACAAAATCGAGCCGGTGGAAATTATGAATTTGTAAGGACAAATATTATAGTGAGGGTGCTGAAAGCAGCATCCTTACGAAACTGCTAAACTTTTTGAGTAACTGATTTCTGATATCTAATATATAAAGGAGATTACTCCTATTTTAGAAAACATTTGCTTTAATACACTTTGACCAGTTGCTTTTCCTTCAAACATTGCTAGTATGAAGTTGAAAAGAGGGGAGTGAAGCGTTATCTTTAATCGGGCGAGATTTGCCTGGGATGTCTGCACCCTCAATGAGTAAATGAGTATAGGTAGTACACCACAACCAATGGTTTTACCAATGGATGGGTCACAACTTATAATGAGTGATGGTACTCCCAGTACACAGGCATTGATTGTCTCGACCGATGCTAACGCCTACAATACTTTTTATACCGCCTCTACCTCGGCAGTAGGCAACATAGAGGAAAGTTTTATTGTCTCGGTAAACCGCTCCCTCTGGATTGCAGTAGTTCTGGCAGCCCTGGTAGCAATACTACTTACCTTTTTAATCTCCAGCCGTATTTTTAAACCGGTAAAGGCACCCACGATTGCCGAAGTAAAGATGGAACAGGGAGATTTGACCCAGCGCGTTACAACTAATAGCAAGGACGAAATTGGTGAAATGGCTCACGCTTTTAATGCATTGGCAGATAGCCTGAACCGTTCCGAAAAACTAAGGCGTAACCTGATTAACGATGTAGCACACGAATTATGCACACCTCTTACAAAATATGGTAAAACCTTACAACTATTCAAGGTTATCTGGAAGCTTTAAAGGACGGGGTAGCCCGACCTACCCCCGAAATAATCGTTTCGCTACATGAGGAATCAGTGTTATTACAACGTCTGGTAGAAGATTTGCAGGATTTGAGTCGGGTAGAAGCGGGGCAAATACGCCTGGATAAGCGAGAAGTATGTTAACTGGCGAGCGGGCGAAGGTTTGGAAATTAAAGGTTCAAGTGAAGCGATTGCAATGGTGATTGCCAAACGTCCAGACGCCTTAAAGCGAGTGGAAGGACCAGGAGTCAAACGTCTGGCGGAACGTGGCGGGTAAAATTATGACTTTACCGAAAAGGGTTGTTTTTTGGTTATTTAAGTGTAAATTTTCACACCTAAGCCGAAAACCCACTTGACTTGCTGATTTCTTGAAGTAAGATTATGGTACAGAAAGAGCTGTAAACTGGTTTGAAACCCCACCGCCGGGGTACGAAATATGCTATTAGATTGGTCAAACAGTTAGCTCTATGATAGAGCTTATCCGGCTAGAGGTTAATTGCGTTTACAAGGCTGGGTGAGCTTTTTATTTGGGGAATGACAGTCTTGAACCAAAAGCTTTATAGATAAGACTTGTCGGCACCGTAAGCAACGGCCCGGCTTTGTACAGACCAAATACAAGCGTGGTAGCTGTATAAGACGGAGGTTATTTTGAAGTTTAGAACAGTTGAACAAATAGTGGATCGACTAAAGCGATTCTTTAGTAATGACAGTTTAGATTATCGGCACTTTACTAAACGGCAAACTGAAACCGCCCCTGGTTTTAGCCGTCGAATGGCGGGTTATCAAGAGGAATCTGCGCGGTCCCATCACTCAAGATATACTGCGGCAGAAGTCAAGGATTATTTGCGCGGCAAGCGAGCGGGTGAGCGGGCCAGACCAGTATTTGAACAGGCCGCCCGGATTAATACTCTTCTGGACGAGCGAATGCGCCGGAACTTTGCTGGACGTGAACGCCTTTTTGACCGCTTGCCCTATGTTCTGTTCCAATATACTCAAGGCAAACCCACCTTTGAGATTGCCCGAAGCGTTAGTTTTTTCTCAGACGGGGACGATGTAGAAGATACAATTGAGTTTGTCTCCAGACTCATCACCAAAACGATTAATCGCAACCTCTAAAGTTATTAGGTTTTAGGCGTTAGGTTTTAGCTATTTAGAGTTGGGCTACTTGAGAAAATTGCTTATCAAAAGACACAATTAAAAACTTAAACACCTACCTACCATTGTGACTCTCTGTGTTCCTAGATATGGTAAAACCTTACAACTAACGCCTAATCCCCCAATACCTTATACCTTCTTGCTCGACAATCACTTTACAAATCAGAAGCAGTCTGCTAATATCAAAATACAGAATTCTTTGAGAGAAATTGAACAATTCCATTAACTCAAAGCCTCAAAATCCTGCGAATGAGAAGTGGCAACTAGGCAATAGTATTTCAGTCAATAACTGAAACTACTTCGAATATTTCGTATTTTCGGCAACTAATAGCAACTTAACCAAGAATCGGCAAACTAGAAGGTGAAAACTTTCGCGTTACCAACTGACGATTTCAGAGACGAAATTGAACAGGTTTTACCCAAATTGCAGCACCGGGTAATAGCCGCAAATGTCCCCAATTTTGAAAAGGGCAGTGGTTATCTGTGGCATAAGGGGGATTTGGTTCAAGCGAATGAAACTACCAGATTGGCACTGGCTAGTCTGGCTTTGCACGCCCCCAAAGGTTACACCCTCCATCTTATTCAATTAGACGAAGGAGATATAACCGAGGACGAAGCCGGAATTCAATTGGCGCGATTAGTAGCAGGGCCAGGGGTCGAGTTGCACGGGCCGCACGAGAGCCGGGTTAACCTTTTAGCTAAAAAACGTGGGCTGCTTAAAATTGACCTGGATAGGCTTGACCAGCTAAACGAAATAACCGGGGTGGCGATTTTTACCCTACTAAACGATATGACGATAGAAGCGGGTAGCGAAGTTACCGGGGTAAAAGTCACGCCCCTGGTCTACCCCGCCCATTACTTAAAAGAAATTACCGAAATCTGTCAGAGTGGCCCGGTTATAGACGTTAAACCCTTTCAGCCCCGCCGCATCGGGGTAATCTATCGGGAGTTGCTAAAAGAATCGGTACGGCAGCGTTTTGTGGAGTCGGTGCAGCATAAAATCGGCTGGTTTGGTTCAGAGGTAGCAGGAGTAATTCAGGCCCAATCCAGTCAGGCTGAAATCGTCGCATTGTTAAAAAAATATAAGGCAGACGGGGCCGAACTGGTACTGCACGTCGGTGGGCATGCTTCTGACCCGCTCGACCCGGTTTTTGGGGCGTTGGCAGAAGTTGGGGCACGCATGGAGCGACAGGGGGCTCCGGCACATCCTGGCTCGTTGTTCTGGCTGGCTTATTGGAACGAGATAACAATTTTTGGTCTGGCGAGCTGTGGGATGTTTTCCCAGACTACGCTAGGCGATCTGTTTCTGGCGAAGTTCTGCGCTGGTGAGCATCTTACCAACCGGGACATTGCAAAATTGGGACATGGCGGGCTGTTCACACGCGATATGGCCTTCCGTTTTCCCCAATACGGCACTAAGAAATCTAAATAGTTGTCGGTTGTCGGTGGTAAGTTGTCGGAAAAATCCTAAACTTGAATAACCAACAACCAATAACCAATAACTAATAGCTAATAACCAAACATGGAACTTACTGGATACCTGGGATTACAAAGCACCCGTGAAGCTCTTTGGGAAGCAATTTTTGAAACTGAAACCTGGAAACGAGTAGTTCCAGATGCCGAGAGCTACGAAAAAATTGAAGATAATACTTACGAGATGGTGGTTAAGATTAATTTAGCTATCTTCAAAGGCACCCAAACTCTGAAAATGATTTTTGAGGAGAGTGTCGAGCTGGTAAGTAGTAACTTCACCATCGAAAACAGCATGATAAAAAAGGCCATCGGGGAATTTGAGATTAAACACCCGGACGAATGCCCCCCCGCCGATAACGAAGAAGGCTATCCCGAAGGAACGTTAAGCATTTTGGGTTATCGACTGGAACTGGATGCCGGGAATCCCCTATTTAACGCGGCACTGGAAGGATTTAAAGGCAAAATCAAAGAGGGGCTGGAAGAAATTCTCTTGCGGCTGGACGATAAAGAATAGACCGAATTCAAATAGATAGGAATTTAGACAGGCAATGGAAGTTAACGGCGATTATAAGTTTAAAGCCCCGATTGAGAGAGTCTGGCAGGTTTTGATGAGCAGCGAAGCCCTTGAAAAATCGCTTCCAGGCTGCGAACAATTTAACGAGGTTGGCGATAACAAGTACGAAGTGGTGATGAAAATCGGAGTAGCTGCCATCAAGGGCAGTTACAACGGTAAAATCCACATGGAAGATATTGAAAAACCCACCCACTATAAACTCATTGTGGAAGGTGCCGGAACGCAGGGACATCTGAACGGCGAAGGCATCTTCGATATTGAGGGCGAGGGTGAGGGTGACAAATATCGCACCATTGTTAAGTATAAGGGCGTGGCAAATGTAGGTGGAACGCTGGCGGGCATCGGGGCACGAATGTTAAGCCCCGTAGCTAAAATGATGATTGGCAACTTCTTCAAAAGCATGGAAAAGCAAATTGAAGAGCTTGACAAACCCTCTGAATCCAACGTCAACTAAATCAGTTTTGAGTTTTGAGTTTTGAGTTACACAAACTCAAACTCAAAGTTCATAACTCAAAATTCATAACTTTTAACGAGAGTCTGAATAGCCAAGTAGTGCTCGCTGTGGGGTGGGCCGGGCAAAGCTGCCTGACAAGACTATTCAGGGTTAGTAAATAAGAGGAGAAAAATAAGGTGAAACGGACTGTTACACTGACCGTAAACGGAACGACTTACCAGCGCGACGTAGAGCCGCGTACCTTACTTGTTCATTTCCTGCGAGATGATCTCGGTTTAACCGGCACGCACATCGGGTGTGATACCAGCCAGTGCGGGGCGTGCACCGTTATGTTGAACGGTAAAAGTATTAAAAGTTGCACCTCCTTTGCGGTACAGGCCATTGGAGCTGAAATTACCACTATCGAAGGTCTGGCTGATGGCGATGTATTGCACCCGCTTCAGGACGGTTTCTGGGAAGAACACGGTCTACAGTGCGGTTATTGCACGCCAGGGATGATTCTTTCCAGCCTTCAGCTATTGCAGCGCAACCCTAACCCCAGCGAAGAAGAAATCCGCAAGGGTATTGAAGGGAATCTCTGCCGTTGCACCGGCTATCAGAATATCGTTAAAGCTGTTCAACACGCCGCCGCCAAAATGGCCGAAGTCAAAGTTTAATTGGTCGTCGGTGGTCAGTTGTCGGAAAAACAATAGACCGAAAAATTTAGATTTTGAGCCGAGAGTTTGAACCCGTTTTAATTCAAAACTCAGCCCTATTAACTGTGAAATAACGAGGAGGTTACACATACATGGGAATTTCCACAATGGTGGGTGCGCGGGTTAAACGCCGCGAAGACCCCCGCTTGATTATTGGAAACGCCAGCTATACCGACGATATGCAAATGGTTGGTCAGCTTTATATGTCGTTTGTCCGCTCTCAATATGGACATGCCAATATCAAAAGTATCAATATTGCTGCCGCTAAAGCCAGCCCTGGGGTGCGGGGTGTGTATATCGGGCAGGATATGATGGATGTTAATCCGTTACCATCGGGTATTCCGGGGCCGGATTATCGGGCTATTTCTATCGGGCAGGTGAAATATGTCGGCGATATTATCGCGGTGGTAGTAGGGGAAAGCCGCGCCGCCGCCGTAGACGGGGCCGAGCTGGTCGTGGTTGATTACGAAGAACTCCCCGCCGTTATTGATGTTGAGGAAGCCGCCAAAGGTTTACCAGTCCAACTATATCCCAATTTTGCTAACAATGTTGGCTTTGTCCACGATATGGGTAACGATGTCAGCGAAGCTTTCGCCAACGCCGAGGTTGTACTTGAGCAGAAATTTATGCATCAAAGATTAAGCTCAAACCCAATGGAAACTCGCAGCGTATTGGCTGAGTGGAAAAAAGGTGACCAAACTCTGACCCTCTGGACTAGTAACCAGAACCCCCACTTGTTACGCACCTGGCTTGGGGCGGTAATGAATCTGCCGGAACATGTTATCCGGGTGGTTGCGCCGGAAGTTGGTGGCGGTTTTGGCCCCAAGATTACCATTTATCGCGAGGAAGTAATTGCTTGCTGGATTGCCCGCAAACTTGGGCATCCGGTTAAATGGTCGGAAACTCGTAGCGAACACCTTACTGCTACTTCGCAGGGGCGTGGTCAGCAAGATTATGTAAAGATTGCGGCGACCAAAGAAGGGGTTGTTACCGGGCTGGATATCGTGGGCTATTGCGATATGGGAGCTTACCACACTATCTTCACTCCTCTGCTCCCGGTGTTTACCGGGCTGATTATTAATGGAGTTTACGCTATACCCGCCTGTCATTACAAGTGCTATAACGTCCTCACCAATAAAACTCCTACCGATGCCTATCGTGGGGCGGGGCGTCCTGAAGCCATCCTGATGATTGAGCGAATGATGGATTTGCTGGCTATCGAGTTGAATATGGATCCGACCGAAGTACGCCGCAAAAACTTCATCAAAAACGAACAATTCCCCTATAGCAGCCCAATGGGTTTGGTCTACGATAGCGGCGATTATGCCACTAACATGGACAAAGCCAAGCAAATCTTCGGCTATGACGAAATGCGGAAGATGCAGGCTGATGCTCAGGCGAAGGGTCGCTACGTGGGCATCGGTGTCAGCACCTATATGGAAATCTGTGGTCTAGGCCCTAGCGTGGCAGTGCCCACTGGTCGCGGTTGGGACTCGGCTTCAGTGCGTTTCGACCCGAACGGTAAAGTAACGGTAGCCACTGGGGTTTCACCGCACGGGCAGGGTCAGGAAACCACCTTTTCCCAGATTATAGCCGACGAACTGGGTATCCCGTATGAAGATATTACGGTCAAGCACGGCGATACCGCCAACACCCCCGTAGGCAACGGTACTTATGGTAGCCGAGGACTGGCGGTCGGAGGGCCAGCAATTTTGTTAGCCTGTGAAACCATCCGGGAAAAAGGCAAGAAAATCGCGGGCTTTATGATGGAAGCCAGTGCCGAGGATATTATCTTTGAAGAAGGCAAATTCTCGGTAAAGGGTACACCCGGCAAGAGCGTGACTATTCAGGAAGTTGCCGCCAAATCCTACACCGGGGCGAATATGTTCGGTCAGATTGAACCTGGATTGGAAGCCACCCGCTTCTTCGAGCCAGGAAATCTGGTATTCCCCTTTGGTACTCATATTTCAGCCATAGAAATTGACGCCAATACTGGTGAGGTCAGTTTCCTGAAGTATGTGGCGGTGGATGATTGCGGTAAGCAAATCAGTCCACTGTTAGTCGAAGGTCAGGTTCACGGTGGTATCGCGCAAGGCATCGGTCAGGCTCTTTACGAAGAAATTGTGTATGACTCGGCTGGACAGCTTATTAGTGGTACTTTGATGGATTATACTGTGCCAACTGCCACCGAACTGCCCCATTATGACCTTGACTCCACCGTGACCCCTACCTGGGTTAACCCACTGGGTGCTAAAGGGGTAGGCGAGGCTGGTACTGTTGGTAGCACTCCTTGCGTGGTAAATGCCGTAATGGACGCTCTAAAATCCACTGGTATCAAGGAAATTGTAATGCCGCTACGCCCGGAGAAGCTGTGGCGGGCTATTAACGGTAAATAGGTTAAACCTAACCCCCTGTCCCCCTTCCCTATCAAGGAAGGGGGTATAATAAAGGAGAAAATAGAAATGATTCCTGGTGCTTTTGATTATTTTGCTCCAACCGGGCTGGAGGAAGCATTGGCTTTGCTGGGCGAACACGGCGAGAATGCCAAGATTCTGGCGGGTGGACATAGCCTTATTCCGGCGATGCGCTTGCGATTGGCCCAACCGGGCGTAATTATTGACATTGCGGCCCTGCGTGACTCTCTTTCTTATATCAAGGAAGAAGGCGGCGTAATTAAAATTGGGGCAATGACCAATTATTACGACATTGAGTCCAGCAGCCTGTTGAAAAGTGACGCACCGATTGTCCCGGAAGCAACTAATATGATTGGCGATGTACAGGTGCGGAACTGGGGTACTATCGGTGGTAGTACAGTGCATGCCGACCCTTCCAGCGATTTGCCAGCCGTATTGCTGGCGTTGGATGCGGAGTTGGTGTTACGTAGCAGCAGTGGCGAACGGGTTGTGCCAATCAGCGATTTCTTTGTCACAATTCTGACCACCAGCATTGAGGCGAACGAAATCCTGACCGAAATTCGGTTTGCCTCAACCATAGGCAAAAAAACCAGCTACAAAAAACTTGCCAACAAAGCCAGCCACTATGCAGTGGTAGGCGCGGCGGCGGTAATTGGAGTAGATGCCAACGGGGTTTGCACCAGTGCTGCCATTGGTTTTAGCGGATTAGCAGCAATTCCGATGCGCTTCGCCGACCTCGAAAGCTCGTTGGTAGGCAAAACCCTGGACGATGCCACCCTGGAAGCAGCTTGCAACGGTTTTGCGGCGGACGTGGATGCCCTGGCTGACCTGCACGGGTCACAGGACTACCGTCGGGCGATGGCGGAGGTTTTTGCCAAACGCGCTATCAAAGAAGCGGTTGCCAGCTAATCGGTTGTCAGTCGTCGATAAAAATTAAACAAAAGGATGGGTAAACTTACGGGTTTACCCATTTTTTAATATTATTAGCCCATAAACTTTAAGTTAGCTGGCAATTTTGTCCTCCCGCCCTTCCATTCCATTTTTAATGGAATTTTGCAGCATTTCCGCCAGAGCCCTAATTTAGTTAGAAATCTTGCGGGTGGTATTTTGTTACTTTGCAAGTTTGGGGTTTTACCTACATAAATATTTACAACCTGAGCAACGGCTAATCCAGATCAACCGCTAGAGCAGGCTCGAACGAGCGCGGATCGAGATAGCCAGGAATTTGCTCAATTTGACCATCAAATAACATGGCTAGTATAATAATAATGATGCTAGATTGCTCAAATAAATATTTTTTTGTGAGACTGCTCAAATTGAAGCCAAAAGGGAGTTTACTTGGACAAGTCAAATTACAATGAGCCGGAGCTGCGAGCCAATGGCGGCGTTCAGCTTGCCACCAAATCCCCCAGTATTTCGGTCTTCTTCCCCGCCTATAACGATGGTGGGACTATTCCCAGCATGGTCATGACGGCTCTGATTACATGTCGCCAATTTACCGATGACTACGAAGTTATTGTAATTAACGATGGCAGCCAGGATTATACCCCCGAAGTGCTGGACGAACTGGCACGGGTCTATCCTGAGCATGTGCGAATAATTCATCACCCGCAAAACCGGGGCTATGGTGGGGCTTTGCGAAGCGGGTTTTCCGCCGCTACCAAAGATTTGGTTTTCTACACCGATGGCGATGCCCAGTATGACCCCCACGAAATGACCCTGTTGATGGAATTGATGAAGCCGGGAGTGGATGTGGTTAACGGGTACAAAATCGAGCGGAACGACCCCCTGCACCGGATTATCATTGGTAAAACCTATCACTGGTTGGTCAAAACCGCTTTTGGCTTGCACATCCGTGATACTGACTGCGACTTCCGGCTGATTCGGCGGGTCTGTTTTGATGATATAAAGCTTAAAAGTAGCTCCGGCACAATTGCCCTCGAATTGGTGAAAAAGCTACAGGATGCTGGCTTCAAGTTTGTAGAAGTGCCTGTCCATCACTTTCATCGGGCCTATGGCAAGAGCCAGTTCTTTAACTTCCCCCGACTGTGGCGCACCGGAGTGCAATTAATTGAATTATGGTGGAAGCTGGTCGTCAGGCGTGAACACAAAAAATATCAGCGCGAACAGATTAAACAACGCCAACTAGTCGCCCGCCAAACCAATCCCAGTGCCGATAGCAGCCAGGACTAGGCAGCTCTAACTATAAAAATCGAGGAAAGGGCTTGTCCCTTTCCGTACGTAGGGACAACCCTTGTGGTTGTCCTGATTAATTTGGATATATCCTAAAACGCTAAATTCGGCGGGCTTTAGCCAACGGACCTGCCCAGGCCCGCCACTCGTGATGCCAGATTTCTTTATCGGTATCATAAGTATCAAAATCGTAGGTGGTAGAATTCTGGCTTAACCAAACCCCCGCCGCCGAGCGAAGAGCCTCGGCATTGTTGCCCCGGCTCATTCCGTGCCACTTCACGCTGGCCTTCTCCCCTTCTCCATGAATGTAGGGAAAATTAATATCAACCACTACCCCCGAATGATGGGTCGAACCTCCCGCTGGAGCTTTGAACTGGCCTGTTATACTAATTAGCTGTTCAGCTAACGAGGCATCCCAGCCTGGGCTGGCAGCGATGGCGTTCTTAAAGGCTTGTTTCTGGGCTTGTTGCTGCATGTCTCCTTTTGCCAGTGTTTCTTGGGCAGGCGGAAAAGTCAGGTCGCCGAAAATTGTTTTATTCTCCCTGATAGTTTTTTGTAATGCGCCCAAATAAAGGTTTCCCTCGTTTTCGATTGACCGAAAGGCACTGCCAACTTTGGCTAGTTTCAAACTCGCGTCATCCATATCATCCCCGGCTTTATGCAAGGCCGCCATAAAAGTGGTTAGCGGGTCAACCACCGCCGGATGTACCTGCATACCATCAACTTTACCCGTTATTTCCGCCGGGTCAAGCCGGAATTGAGGCCGATCAGTAGTATTGGTGTGCTGGGTAGCACTACCGTCCGAGTAGCGGCGAAAGAAACCCTGGTCGGTGATATAGCCCTTAACCCCTTCCTCAAGGGTATGGGAGTCCCCAGCGGGAGCCTGGGTCACAGATTCCTTTTTCACGGCTTTCTTTGGCGTACCTTTACGCTGAATGGCCCGGTCATTGTGGAGTCCGGCTATTCCGGCGGGGTCGCTGGCTCGACTAATAATATTGGGTGGCATATACAATCTGGATACTCCACTTGACTGAGGAGTTCCGGGTTTGGCGGATTTGGGCGAATACATTTTCAGCCCATCCTTGAGGTGTTTGCCGATAACCTGCTCGTGTCCTACTCCCTCATCCGCCGGAATAATCTGATAGTTTTCGGCCAGTTTATCAAAAACTTTTTGGGAAATTACTTTGGGAACACTTTTCTTCTTGGCAGCATTAAACCATCCGGTGCGCGCATCAATTAATACCTGGTATCTCTCAGCATAACCTTTGGTATAATAGCCCCGGAAACGCATGCTATTTTCCAGATAGCTTAACTGGGCTTCCTCTATTTTGGCAGCATCCCCCTCCGCGCCCTGATTGATAAGCTTTAATTGTGCTAAATCGTTGTTCCAATGAGCTTGCAACCAGGGCACGAAGGTACCCTCACCATGAAACGAATCGAAAATAATCAGCCCCTTCATACCAGTTGGGTTCAGATTGGCGGGCTTTCTTTTTGTGGTATCCTCACCCAGCATATCTGATAGACGCGCACTTCCCCCGCTCCAGGACGACATAGTTAGGGGGCCGGGTTTTATTTCTTGGGTTTTCTTGCCGGGCTGCCACAAATTTTGTTTATTTAAAAAATCAAAAATTTCCTGGACATAAGCCTGACGATCTACCCCTTCAAAGCCCGATTTGAAACGGCCCTGTGGCAAGATGCCAATCATATTGAGGCCACTTGCTCTTAATTGCTGCTCGATAAAATCCTTTGCCACATCTCGCCCTTCCTTATCTCCACCAGGGCTACGATAGCCGATAGAAAAACCGTGCAGATGAAGCAGCACCTCGACTGGGGTTTCATCCTTGAGGCTAAGATTATCGGGGATAACCACAATTGCTTCCCCTTTGGAGGATTCCTCCGTCAAGTCGCCCGCTTGCATCGGATGACCATTTACCATGATTATTTTCTTATCTTTATCCTTGTAGCCCGTCTTGTCTTTGGTATCCTCCTCCTGATTCCCCGTTTTCAACCCGGATACTGGTATGCGCCGAGAACTCCCCTGTTTAGAGTCTTTTGGGTCTACCGGAATATTACGCTCCCCGGTATTAGGGCCTTTAGTGAGGGTGTTGCCTTTGCGGTCATTCCAGCCGACCTGGGGGTCACGTTGAAGCTGACGACCAGCCAGAATGTTTTGGAGGTGACGATTGCCATAAGCCTGGGCTGTTCTCAAAACCAGGTTTTGGCGTTGGGCTCCCATCATTCGGTTGTGGTCAAGGGCTCTCGCTACGCCGGGCAGAAAATCTCTGGAAACTTCCTGCTCTGACTGGTCGGCCTGGGTAGCCCCGCTTGGCTGATGAGCAACCTCAACTTTGCGTTTTGCCCTGGTCTTTTGCATAGGCATTGTCTATCCCTCCTTATGCTGTCGTAGCTTTCAACTTCTAACTGAACAACAGGCTCATGTTATAAACGCCATTAGAAAGTAAAATGTTATAACAAAGTATACCCAATTTAGACCTAACTAAAACTATAATTTTTCGGCAGACTATTTCCGCGTACCCACCGCTGGGTCGCCAGAGCCACTCGCCGCCCCAGATGTTCGGCAGTTAACAGGTCAATTCTGGGTTGCACTAAATCCAACCCCTGGCTAACATTGGATTGACCGATTGCCCCAATCCAGCTCCCTACCCGGTATAAATCCTCGCTGCTATCCTCGCTGGTATCGTTATTGGGCAGCAAATCCAACCCAATCCAGTGCATCCCATGCTGCGCGGCAAACAGGATTAGTTGGATCAAGGTGTTAACCCTATCATCGTTCGGGTCAAAGGAATTGGTAAAACCAGCCGCCAGTTTATCCTTCCAGAGCTGCCGATACCAGATATTTACCGTGGAATTCATAAACGCTTTGAATTGAGCGGAGGTATGCCCATCTGAGTAGGACTACCAAAAATTATAGCGTCCGATGAGTTTAGTAAATCCCAGCTCTGGCGGGCTTCATCCACGTTTAGTAACACCACCTCGGTTTCGGCTACCGAAGCGGCTCCTTTTGCTACGGCATTGGCCTGAATGGTGGTTTGGCCTGAACCACCCTGATAAATAATTGTTACGGTGTTCACTAAAGGTACCTCTACTTCTGAATTTGGATTTCGTCGGGACATGCTGTAGCGTATCCCGTTTTGATTAGTCCTGGCTAATTTATGAAATTTTCTTAAAAGAACTGCTAAACTTGCCGGGATATAACATATGATTCATCTTCAATAGCCGCCCAACTAGTATATCCAGCACCCATTCGGCAAAGTAAGGGGTTTCCTGCACCATATAACGGAATTGTTCTTCTTTAACAATTACAAGCTGGCAATCAGTAGTCGCAATGGCGGTAGCGGCGTGTTTCGGTTGATTAACCATTACATTTTCTCCTAGAATACCACCCTCTTCGACCACTTCAACTACATGTTCACCCAATCGGATTTCAACTCTACCTTCCCTGACTATATACATTTCATCCCCGAAATCATTACGTTTATAAATAATTTCGCCAGAGGAGATGTTTTTTATATTACGATTGAATTTAAAAAGATTCAGGACAACCACTTCTATTCTTCCTTTCTATATTTAGAGCCTATCTCAATAGGTTAGAAATATTCGTAGGGACAACCCTTGTAGTTGTCAGGGCAGACACGTTAGTCTACCCCTACCGAGATGGGTTCTTAGTCTCTTGACCTTTTGGTAAATTTTTGCTGGATAATTGAGATAAATCCCGCTTAGATATTCCAAGCGGGATTGCATCGCTGATTTAGATTTAGCTTTTCTTAACGGCTGCGAGTAATCAGCACTTCCAGGTACTCACTTTCCACCAGAGTTTTATTAGGGGCGGCCTGGTTATTGGTTGTCCACAAATCCACCAGTGATTGCCGAAGACCATTCTTTTTATCGTCAGGCAGGGAAGCCATTGCTCGGTTAGTCGGCCCGTAATAGGTAATAAAGAAATTAACCGTTTCCGCTGGGCTAAACGGGAAATCGAAATAGACCTTGCGCGGCGTACTTTGGATGGTTTGTACCCCCTCGGTAAAACGGCTCTTAATGGTATCTTCCATACCCCAGAGTAACGGCGACATCATCCCCGGTGGTGGCGGCACCTGAGCTGAAACAGTTTTTAACATCTGGCCGATAAAACCCCCCGGCGTCCAGTTTGCCATAGCAATAGTGCCGCCCGGTCGGCAAACTCGCATCAATTCTTTGGCAGTAATTTCGGGGGCAGGGGCAAACATCACCCCGTACATACTTACTACCAGGTCAAAAATGGCCTCCCGATAGGGCAGCTCTACCGCATCTCCTTCATCAAACTGGATGTTCAATTTTTCATGGGTGGCCCTCTGGCGGGCTTCTTCCACCAGATTAGGGGCAATATCTACCCCGGTCACAACCGCACCTCTCTTAGCTGCCGGAATAGATAGATTGCCACTTCCGCAGGCAACGTCCAGCACCCGCATGCCTGGCTGGATATTCAGACGCGCTATAAATTCTTCGCCGTGAGTTTCTAGATACTCAGCAATTTTCCCGAAATCACCGGCTACCCAGGTGTTTTTAACTCTGGTTCGTAAATCTGCAAGCGATATAACTTCAGACATTGTTTTTCTTCCTTTCACATTTCCTTCGGGGCAACCTTGAAATTAATAGTTGCCTTCGCAGGTTAATTTTGACTAAATCAATTGGCTAATTTGTTGGTTAAAAAAGTTTAAAATGTCCCAAACATTTCAGTTTGACCAAAGCTGGTATTGGACTTGTAGAGGTTTCCTAATTTCCGGGCTAGTTTCCATACCGCTGTATTTCCGGCTTCGGTATCGGCTTTCCAGTGGGTAATACCCCGCGCGCTGGCGGCCTGGGCTAAATCCTGAACCAATTTAGTGCCGACCCCTTCGCGCTGGTAGTCATCCCTTACTAGCAAGCCAATATCAGCCGGGCCTGTCGGATTCCCACTGTATAATAGCTCTCCTACGCCAATTACCTGCTCCCTGGTTCCTCCCTGGATAGTAGCCAGTACGATATATTCCTTTTCAGCTTTAGCTATCCATAGACGGGAAACATGCTCACGGGCGGTTTCTTCATTGAAATGAAAATAAGGCCGCATAAAGCGTTTTTGCAGAGTCTCAGGTGAAAGTTGCAAAAACATGTCCAATAATAATTCACCATCTGCTCGCTGCATCCGGCGCAACTGAAAAACCCGGCACCGCTTTGATAGATATAAAAGTTGGGCTGACAATATAATTCGTTGGTAATTTGTTTCTTTTTGAGTCAATAACATGAAAGTCTCCTGATCTATAACTACCCATTCACTTAAGAGGAAATACCCTTGTTTCCTTTTCATTCAGTTTCCTGAATAATCACTAATTTTTAACTCAGTTTGGCAATTCGCACATCTATTAAATTACACATTTGCAAAGACCCAATTAAAAGGACACCGCCAGGCAAGGCAGAGCCACAAGGCACAACCTGTAATAAGGGTTTGGAATAAGCTAAAGTGAAAAAAAGTACATGCTTTGAACCAAGAAGAAGCCGAAAGAGTCCCAATTGCGCTGATATTGCGCCGGCCCATCCCAACCGCCAATTCGGGCAATATGTAAAAATACACAGTAAGCAGGTAGACCTAAAGACCTAGGAGGGGCTAGTCTTAATACCTATCTTAGTTAGCATAGGACTTAATTGTGAACTAACGCATTGACCGAGTTTTAAGGACAGGCTATAATCGAGGCAATAGGTTGAGCCAGTCTTATGGAGTTTAGTAAAAGTGAAACAAAAAAAGTCAGTTCAGCGGTATAATAAACCCCTGGTGAGTCAAAATAAAGGGGTCAAAACCAATAATTTTTTACGCTTAGTATTACCTGAATTACAACTAACCCCAAATCCTAACCTTGCCAACTTGCCAGTTTCGCTAACCCCTTTTATTGGTAGACAGCCTGAAGTTGAAGCAGTTAGTGAGTTAATACGCAATCCGGCTGTTCATCTGGTGACTTTATACGGCCCAGCAGGTACGGGCAAAACCCGGCTTAGTCTGGCGGTAGCCGAAAAGCTGCGCCCTGAATTCCGGGACGGGGTTTTCTTTGTAAATCTGGCCCCATTAACCAAGCCTGAGTTAGGGTTGGCCGCTATTGCCCAGGCATTAGGTCTACAAGACCACAGCCAGCAACCCTTCGTCAAAAAATTACAAAACTACCTGCAAAAACGCCAATTGCTGCTTGTGCTGGACAATTTCGAGCAAATTGCCGCAATGCGCGAGGTTATTTCGGAACTGTTACTGGCAGCTCCCCTGCTTAAAGTGCTGGTAACTAGTCGGGTAGTGCTTCAGCTTTACGGCGAGTATGTTTATAACGTACCCACTTTAAAACTGCCGATTTTAGCCGAAGAAATTTCCTTTGAAACCCTTTCCCAAAACGAAGCAGTCAGGCTTTTTGTGCAACGGGCCAACATGATTAACTCAGAATTTAGCTTGACCGAGGAAAACGCCCAGACTATTGCTAAATTATGCTTACATCTGGAAGGTTTACCCCTGGCGATAGAACTGGCCGCCGCCCGTTGTAATCTATTTACCCCGCAGACTTTATTAGACCGTTTAACCGAAGCAAGCAATAGCCGTTTCAAGCTGTTAAATGGAGGCTTTTCCAACCTGCCTGTTCGTCAACAATCCTTAGCCGAGGCAATGGAATGGAGCTACCAGCTACTAAGCGAGCCAGAAAAGCAATTCTTTAGAAGGTTAGGAATCTTTTTAGGGAGTTTTTCGCTGGCGGCGGCGGCGGAAATAATGGGCAGCGACAGTGCTTCTACCCTTGAAATCATTACTTCCTTACTCAATAAAAGCTTGTTTGAGCAGATTGAAGCGATGCCCGGTGAAGAATTCCGCTTTACTATGCTGGAAACTATTCGGGAGTATGCTCTGGAAAAGCTGCGTGAAACCGATGAATTAGCAATCGTTAGAACTGCCCATATCAGCTATTTTAGCGAAATGGTTGAGCAAGGGGTAGAGCAATTAAAATCGGCTGACCAATTAAACTGGCTTAAACGCCTGGCTGCCGACCATGCTAATATTTTACGGGCGTTAGATTATTTAATTGAAAAAGGGGAGGCCGAAGGAGCTTTTCGCCTGGGTGGTAATATCTGGGTGGTGTGGTGGCGGTGGGGCTATCTCAATCAGGGACGGCAGTGGCTTAACCGAATTTTGACCTTTGAACACCCTAAAATAGATAGAATCTTGTTGGCTAAAGTTTTGGATGGGGTGGCTTATCTGGCGATGCATCAAAGCGATTGCCAAACTGCCGAGAGCTTTTTCCAGCAAAGCCTCCAAATCTGGCGGGAGGATGGGGTCAGCGCGTATCTGGGCAGAGCAGTTAGCGGTTTGGCGGGAACCTACCGTATTTTAGGTTACTATGATAAAGCCCTGAAGCTGAACCACGAAAGCCTGGATTTGTTTCGGTTACTCGGCGACACCGTAAGTGAAGCTGACGCCCTGTGTAATATTGCCTGGCAACTGATGGAACAGGGAAACTACGAGTCGGTACAAAGCATGTTGGAAGAGGCCCTGGCTATTCATACCAAAGCCAATTATCTATCGGGGGTAGCGCGGGTTAAGATATATCTGGGCGATATTTTATGGCGTAAAAACGACCCGGTGGAGGCTATTCGGACTCTCGAGGAGGGCATTGAGCTGCTCCGTAAACTCGACCATCGGATTCGGCTACCAAGCGGGCTCTATCGTCTGGGGCTAATTCATTTTTGTCAGGGGAAATTAGCTTTAGCCGAAAAATTGTTTGTGGAGAGTGTCGAAATTTCGGAGGAGATGCATAAAATCCTGGATTCATCCTATGCCTATAGCTGTTTGGGTTTACTCCGAATGGTGCAAGGGAATTTAGCCGAAGCCGAAACCTTGTTCCAGCAATCTATAAATTTACGCTCAGAAATTGGTCAACTGGAAGGGGTATTATGGGCACTGGAGGGTTTAGCTGTAGTAAATCTTAAACAAGAGAGGCATGACAAAGCTCGCCAAATAATGGAGGACATTCAAGCCTTACGGGAGAGCATAGTCGCTCCGGTATTACCGCATACTCTTAAATACATCCTGCCAAATCTGATTGGTCTTAAAGATAATGAAAAGGTAACCGCGCTTCGAGTTAACCGTCTTAAACACCCAATATTGGCAGAGCGAAAAACATCTTTTGGGCCGGATGTAGCTGAATCCTTGAGTGAGCGGGAAAACGAAGTGCTTAAACTGGTAGCGCAGGGCCATTCCAATATTCAGATTGCCAAAATGCTGATAATTAGCCCCGGTACGGTCAACAATCATCTCAGTTCGATTTACAGCAAATTAGGCGTGAATTCCCGCACTTCCGCCATTCGCTACGCCCTTGACCATGATTTGTTGTAATAATAGCCCTGTGTGCCGTTTTGGGAGTTTGCCTAGCCCCCACAATTAGTTAATTGAAGGATGGACATAAGTAATTGAACCGAATTCGTAGGGGTAGACCAGTGTATCTACCCTCTTTCTAAATGATTGGATTTCGTAGGGACAACCCTTGTGGTTGTCCTGTTTTAATTAATCCTGACCCACCAGTTAAGCGGGCACGGTGCACCGTGCCCCTACATTTAATTCCTTTTGAACCTGCGAATTATGTCCACCCTTCATTAAATATATAAAGCCAGGGTCTGTGCTGATTGTAACCGAACTCTTTCCTTTAACTCCACTGGTTCAAGCACTTTTATCGCCGCTCCCCAACTTAAAACCCAATTGGTAGCGGCCTCAATCGTCTCGAATGTTACCGTGAATAATAGTTTGTTGGGAGTCTCAGCTTCGATAGCTTGATGCTCAACTACCGTACTGACGAAACTGGATTGAAGTGATTCCACTATTTGGGGAGCTATTTCAAGAGTGGTGATATAGCGTGGCAAGTTGGCCTCATACTTACTACACCACTCCGCCCAATAGGAAGCCAGCTCGAAGTCTGCTGGGCGAGTGAAAGGGGTGGGCAATAATACCGCCTTTAAGATGCGCGATACGCGGTAGACCCGTAACTGTTCCTCAACCACTCCTACCACATACCAGATACTAGCTTTGGCTACTAAACCTAATGGGGCCAGCACTCGTTCGCGTTCCTGGTCATCAGTGCGACGATAAGAAAGCCTGACAAGCTGGCTGGTTTCGACGGCTTCCTGGATGAGGGGTAAAAATGGTATTGAATCGGCTTTCCGAAACCAGGCAGCAGAGTCAAGGTGCAGACGTTGGCGACCCAACGCGGCAGCCTGACGTTGAGCAATGGGTAGGGTGGCAATAAGTTTGTGCAAAGCTGAATGCACTTTTTTATCCAGACCCAAATCAACCAAAGCCCCGCTATTACTTGCCTTGAGTACCACTTCAATGTCGGACGGGCTAACTCCGGTTAGAAGGGTGCGATACTGGTCGGGTAGCCCGCAGCCGCCCCCCGGGCCACCCTGCGTATAAACCGGGATTCCGGCGATACTAAGGGCTTCAAGGTCACGGTAAATGGTGCGTTCTGCCACGCCCAATTCACCCGCCAGTATTTTGGCAGTGGTCTGGCCTTTCCGTTGTAACAGCAGAATCAGTTCCAGCAAGCGCGAAGCCCGCATAACCTTCCTCTTTTCTAAATATCCGCCCCATTATAACAAAATCCCTGACAAAAGATGTCAAGGATAGCTGCTATTCTTAACTTAGTGGTTGGACTTTAAGAAATAATCAGACCGCGCTAAAAAGGAGAATATATGGCTGGAATTAACGATTTCGATTTCCTGCTAGACCAGTGGGAAATTGTAAACAAACGTCGGAAAGCCCATTTACTTACCGATGCCCCTGGACAAAACAAGGAGGCAGAGTGGGAGGAATTTCGCGGGATAAACACAGGGGGCTTAAAATACCTGGGAGGCCGGGTTTTAATGGATTTTTATGATGCGACCTTCCCGGACGGACAGCAGGTGCAAGGGATAACTATCCGAACCTTTGATTATGACAGCCAGTTATGGTCAATTGTCTGGCTGGACAATCGCCAACCCTCTGACTTTAGGCCGCTAGTTGGCAAATTTCAGGACGGGGTAGGTGAATTTTTTCAGGTCATCGAAACCCCTGCTGGTAAACCTTTGCATGTCCGCTTCAGGTGGGACAATCTAAGCGCAAAAACAGCCCGTTGGCAACAATCTTTTTCACTGGATGGCGGTCAGAAGTGGGATACTAACTGGATTATGGAGTTTACCAGATAAACAATTGCAAGGAGCTACAATCTTGGACAGCCTAAAACATTTGAAAGATTTTCAGGTTATTGAGCTGCGGCGTTATCAACTTAAAGAGGGGGGTCAGGCGGATTTCGCCCGTTATTTTGAAAGTTATGTCCCCGAAGCTTTTCAGCAACTTGGTTCAATTATATTCGGTCAATTTCTGGAACGCCACAATCCAGCGAATTTCACCTGGTTTCGAGGCTACCACAATATGGAAGAACTGGGCTACGTTAATAAGGCTTTTTATGACGGGGCAGTTTGGGCCGAACACTCTGCCACCCTGAATGAATTTATAATTGACCATACGAATGTGCTGCTATTAGCACCACTGCATCCCGAACGTGGCCTTGCCGTTCTGCCAACGGTTGATCCGGTAAAAGAAAGCGAAGGAGCCCAGGGGGTTGTGGTAGCTCAAATATTTGCGGTTAAACCGAACGAGGTCACAGCTTTTGCCGAGCAAGCCGAGGCAATTTTTGCGAGTTATCGAAATAGTGGCGGGCGGGAGGCCGGAGTTTTAGTGACACTTGATGAACCCAATAATTTCCCGCGTCATCCCATCCGAACCGACGGCCCCTTCCTGGTATGGCTGGGAATTCTCAAGGATAGTCAGATGTTCCAGAGCAATTTTAAGGAGTTAGTAGAAAACTCCTTGCCAACCCTTTTAGCTACCGATTTATTAAGAGCCACCCCGGAACTGGTAGTGCTAAACCCCACCAGCCGCTCCCGATTACGCTGGTTACATCTTTTATGATCGATTTATTGTGTCTCTATCGGTTGACGGAGCAACCTCCTACAAATCCCCGAACCCGTAGGAGCAAGTCTTGCGAGGGGGAATTGGTCTATTCAAATTGCTTCAAAGCAAGGTAAAGACCATCATCCAGCGAAAGTTGGAGGGTCAGGCGTTGTTTTTTGGGTGAGGTGGCTTTGTTGGGGTCTTGCCCCTCGTTTTGGTTATAACTCAGCTTAAAGGTTTTGTTCAACAGAATATTCAGGCTAACAAAACCGTTGGTTAGCTGTGCCGACCCGCTCACTTCGTTGTAATATCCCCCGCTTAATTCCACCAGTTGTTTATAAGCTGAAGTTAGTTGGTTTGAGGTGCGATAGCCCAACACATAGAGGTTGCTATCGGCCTCTTGCAAACGTTCAGCCAGTAACGAAGGTTGGGTAACAGGGCTCAGGCGGTCACTGCCAGTTGTCACCAGCAAAATTGCTTTACGCCCGGATTTGGTTTTAAGCTGCTCGGTGGCAAAAACCAGCGCGTCAAAAGTAGCGTTTGCCCCTTGCTGCTGTAAAGATTTTACCGCTTCCACCAGTTTGCTTTTATCCTCGCTGATTTCCACCGCCAGTTCCGGTCTTTCAGCGTAACGTACTAGGCCCACCTGAGATTTTGGGTTTAGACCCTGCACAAATTGGCTCAGGTTGCTTTTAACCTGATTGAAATAGTCCAGAGGCATCGTATCGCTGGTGTCCAACACCACCAGCAGGGTCAGGGGGTCGGCGGCGGGGTCAACCTGATCCAGATTGTAGTTCGTAACCTCGCTACTATTCAGGAAAAGACGCAAATCCCGGCTACGCACCTCGCTCAAGGGCTTATTATCGCGCCCAACTACCCCAAAATAGGCGGTTAGCTGCCCATCTTTAAGGTTGGCCTGTTGTAAAAGCAAGCGGCCCATATCGGTCTGAATTGCCGGAGTGGTGGGCAGGGGAGTAGGAGCGGCAACTGAAACCGCCGCTTCGCCCGCCACCGCAGTAGTAACCGGGGCAACCGTCGTTTTTACCAGGGTAGCCGGAGCAGTAGTAATCGCTTCGGTAGTCAGGTTAGCCTGGGCAGAGTTGTTGTTATTAGAACTCTGCGTCACTAAAAAGGCCACCAAAGCCCCTATTAATAGTAGAGCCACTCCCGCCGCCACTAACGCCCGAATTTTGCGGGCGGGGAAAAATATTTTGTGGACTTCCAGCAAGGCCAATCGCAAGGCCGCCACGTTTTGGAAACGTTGGGCAGGTGCGATAGTCAGACCCTTTTCAATAATCTTGACCAGCTTCGGGTTAAAGCGTTGACCGTAATGTTCATAAAGCAGGGCTTTCCCCCGACTGCGGTAGGCACTCAAGCGTTCCTGCGACCCGGTTAATAGATAGTACAGAACCGAACAGAGGGTATAAACATCGCTGCGCTGGTCACGCTGACTGGGTTTGCCGAATTCGGGCGGTAAAAAGGCCAGAACCTTATCGGTCAGGGGCGCGTCAGTAAAGCCGGTATAAGGTTCAAGCTCGCCACTGGCAGTAACTTTAATATCGCGGGGGCCATGACAACCAGTGCGAAGCCAGCTATCGGCCCGGCTACTATTATAGTAGCCCAACAAACGGTCACAGAGATGCAGAAGCATATCCACCGCTTCAGGTTCTGGCAACCCGCCAACCTCTTCAACCAGTTGCTCCAGGCTTACGTCGGTCAGCACCACCGGGGTGCGGTAATAAACCAGTTCATGTTCCACCAGCTTATCGGCCTCTGACGAATTTGAAACGTATTCAGGGGCGGTGCTATATAAGGCGAACCCGCCATTTCCCTGATGCCGCGCCAACAATTTAGCCCCGTTAGCGGTTAGGGCAAAGGACTCATACTCCTGCTTAAACGGGGTCGTTATAACAGGTTCGACTGGTTTAGATTTAGCCTGGAAACCCAGAGCCTTACCAGGCGAACCACTATCCGCCGAGGGAGTTACTACACCGATTAATTCCAGCGCAGGCGGGGCTGTTTCGCCAACTTTAGCAAAAAAGCGGCTCAGGGTAATATCATCATCAAGTTGGGCAAGTGGCTCTGGCGGTAACTCAACGGGCGAGTCAGGAATTTCGGGTATTTCGGCTGGTTGCGGCTCTAGTGCTGGTTCTATTTTGGAATTAGGGGACAGGGGAGTTTCGGTCAATTTGTTCTGGAGGTAATCCAAACCAATTTTTGCCCGTTTGTTAGCGGGATTAATCGCCAATACCCGCTCCAAACAATCTTTTTGGATACTGGGGTCGGGCATAGTTCCGGCTAACCATAACCAGGCTTCCTCGTTTTGAGGATTTAATTTCACGGCAGCACTCAGGTAACGGCGGGCATCGGCGCGATTTTTGGCTTTGACGGCGGAAATACCCTGCTGAAGAAGCGCATCCGCATTCTCAGTGGACATTTTATTTACCCTTCATTCTAAACTTAACTGTGACGAAACCAGGTTCTAACTCAACTAGCGATATGTTAGAATATCGAGCTTAAACAGTCAAGATAGTTTGTGTTCCGCTATGTTACTTTATGATTACGATTAGAAGCTGGGTTTCAGTCACAGTGCGGGATATGTAGTCAGATGTCCCTTATAGGGGCTATTATATCACTTTGCGCCTAATTAACAAAATTATTTAGGGTTCATATTTTTGTAGGAAAACGGTGAGGTGTGTTACTAGGAACAGAGTTGATATACCGGATAATTTTACGAGTTTGCTCGAAATAGCGTAAAATACCAGCCATTATGGGTAAAAGATTAACCATATTTAAACTCAACTAAACAGAAAGGCCAGACATGCTTTTTTTTGAGGATTTTCAGGTAGGACAGACCATCGAATTGGGTAATTACACTATAACCAAAGAGGAGATTATTGAGTTTGCCCTCAAGTACGACCCACAACCGTTCCATATAGACGAAGAAAAGGCTAAAGACTCTTTTTTTGGAACGTTGGTGGCAAGTGGCTGGCAAACGGCGGGTTTGTATATGCGGATGTTGGTGGAGGGCTTGTTAAACAATACCGTTAGCATGGGGTCGCCGGGACTGGAAGAATTACGCTGGCTGAAACCGGTGCTCCCCGGTGATACATTGCGCGTGCGCTTTACAGTTGTCGAGATGACTACTTCCCGCAGTCGCCCGAATATGGGAATTCTTAAAGGTAAAGGCGAGGCTCTTAATCAAAATGGCGAAACAGTGTTAAGCCTGACCAGTATCGGCTTTTTCGGCAGAAAACCGCAGCAGGGATAGAGTTTGTTGACCTAACCCCTGGCCCTCCTCTGAAAAAGTAACGAGTAGCAAGTGCCGAGTAATGAGTGAAAACCCTCATCCTAACTTTCTCCCCTCATAGGGGAGAAGGGATAATCCTTTCTCTGAATTAGATGTTGCCAGCCCGTTTTTCCAGAATGGTGCGCAAGGGAGCGGGAGCCGGTGCGCCTGCGCCAAATCTTTCCACATCCTTCGCCCACACCACCAGAGTGGTGTAGTAAGCCAGCCGCAGATAGCTATTGAGGGCACTCAATGTAGCCATCGCCAGGATAAACAAGCCGAGGGCCAGGGCAAAGGCCAGAATTATATTGATTTTGACCAGACTCAGGAAGATGGCAAAGGCCACTAATCCTGATACCACGAAAACCACAAAGCTAATCAAGCCAGTAATCAAACCAATCCCAATATAGCCCACCCCAATCACCACCAGATTATTCTTGATGATAGCGGTGGCGCGTTTTACGGCTGGCCCAACTGATAAGTTTTCAATCATTATAATTGGCAGAACAAAAAAGGTGTAAGCCGTCCAGACAGTTTCGATAATTCTGAGGACAACCATCGCTACAATTCCCCAGATGCCTCTTTGGTTATCCACCGCGAATTGGCGTAAGGTGGTTAAGAAGGCCGAGATTGCCGCCACCGTCAGAATCGGACCGGACTTCTTTTTGGTAGCAGCCCAGGCCTGCGGCATCGAGCTTTGCCCACTGGTCAGATGCTGGTAAATCAGGTGGATAGTCATAGAGGAAAAGAAATAGGTTACAAAGTACGTAGCTACCAGCAGCAGGAATAGCCCAACATATAGCACGGTGTTATTACCGCGACTAATAGCATAGGCGATAACCAGAGCAATACCTAATATTATGTAAACTACCAGATTAACTCCCAGCGAATAAAGCGAGGGTTTTAGTAGGTTAGAATCTTCTTTCAACATTTTGAAAGCTTGCTCGATAAAGTTAAAGCCGAGGCCAATTCTATCGGTAAAACTGGGTTTCTGGGGGAAGTAATTTACCGCCCTGCCATAACTGGCATAGCCTTGATTAGTAGCTGATTGCTGGTAAGCTCTGCCCGTTTGTTGATAACTGGAATCCTGGCTTCTAGTCGCACCCCCATAGTTGGGTTTAATCGCCTGGGTTTGTTCGGCCTGAACCCGCGCTTCCTCGCCCGCCAACCAGTTTTTAGCCTGAATTACGGCTGGATTAGTTGGCTGTAAATTTTCGGCCTGAGCAATGGCGGAACGCGACTCCATCAGGTTATTGGCAGTAAAAGCATACCAGAGATGGGCATTTGGGTCATTGGGATTGGCCCAAATCAGCTCCTTAAAAAGGGTACTGGCCGTTTCTTTCTGACCGGACTGCGCGAGAGAGATGGCGTGATTAAAACGTTGGCTATAATCAGGATTTGTCATTGGCTATGATTCCTATGCTAAAAACTGCTCCCAATCTGCTAACAGTTGAGGGGAGACCTGAATATTAAAAATTTGCACAAATAGTACCTAAAACAGTAACTCAAGGGAGTATACAACAGGTTAGAGGAATATTCTATAGTACATTTTGTATGCTGTGTTACTATTGTGTCGGAAAAGCTACTTCAAATTCACATGGGAAAATTAGCAACCGTCTACTAAGCCTGTAATTCTGAGCGTAAGCCAAGAATATCAATGTTACCAGCAAAACCCTTCGCAAGCTCAGGGTGACGACTGTGGTGAACGATTACGGCTCTTTACATCTTTGTTGGGCTTTTCCTCGTAAATCGGTGCTTTATCAACGCAACCCGCGCATCAGTAAAATGCAAACTCCCGAAATTGCCGCCAGATAAAAAGTTACTGATAGTGAAAGGATGAAAGCTCCCCCACTAAAACCGGGAAGTTTTTTAAGAAAGTCAATTCTGCGCCAACGTTCCTGCAATTTTGCTATGTTGAACCAGGTCATTAATCCCAGAATAAGAGCGGCGGGCAATCCCAACAGAGCCATTAGTGGCACTCCTGGAATTAAAGCCAGTAATCCAACAACAAAAAACCCCACGTAACTTACGCAGCTAATTGCTCGTCCCGGCAACCCGTCAAAGCGGCGTTGGGCTTCATAATCCAGGTCTGGTCGGAGGGCTTCCTCCCGCGAAACCCAGTCAAATTCTTCGGGTGAGGGCAATACCAGCTTTGAATTGACGGGTGGGTTTGAGCTTGCGGCTACTTCACCATTTTTATTGTCGGGCTGTTCCGCCCCGCACATCATGCAAAAACGCGAGCGGGCGGGTATATCCTGTTCACAATTAATACACTTCATATTTTTATTAACTAATCAGTTCCCGTATCAAGGTTATCATTTTTCTGCTTAATTTTAACATCTACCGATTTTTCCTGCTTTGGAATTCAGGCCAAATGGCAATTCCCTAACAAAGAAATAACCCAATCTACCCTTATATCAACCTATTGGGGTTCTAACAATTTGGCTGTCGTTAGTATGCTATAATTTTTGAGGAAATAATATTACTACGTTGATTGGTGAAATGGATATAGGCTGTGACCAAAATTGACCTGGATGTAACAACCCAGACCGGGCAGCATGAAGTAAAACGAATCCTCTTGCTGGCAATGCAAGCGGGTGAGCTTATGTTACGGGCCGGGGCGGAAACCTCGCGGGTGGAAGAAACTATCAATATACTGGTAACTTCCTACGGAGTAAAATATAGCCACAGTATTATCACTCCTACCGGGATGTATGTCTCAGCCGACGATGACAATATGGAATACCCGATTACTCTAGTGAGGCGAGTACGCAATCGAGGAATGGATTTCAGCCGCATTTCAATGGTAAACGACTTGTCGCGACGAACCTCGCGGGGGCTATTAACAATTCATGAAGCCGAAATCGAGCTAGGACGGATTGCCCAATCCAAAACTCCTTACCCTTTCTGGTTGTGGGTATTAGCGGGGGCATCCACCGCATCCGGGGCGACTTTACTATTGGGGGGCGGGTTGCTGGATATTATCCCAACTTTTGTCAGCTCGGTCCTAATAATATTTATGGTTATTGGCCTGGGGAAAGCTAACATCCCAGCGATATTCCTGGATGCAGCAGCGGCGGCTCTGGCAACGGCCTTTGCCCTGGCAATTGATTGGGTAGGACTTCCCACCCACACCACCCTGGTTATTGCCGGTGGTATTATTCGGCTGGTTCCGGGGGCAGCTTTACTTGCCAGCGTCCTGGATGGTATCTCCGGCGATTTATTAAGTAGTGCCGCCCGCGCCCTGGAAGCGTTGTTAAAAGGAGCAGCCCTGGCCTTTGGAGTCGGGTTAGCCTTGTTTGCCGCAACCGCCCTGGGCATCCCTCAGCCCAACGAAAACCAGGCAAACGAGATCTGGCAAATTCCAATTCAGGTAATTGCTGCCGCTTTTGCCGCCGCCAGTTTCGCCGTTTCTAATAATATCCCGCGTTTAAGGATATTGGCCGCCGGGTTAGCGGGTGGCGTGGGCTGGTTAACTTATTTGCTAGCGATAAAATTCTGGAATGCCCCGTTGGTGGCAACCTTTGGGGCGGCTTTTGTAGTAGGAATGGTGGGTTGGGGATTAGCTCGCTGGCAACATAGCCCCATAACCCTTTATATCTTGCCAGGAGTATTACCACTTCTGCCTGGTATTACTATTTATCAGGGGATGCTGGCACTAACCGAAAATAGAACAGTGGATGGTTTAGTATTGTTAATTCAGGCAACCTTTTTGGGGGGTGCGCTGGCGGCTGGGGTCGCACTCAGTAACGCTGTAGCTCCGACAATCTGGCGTAAACCCAGGTTCATAAAATAATATCATGACACTGGCTGGAATTTTCTTCATTTTATCCATAGTTTTCTCCTTAATCAGTATTGGCTGGTTTATATTAGTGGTTGCCGCTTTAAAGCGCGAGTGGAACGACAATAACGACGGCAAACTCCATCTTTTAAGTCTGTGGCGTGTTATTCCTCCCCTGCAATTGTTATCGCTGTTTGTGCCCCAACTTTTTGCGCCAAGTCTGGGTTTCCGCTCTATCTGGTTCTTATTTGGCTACCTGACTTTTATAGCCATTACTTTTATCCCTTACTTTATTGACCGTAGAATCGAACAACGCCGCACCGCCCGTGAAAATCTAGCCATGCGCGAAAGTCGCCAGCCCCTGGTTGAACCCGTCAGGATAAATCTTGCTACAACTAAGGCTGAGTTTGCCGGGGCGGGCGAAATCTTTGCCCAGGTTTTTGGTCACAATTTTGACCAGATTTTCGGGCGACATCGGGCTAAAAATGCCTGCTTAATCTCAGAATTGCTAGAGGTTAAAAAAGGGGAAGTATATGTAGCACTAGATGGACGCAACCGGGTAAAGGGAGCAATGTGGTTGGGGTTGGGTAGCCCGGATACCCAGTTGCCAACTTTCAAAAAGCTATGGCCTATCCTAAACCGATACTTAGACTCGGTGAATGCCCTCTATGGAGCCCTTATTGGTGTTCCGGCAATGATGGCTCAGGAAAGCACCAAAAAACGAGCCTATATTTATTGGCTGGGAGTAGCCCCCGAAGCTCAGGGGCAGGGTGTAGGGATGTTACTACTGAAACATGCTGAGGAATTAGCCCAGAATAATGGGAACAAAGAGCTACAACTCCATTCCGAAAGTAATAATAGTGGAGCGCGAAAATTATATCGGCACTTCGGGATGCGGGAGGGGCTGGTTTTACCAATTTGGCCGCGTGTCCGCTTTGACAAGAAGTTATAATTGATGAGAATAAAGAATATAGGAGTAAGAATATAGAAGCAAGGAGCAAGAATAAATCTAAAATCCGTGAGAATTGGTTTGTAACCAGCCCTGCCGATTTTAGATATTCGATATTTGATTTCTTAAATATCCTGCCCATCCTGTTCACCCTTGTAAATATTTTTCCGACAACTGACAACCGAAAACGAGAGGTTAAATGAGCAACGAATCGCTTTATAGCAAAGTCGGCGGGGACGAAACTTTCCGCCGTTTGGTTAATAATTTCTACCGCCGGGTAGAACAAGACCCGGTTTTACGCCCAATCTTCCCTACTAATCTGGAACCAGGCAAGGAAGCCCAATTTTTATTCCTGTGCCAATATTTTGGTGGGCCGGGTCGCTATTCCGAACAGCGCGGACATCCCCGGCTACGGATGCGCCATATGCCTTTCCCGATTGGCCCAAAAGAGCGGGATGCCTGGTTGGGACATATGTTAGCAGCTATTGACGAAACCACTATTATAGAACCCTACCGCACTGAAATGCGGGAATATTTTGAACGGGCTGCCACCTTTATGATGAATAAAGTCATTCCGCTATCTTGAGGATGCCAGATTTTGGTCAAATTAGCGGTAATACCTCGATAAAATTTGCAGATTGTAGCCAGTTAGTGTATAATCTTCCAAAAATCAGCCTGAAACCACTTTGCTACAATCTAATAATTTGTCTTAAATAACTACTCTAACCACCGACTTTTATGAAGCGAAAGAAGGGTGTGATTAACCGATGCCTCCTTTACTTGAGGTAAAAAACCTTAAAACCCATTTTTTTACGCGGGATGGGGTGATTAAAGCAGTTGACGATGTTTCATTTAGCATTGATAAAGGTGAAACATTAGGAGTTGTGGGCGAAAGCGGTTCCGGGAAAAGTATTACCGCCCTTTCGATTCTGCGCTTGATTCCTAATCCCCCCGGTAAAATTGTAAGCGGTGAAATCTTCTTTGAAGGCCGCGACCTGCTTAAAATCAGCGATAAAGAGATGCGGAAAATTCGGGGCAAAGAAATCGCCATGATTTTCCAGGACCCTATGACCAGCCTCAATCCGGTTTTAACTATTGGTCGTCAACTTGCCGAGCCCCTAACTACCCATCTTGGTCTCACCAAAGAACAGGCGCGTAAAGAGAGCGAAGACCTCTTGAAGATGGTTAATATTCCCAACGCGGCGGATCGCCTGAAAAGCTACCCCCACCACTTTAGCGGCGGGATGCGCCAACGAGTGATGATTGCCATGGCCCTGGCCTGTCGCCCGAAATTAATTATCGCCGATGAGCCGACAACCGCCCTTGATGTCACAATTCAAGCCCAAATTCTGGAGTTGCTCAATAAGTTGCGGCTGGAAACTGGTACCGCCGTGATGTTGATTACCCATGCTCTGGGGGTAGTGGCGGGTATGGCTAACCGGGTGCATGTGATGTACGGTGGTCATGTGATGGAGTCGGCTACCACCGAGGAATTATTTGCTAATCCCCGCTTGCCCTACACCATGGGCTTGCTGAAATCCATCCCCCGCTTGGACGAGTCCAAACACGATAAGTTGCACCCGATTAAAGGCTCCCCACCCGATTTGCTGGAGATAGGCAATAGTTGCCCCTTCCTGCCGCGCTGTGACTATGCAGTGGAAGCTTGCAGCAAATCGTTCCCGACCATCCGGGTAGTGCCAACCGAAAATCCGTTGGGCATCTATATTCCTGGCAAAGCCGGCAACCAGAATGTCGAAGTAAGCGAGGGCGAGGATTATGAACAACACCTACTAGCCTGTCACGCTGAAGTTAAAATGGGCGACCCAGCCACCGTGGATGATGGGAAAATAGTCGCTTAAATTATTTTTGGGAAGAAAAAGCTAAAGATGACAGAAGACAAGAATACGTCGAATCAAACTAATGCAACTTATGGCAGTGCCGACGGGAGTGTACCAAACTCTGAAACCGATGCGTTGCTAAAAGTTCGCAACCTTAAAATGCATTTTCCAATAACCAAAGGAATTCTGTTTCAACATCAGGTTGGGGCAGTCCGGGCGGTCGATGGGATTAGTTTTGATGTTCGTAAGGGGGAAACGCTCGGTTTGGTAGGGGAGTCGGGCTGTGGCAAAAGCACCACCGGGCGTACTATTCTTCGACTCAGTACCGCCACCGAAGGCAATGTTTATTTCAAGGGGGATGATGTTACCAAAGTATCGGGCGAAACCCTTAAACATATGCGCCGCAATATGACCATGATTTTCCAGGACCCATATGCCTCGCTCAACCCCCGTATGACCGTTGCCAGCATTATCAGCGAACCCCTGGTTATTCATAAACTGGTGCATGGCAGCAAGGAACGGATTGAAAAAGTCGAAGAATTACTGGAAAAGGTCGGCCTGAACAAATATTTTGTTAATCGCTATCCCCACGAGTTTAGCGGTGGTCAACGTCAGCGCATCGGTATTGCCCGCGCTCTGGCGGCAAACCCCAGCTTTATTGTGGCGGATGAGCCAGTCTCGGCCCTTGATGTTAGTATTCAGGCTCAGATTGTCAATTTGCTGGAAGAGTTACAAGACCAGTTTGACCTGACCTATCTGTTCATTGCCCACGACCTATCAGTAGTGCGCCATATCAGTGACCGAGTAGCCGTGATGTACCTGGGGAAAATCGTCGAGCTGGCTAACCGGGATGAACTCTACGAATACCCATCCCATCCCTACACCGTTGCTTTGCTCTCGGCTATACCTATCCCTGACCCGAAAATCGAGAAAAAACGCCAGCGAATTATTCTGGCGGGCGATGTGCCAAGCCCGGTTAACCCACCTAGCGGTTGCCGTTTCCATACCCGTTGCCCGTTAGCCCAGAAAATTTGCCGGGAAACCGAGCCGGAATTCCGCGAAATTGGAAATGGACATTTCTCGGCCTGCCATTTCGCCGAAGATGTAGCCAGTGGAGCCGCCAAAGTTACTTCAGCCAAGCTTTAAGCCTAATCGCCAACCCTATCAGGAGGTGCTAACTATGACAACCGAAATAGAGTTAAATGCTGAGGTGGAGATAGAGGAAGTGGCAACTGGCGAGAATGGCGAAATTGCGGTCTTGTTGACCATTGCTTTGGGGAATTATGTTTACGGGCTGCAGCTAGGGCGAATGTTTGATGGGCGCACCACCTATCAAATGAAACCCGGCTTACTAAAGCGAGAACCAGACCTTTCGTTTGTAGCGGCAGGACGCTTGCCTAACCGGGTCAGAGATATTCTCAGACTAGCCCCTGACCTGGCAATTGAAGTGGTTTCACCTAGTGATATGTTATTTGAGGTGGAAGAGAAAGTTCTGGAATACCTGGCGATGGGCGTAAGGCTGGTGTGGGTGGTGCGGCCTGTGGTGCAAGCAGTAGATGTTTACCGACCTGGACCCCACAAGCTGGATACACTTTTAATTGATGATGAATTGGACGGCGAGGATGTCATTCCTGGCTTCAAACTAAAAGTAAGCGCGATATTTTAGTAAGTTTAGCTGGAATTAACCTACACTTTGCCTAGTTTTAACTATTTTGCTAAACTATTTGCAAGGTGTTATAATAAAAAAATAAGCAGTATACACGGACTATTAGAACCTCGACGTTACTCAAGATAAATAGCCGGAAACGAATAGGTAAAGCTATTTAAAGTTCGTGATTTCTATACTGTTTTCCACAAAGCCTGTGATTTTGCTACTCTAAGTTTAAAAGCTACCAACCGGGCTATTCCCTGGTAAACCAGAGTAGCCGGTCTGGTTCGGCGCAATTTTGCAGTACATTACCTGGCTGCAAAGTGTCTAATACCAGCCGTTTATTGTTTAACTCCTGAGTCGGTTGTCCAGTTATAACCTTTCAGGTAAAAAAAAGGAGAGAGTTAAGACATGTATAAGCCCAAAAAGCTTCATGCAGCTCTGTTGACAGTGATGGTTACGGCCATGTTGTTAGTGGCCTGCGGTGATCCTACCGCGACTACCGCCCCGGCTACTACTGCCGCAACAACTACCGCCGCCCCTAAAGCTACAACAGCCCCTGCCACTACCGCAGCAGCTACTACGACTGTCGCTGCTACTACTACGGCAGCCCCAGCTACTACTACGGCAGCCCCGACCACTACGGCAGCTCCGACTACTGCCGCCGCCGCTAGTCCTTTCGCATTATCGCCAATCAGTGCCTTGAAGGACCTGGCTGCTAATGCAACTAAAGGCGGTAAATTTACTCAAATCAGCCTCGCGGCTGAAGTTGCTCCGGTATTGCATCCTTACCCAAGTGCTGGTGATTTCACCGACTCAGTGGTAGATGCTGGTTCTCTTATTTGGGGTGCTGGTCTGGCTACCTATAACTACACCAGCCTGAAATGGGAGTTGGATGCCGCTAAAGACCTGAAGGTTTCTGCCGACAATAAAACCTTCACCTGGACTTTGCGCACCGACCTGAAGTGGAGTGATGGCTCGGCTATTACCGTAGACGACTTTCAATTCGCTTTCGACAATGCCAGCAAAGAAGATAAAGCTAATGCTGACGCTAACTTCGTTGGTCTGGAAGATTTGCAGAAAATCACCTCCCTCAAGACTGACAAAGCCAGCAATACTATTGTGATTACGCTTGACGCGGTTTATCCTTCTGACCTGGCTTTGAACTATGCTAACCTGCAACCGATGCCAAAAGCGGTCTGGGATGGCAAGGCTTTCTACGATGCTTCCAAGAACCCCGAAATCCTGAAGCCGACCGTAGTTTCCGGCCCGTACATGGTTGAGAGCTGGGATCCAAAATCTCAGGGCGTATTGAAACCAAACCCGAACTGGTATCGTGGCAAAGCCAACTTTGACCAGGTTATCTTCAAGGGTGGTTCGGCCTCAGTAGTGCTAGAAGCGGTTAAAACTGGACAGGCTGACTGGGCCAAGAACTTCCCTTCTGGTCAGTATGCCGCTGCCAAAGCCGATTCTAACCTAAATATAGTTGATTGGTCTGCCGTAAATGGCACCTATCGCTATGTTGAATACAACACCAAACGCGTCCCGATGGACGACAAGGCTTTCCGCAGTGCTATCAACTACGCTATTGACCGTGACAACCTGATTAAATTGGCTGAAGCCGGGTTGGGTGCTCCCCAGTTCAGCTTTATCAATCCGCAGAGTCCCTACTACAACAAAAGCGTAAACGAGTACAAGTATAACCTGGAAACTGCCAAGAAGACCCTGGCGGATGCTGGTTACAAGCTGGACGGTGGTAAATTGCTGGACAAAACTGGCAAAGCTATCGAACTGACAGTAGTATTCCCTACCAGCTCCAACCCTCGCAAGCTGATTGCGACCTACCTGGAACAGCAGTTGAAGCAACTTGGTATCACCGTTAAAGTTGATGGCAAGGAATTCAACGCTTACGTCAAGCAGGTTTCGGCTAAAGACTTCGACATTTCTTTAGCTGCATCCGGCGGTGGTTTCCCCGACCCAGATAGCTTCAAGAACAACATCACCACTGGCGGTACCCAGAACAACACTGGTTACTCCAATACTAAGGTGGACGAAATCTTCAAATCTGGCGCGAAAGAAGTAGACCCCACCAAGCGCAAGACCCTTTATGATGAAGCCCAGAAGCTAATCAGCGATGATACACCGGTATTCTTCCTGTGGAACATCGCCAGCTTCAGTGCCTTCAACAAGAAGGTTGGGGGAGTAGTGCCAAACAAAGGTACTGAACTCTATTACAACGACGCTCTGACTCGCTGGTTCACCGCCAGTTAGTCTGACCTAACCACTTGCCCCCTTCCCTTATAAGGAAGGGGGTACGGTAGGGGCGGCCCATAAACTGCCCGTATAAAGTTACTTATTTTAAAAAAAAGTCTCGCGAAAACTAAAAAATCCCAAGTAGTAAAATTTAAAAGGTACAAAAATGCGTCAATTTATCATTCGTAGAGTAATTCAGTCGGCGGTCTTGCTTTTTGTAGTAATGAGCTTGAGCTTTCTCTTGATAAACCTTGCCCCCGGTGGGCCGGAAGTGTTGCTTACCCAAAACCCTCGTCTGACCAAAGAACAAATTGCTAATATTCGGGAAAGTTATGGCTTGAATAAACCGCTTTATGAACAATATTTTACCTGGATGCGACGTACTTTTACCCTGGATTTTGGTAAAGCCTACAGTTCACCCCTACCCGTTTGGGATGTAATCGGTGGTCGGGTTGGCCCTACAATGCAATTAGGGTTCTTTAGCTATTTAATCGGAATGTTAGGTATCCCCATCGGGATTTTTGCCGCCAAACATCGCGGGAAGTTGGGCGATAACGTTGTCCGGGTGCTGACAGTGCTTGGCAGTTGTATGCCCGTCTGGTGGCTATCGCTAATGCTTATTATCATACTGGCGAATACTATCAAATGGTTTCCACAAGGGGAACGCACCCTTATACCCGGTCCTGGTCAGGACCAAGCCCCCTTCTTTGGCTGGTTCCTACACTTGATGATACCTGCCGCGCTTTTATCTACCGGGGTATTAATTGCTTTTACCCGCTTTGTGAGGGCCGAAACCATCGAAGTTTTGAGCCAGGATTATGTGCGGACGGCTAACGCAAAAGGGCTGGAAGAGAAAAAAGTCAATCGCTGGCACGTACTTCGGAACTCGCTGATTCCGATTGTAACCTTGTTGGGTTATTTATTACCCGCCCTGCTCTCCGGCGCAATTATTACCGAACAAATCTTTAACTGGCCCGGTATGGGTCGGCTGTTTATTCAGGCGGCTACCAGTCGGGATATGCCCATATTGTTGGCTATTTTATTACTGACTACCTTTCTTTCTATTCTAGGTACGCTGCTCGCTGATATTGGTTATGGATTAGTAGATCCTAGAGTCAGATATAATTAGAGGTTATAGGGTTGCAGAAAAGGTTTAATCCGCTCTGCTAAAGTATGTTGAAATAAAAAGGTACTGCCAATGAGTCAAACATCTGCCCCCATTAAAACTCCGATTGTAAGCGATGTAGTGGCCGCCCGCCGCAAGTCAGCCTCTCAGGGCTTTTTTGCTTCCTCGTTTTCCCGTTTCTTTCGGGATAAATTGAGTGTGGCAGCTCTGATTATCTTTGCCATAATCGGTCTAACCACTCTTCTCGCCCCCTGGATTGCCTCGAATATTCTGAAGCAAGACCGGGATACCATTGATTTTAATTTGCTTACCCAGGGTTTACAACCACCCGTTGCTCCAGGGGTGGGTGGGCATATTCTTGGAACGGATGAACTTGGACGCGATTTAGCAGTGCGGGTTTTGTATGGTGGACAGGTTTCATTGAGCGTGGGGTTTTTAACTGCCTTTATTTCGCTTACCATTGGCACAACTTTAGGTTTGATGGCAGGCTATTTTGGCGGGAAAATAGATGATGCCGTGAACGGATTATTGCAAATTATTAACAATATTCCCAGCCTTTTCCTGTTGATTATCCTCTCTTTGATTTGGAAACCCGAAGTTTTGAGTCTTTCGATTATTATCGGTGTCATCAGTTGGACAGGTACTACCCGGTTGGTACGGGGGGCAGTTCTAAGTTTGCGTAGCCGCGATTATATTGATGCCGCCAGGGTCAGTGGAGCTAACAACACTCGTATTTTGCTGGTACATATCCTGCCCAATGTGGCCTCTTTGATGCTGGTACAGGCTGGGTTTGACGTGGTAGGGGCGATGCTAGGCGAGTCGGCCTTGAGCTTCCTGGGCTTTGGTATCGCAGTGCCAGTACCAAGCTGGGGTAATATGTTGAGCGACTCCCAACTTTATTTTACCTCCGCTCCCTGGATGGTTTATTTCCCCGCATTCTCTATCTTTGTCACCGTATTATGTGTCTATCTGGTGGCAGATGGTCTGCGGGATGCCTTCGACCCGCGCCTGAAGGGTAAGTAGGTTTTGGGGAAGAATACAGGGCCTAACAAACCTAACCCCCTAGCCCCCTTCCCTATAAAGGAAGGGGGAACCCTAGCGTTACGATTCTTTTCCTTCTTACTCTTTTATTCTTTATTCTTTATTCTAGCTTCTTGCGGCGATGACCCCACCCGCGCTCCTAGCCCAACCCTGAATCCGGCTAAATCTCCCCAACCGGGAGTAACTGTTACGACCAGTGGACAGGTTAAAACCAGTGCCACCACCGTTGCGCCGAGCCCGACCCCTACCAACGATTTGCTCAAAATTCCACCAACCGCTACCACGCCCATAACTCCGGGCGGGAGCGTGACCGGGGTGCAAATTCAGGAAGCTAATACCCTCCATTTTTACAAAACCACAAACCCTGCTGCTTTTGACTACCTGAAATTGCTGTTTGCAGCTTCACTAACCCGCCGTAACCCGCTCACTTTGGCGGTGGAAAAAGGAGCTGCCGAAAGCTGGTTGGTGGATACTGCCCGTAATACCGTCACTTTTAAGTTAAAACCGGGCCTTAAATGGAGTGATGGGCAACCGCTCACCACCGACGATTATGTTTGGACTTATCAGCAAGCCACTAAACTCGAAAACGGTTGGCCTTATGCTAATACGGTTGGGATTGATAGCTATACCGCCCCTGACCCGCTAACGCTGGTTATCAAGCTGAAAAGTTATACTTTTGACATTGTGAGCCGGGCCGATGTGATTGAGCCTTTACCCCGCCACATCTGGGAAAAGCTGGATTGGAACGACCCCGCCAAAAACCCC
>JBBQZS010000038.1:0-64927 GCA_038207495.1 Chloroflexia bacterium
GGTTTTGGGCCTGGAATGAGTGGTTCGATTAAATCCCACTCCCTATCATTTAAGTCGCTGTCATAGGCTTTTCGTCTATTCATGCCTCCCAGTTTAGCGAATTTGTAAATACCCCTCCCCCATTTTTAGACAGGCTCTAAGCCGAACTACGTATTCATAATTTTGTGGGCCTAGCAACGTTCTTAAAGTAAGGGATATAACCCTGGGCTGGCCTAACGTGAGTACCGGGTAATGTTGGAATGCCTTCCAAAAGCCATACCAACCTCGCTTAAAACGATTAGCAAAGATATCCAGAGTAGGTACTGCTACCAATGCTCTTTTTTGGGCTTTGCGTCTTAGCGCAGTTTTATCTGGTAAAACTTCATCAGGGAATCGGTTCAGGGCGACATCAATTCCTAATAGCATCTCTTCGGTAGCCTGCCAGAGAGCCCCGCTCGTATTAGACATGTTTGAATCGTGCGCTCGATAGGCATAAAGTGGTCGGTTAATATAGGCCACTTTTCCTACTGAACAAATTGCCAGCCACAAATTAGTATCAACCGAGTAGCGACAACGGCTGTCATAGCCTCCGACTGAATGATAGGCATCCCGCCTGATTATAGTGCCGGAATGTAGGATTGGAGAGGAAAGTATCAATCTCTTAAACTCATTTAGGCCATTGTCCACATAATCATGGTCAGCCGCGCGGCGGGTATGCCGAATATGTTCGCTATCGTCCACTTCGTTCCAGGCCGAGTAACATAAAGATATTTCCGGGTCATTTAAAAGCACTGTTCGGGCGGTTTCAAAAGCCGTATTTTCAAGTACATAATCATCAGCACTAATCACACTGATATAAGTGCCTATGGAAAGTTCACACCCTTCAACCAAAGAGGCAACATATCCTTTGTTTACCGTGTGGTTAACCAGCTTGATCCGTGCGTCTGATAAATAAGGCTGAATTATTTCAAGCGAATTATCTTTTGAACAATCGTTGATAAGAATAATCTCAAACTCAGGCATGGTCTGCGAAAGCATAGAATCCAGACATTTGTTAAGATAATGAGCGTAGTTATAATTAAGGATTGTTACTGAAAGGAAAGGCACTTCCTGATTGTTTTCCATTGATTTATCTCTTAGGTCTAAAATAAACGCACCTTTTGACAAAAAGAAACATCGTAAGAGCTAATCCTGTTACTTTGCCAGCCAGTTCAACATTTAAGCTAAAGCTTTTTTTAATGAATCTACTACATAATCCTGTTCTACCTCAGTCATGGTAGTGTATATCGGTAACAGGAGGGTCTGGCGGGTAGCTTGCTCTGTTATGGGCAAAGCAATATTCAAACCGCGAGTAACTTTGTAATAAGGTTCTTCGTGAATTGCCATCACTCCCCGACGAGTAGCCACACCCCATTCTAACATATGGTTCATAATTGTTTCGCGTGGCGGGGTTAAGGAAGGGTCAAGCCGGATGGCATAGGATTGATAGGTGTGGGTAGCATAATCGGGAACAAAGGGGGTAGTCAACCCTCCGATTCCTGCCAGCAAACTATTATAACGCGCCGCCAACCTGCGCCGGGATTCCAGAACAAAGTCCAGCTTTTTTAGCTGTTCCAGGCCCACCGCCGCTTGAATATCGGTCATGCGGTAATTATAACCAAGCTCGGCATATTCTTCAATGATAACCTTGCTGGCCTGATGGCGGGCCAAGTCTGAAACTGAAGCCCCGTGCGCCCGCAATACTCGCGCCCTTGCCGCAATTTCCGCCGAGTTGGTGGTTATCATTCCACCCTCGCCCGTGCTGATAGACTTGCGGGGATGAAAGCTAAAACAGGTGACCGGGCTGACACTCCCAATTGGCTGACCATTGTAGCTGGCACCAATGGCGGGGGCGGCATCCTCGATTATTTTAAGGTTGTGGCGAGCGGCAATTTCAAGAATCGGCCCTAAATCCGCCGCCAGACCAATCTGGTCAACCGGCATAATCGCTTTGGTGCGGGGAGTTATCGCCGCTTCTATCAGTTCCGGGTTCATATTGTAGGTTTTGGGGTCAATATCCACAAAAATCGGGGTTGCCCCCGCATGCAAAACGCTATTAGCTGTAGCGATATAAGTAAAGGAAGGGACGATTACCTCATCCCCCGGCCCTATTCCACTACAAATCAAGGAAATGTGCAGGGCGGTGGTGCAATTGCTAACCGCGACAGCATGCTCCACCCCCAAACGGCGGGCAACTGCTTCTTCAAAAGCCGCCACCATCGGGCCTTGCACAATCCAGCCCGAACGAATAGCGTTAGCTGCCGCCTGGGCTTCGGCCTCGTCCATATAAGGTTTAGTTATTGGTATCTGCATTTTTGGATGGTGAGCAACCATTAGTATTCCTCGTTTAAATTATGACAGCAATTATGTGTAATATATACAGGATGTTTTTCCTATTTTTTGGGAAGCTATCAGCCAAAAGTTGATGGTTACTGGTTATTGGTTGTCGGTTGACCTAACCCCTGGTCCCCTTCCCTAAAGTGGAAGGGGGAACAATTCATCCTCTTTCTTTCTAAGGGAGAAGCCAGCTTATGGTTAGGGTGAGGGTTTCTTTTCCGACTACTGACCACCGATAACCGTTAGACCAATGCCGCTTTCTGGGTTTTGCGCCACTCAATCAGACCGCGCATACCTTCGGCCAGGGTAATTTTAGCCTCGAAGCCCAGTATCTGAGCGGCTTTCTCGGTGGAACCGTTGCGCCGCCGCACCGGGTTAACCTTGCGCTCTTCGCGGTATTCGGGTTGCAGGTCGGGTCGCCCGGTTTGTTCCAGCATTGTCTGACAAAGTTCGTTCAGGGAGGTTTCGAGGCCAGTTGCCACGTTAAATACCTCATCGCTGACCTCGCTCTTGAGGGCCATAATATTGGCCTTTACACAATCGGCAATATAAACAAAATCCATAGACTGTTTGCCATCACCGAAAATCAAGGGAGCTTGCCCTTCCTCGATTTTGTCCAGCCAGCGTACCATCACCTCAGTATACACCCCGGTCATATCCATCCGAGGGCCGTAAAGGTTAAAATAACGCAGGGCTACATAGGGCAACCCGTACATATCGGTAAAACTCCGCAAGACCTGTTCGTTCGCAACTTTAGCCGCTCCATATAGTGTACGGTTATTGAAGGGGTGTTTTTCGTCAATCGGTAAATAGTCCGGCTCCCCATAAACCGAGGCGGAACTGGCAGAAATAACTTTTTTCACGCCATGTTTTACCGCCGCTTCCAGCACATTAAAAGTGCCGTTGAACATTACTTCGTGGGCGGTGCGCGGGTCAGCGGCACAGGCTGTAATCCGTAAGGCCGCTTCATGATAAATGTAATCGCAACCTTGCACCAGACTATCCACCAGCTCCTGGTCACGAATATCACCTTCAACCAGCCGCACCCGGCCCGACTCCAGTGCTTTAGCCAGATTTTGGCGATTCCCCCTTACCAGATTATCCAGGGCAATTATTTCTGCCGCGCCTTCATCCAATAAGGCATCTACAATATGCGAGCCAACAAAGCCCGCCCCGCCCGTCACCAAAATCTTGCTATTTTTTATTTCCACGCTATTTCCTCAGTTCAATTTTTTAGATAATTGCCGTATAGCACTTGAGCAAAAAATGTTAATCTGTCCATTGCTCTTTGAGTATAGTCTTTTCGCATAAACTTATAGTTAAATTACGAATTTTAACTGCTAACAGAATTGTAATCCGGGTAATGAAAACCATTTTTCTGCGCCCTTGAATTCAATTAAGATCAAGAAATTGGAGTAGCATTACTTATCAGTAAGATTATAGCCTTAATTTTTGATTAGAATCCTCTTGCTCACTGGTTTTGAAAACAGATTCTGCTCAATTCTGGCAAACACTGAAATTTCTGTAATGTTACTTTGCGTACCATGTCACAAGGTTTTTAGAATATTAGGGTAAGATTAATTCAAATACTTACTTTTAGTCTCCGTGAAAGGGACAAGTTTACATGAGAAATTTAGGTGTTATTGGTTGTGGCTATTGGGGTGCAAAACACGCCAGAGTTTTGTCGGAATTGCCGGGTGCCCGTTTGCATAGTATAGCCGACCTTGACCAGGAAAAAGTTAAGGCTATTACCGAGAAATATCCTACGGTTAATGGTTATTATGATATAAATCAACTGCTACACGACCCACAAATAGATGGGGTGGTAATCGCTACCCCTGCCTCCAGCCATTTCAAGCTGGCCCAACAGGCTCTGAAAGCCGGAAAGCATGTGCTGGTTGAAAAACCCCTGAGCCTCGTGCCCCAGGAAGCTCAACGCTTGATTGATTTGGCTGCTCAGGAAAAAAGAATCCTGATAGTAGGCCATACTTTTGAATATCACCCTGCCGTTGAAGTGTTGCGCCAGATAGTCCAGAGTGGTGACCTGGGCGACCTTTATTATCTGGACCTGGCTCGGCTAAATCTTGGCCTTTATCAGCGCGATGTTAATGTTATTCACGACCTCAGCCCCCACGATATTTCCACCTTGATATATGTGCTGGGGCAACGCCCTGTGGAGGTCAGCACGCGGGGTTATTCGATTGTGCATGGCGATGTAGTAGATTTAGCCTATCTGGAATACCGTTTTCCTAACGGTCTGGTAGCAAATAGCCGGGTTAGTTGGCTGGCTCCTAAAAAAGTGCGTGAGATGACAATTGTGGGCAGCAAGAAAATGGTAATCCACGATGACGTTAGTGAGGTTGACCCCATCAAGATTTTCGACAAGGGCATCCAGGCTCCCCGCGAAACCGAGCAATTCGGCGAGTGGAAATTCGCTTATCATTATGGTGAGGTGATTGTGCCAGCGATTCCGGCGGGTGAGCCCCTCAAGCGGGAAGTGACCCATTTCATCGAGTGTATTGAGACTGGCAAAAAGCCGCTCACCGATGGCCCCAATGGTCGAACGGTGGTTTCGGTGTTGCATGCCGCTCAACTGTCACTTAAAAATGGCGGTAGGCCGCAGCGTATCGAGTATTACGACCAGTTACCCGCCAGTCAGGGTCAGGTACATCGCCCTTTTGTGGCAGGGGCTGAAGGACGGCGCACCGCCTTTTTACCAACCCCTTAATTTTTGGAAAGTGATTAGAATGTCAAGCTATATTCACCCAACCGCTGATGTTGCCGAAAATGCCGTTATTGGTGAGGGCACAAAAATATGGGCTTATTGTCAGGTGCGCGAACATGCCCGCCTCGGCAAAAACTGTATTGTTGGACGCAACGCTTTTATTGATGCCGAAGTGACAATTGGCGATAATTGCAAAATCCAGAATAACGCTCTACTCTACGACGGGGTTGAACTGGAAGATGGGGTTTTTGTCGGCCCGGCGGTTTGCTTCACCAATGACAAATTACCACGCGCTATCAACCCCGATGGCAGCCTCAAAGGGCGGAGCGATTGGGTTCTCAGCAAGACCCTGGTGAAATATGGGGCGGCGGTAGGAGCGCAATCGGTGGTCGTGACGGGTATAACGTTAGGTCGCTTCTGTCTGGTAGGTAGTGGTTCGGTGGTCTCCCGCGATGTACCGGATTTTGCGTTGGTGATGGGTGTTCCGGCGCGGCTGGTCGGCTACGTTTGTCGTTGCGCCAACCGCCTGGAAGTAAATGAAACCAGCCCCGCCGACTACACCTGCCCTGCCTGTTGTCGCCAATTCCGCCTCAAAGACGGGGTTATGACGGAAGCATAATGGTTGTCGGTAGAAATCCAAAATCTAAAATCTAAAACGATCATAGGGGCAGGGCAACCCCGCCCGGAATTGCGAATTCGTATAGGTAGACCAATGTGTCTATCCTTTTTTATTTACAAGAAGGGGAATAGCACTATAAATCAAACAAGTTTTTCTGAATTAAATCGCAACTCTGGAAAATAACCTCGCCTAATACCTCTCCCGAAGCCCGGCGGCTTGAACCTATAAAAACCAGAAATGGGCTGAATTTCAAAAAGAAATTTAAAGACTGTTTTATTTGGTTATCACTTTCTTTTAGAGGAAGTGGTTGATTTCGTTGGTTCAAGTAAGTTAATCCTGCCGATAAAATTGGTAATATCAGGAAGCGGTCAGGCTGGCTCAAATCACGAAACCACAAAATGCCTCCACTCTTAAAATATTGCTCGCTCTTACTGTACGCAATCGCCAACCTGATAAATGCTGCAAGAGAATTTTCGAGGAGACTAGGTAAAAGCCCAAATTGGAATTTTACCCCGGCATTGTCATAAAGTATTTTAGTTTCAGCCTGAAATTGCTTCAAATCTTTCAAAACCAAAGTCTTTTGGCTTGTAATACCATATTTCTCTTGTAATTCTTTTAGCGTCTGTTTGATTTCTGATAATTTTTCCAGATAACGTTTGTTATCACGGGCTATTTTTAGTTTCCAGGGTAGAAAAACGAAACGAGAAAGTATTGTTAGGAAAATTATGGCTAATGCGGTATTGCCAAAAGTAACTTTACTACTGAAAGGAAGTAAAGATTTCAAGGGTGGCTTTATTTTTTCTTCAATTTTGAACATGTTTACTTCCTCAATTCAAATACTGTTCGCACCAACATATTCTTCAGGGTAGACACCTTGGTCTACCCTACCTAATCCCCGATTTTAGATTTTAGATTTCTACCTGCCATGTCCCGGTATCGTGGGGCAATTCCAGGCTGCGGGCTTCACCTGCCCCGTGTAGCCAGATTTCCACACTACGAGGATGGGGCGCGAATTGGCCCTGACGCTGGGCTGAGATAATAGCCTTGTCGTTTTCAATGCGACAGGTGTAGCGCGTCAGGCAAAACTCGCCGTGCTCGTAGCCAAAACTCAACCCGTCATCCTCGTACAAAATACCACTGGCCGCCCCGTTAGCATCCGGGTAAACCTCCAATACCAAATTGTCGAGGGGCTTTTCGTCGGTATAATTTAAGTCCGGGCCAAACGGCACAATCGCGCCACCCCGCATGTAAAACGGAATAGTGTCCAGTTCAGCTTCCGCCAATAGATAGGTCGGGCCGACAATCCGCTCATCCGTCCAGAAATCGTACCAGATACCTTCCGGCAGATAGACCATGCGGCGCGTTTGACCGGGACGATAGACCGGGGCGACCAACAAACTATGTCCCACCATCACTTCGTCGCCCAGCGTGTGGGTCGCGGGGTCGCTGGCAAAGTGGTAGAACAAAGGCCGCCAAATGGGTGCGCCCGTCTGGGAAGCGGTGTAAAACAAACTGTAGAGGTAGGGTAACAGGCGATAGCGCAGACTCAAGGCCCGCCGCGAAATCTCCTCTACCTCCTGCTCCCAGACCCAGGGTTCTTTGTTGGGTGTACCAGTTGAGGAATGACCGCGCGAGAAAGGGTAAAAAGCCCCCAACTGAATCCAACGTGCAAACAATTCGGGATTGCCATTACCGCCAAAGCCGCCAATATCCACGCCCGTAAATCCCACCCCTGAAAGTCCCAGGTTACAGAGTTGGGCCATCGACATTTCCAGGTGTTCCCACAAATCCAGATTATCGCCCGTCCAGACAGCCGCATATTTCTGAACCCCGGCAGAGCCAGAGCGCGTCAGGATAAAGGGCCGCTCGTTTGGGTTAGCCCGGCGCAAACCCTCGTAGGTAGCCTGGTCTTCTAATAGAGCGTAGACGTTATGACCTTCCGCCCAGGTCAGGTGGTCTTGCTCATCGCCGTGAATCATTGAATTAACCGGGTTAGTTGGCATATTTAATCCACTACTAAAAGGTTTATCGGCAATGGCGGGTTCGTTCATATCGTTCCAGATACCCTTAACCCCGTCTGCCACAAACCCTTGATGTAAATCGCCCCACCACTGCCGCACCTCGGCTTTGGCAAAGTCAGGAAAAACGCTGGCATCCGGCCAGACATAGCCAACATACTCTGTTCCGTCGGCATTATGCAGAAAATATTCCTTGTTCTTACCCTCATCATAAACCGGGTAGCCGCCTTCGGGCTGATGTTTAACGCCAGGGTCAACGATAAGCACTACCTTGAAGCCCTGCGCCGCCAAATCCGCCAGCAACTTTTTAGGGTCGGGGAAGCGGCTCTTGTCCCAGGTAAAGACCCGGTAACCATCCATATAATCAATATCCAGGTGAATTACATCGGCTGGAATGCCCCGCTCCCGGAACTGAGTGGCTAAATCGCGCACCACCTGCTCTGGAAAATAGCTCCAGCGACACTGGTGATAGCCCAGAGCCCAGCGCGGCGGTAGGGGCATCCGGCCCGTCAGGTTGGTATAGGCCGAAATAACCTGAGCTATTTCGGGGCCATAAAACAGGTAATAATCCAACTCCCCGCTCTCGATTTCCAGACTGTAACGACCATTTTGGACATCGCGCATATCCAGGGCGTTCTTGAAAGAGTTATTCAGGAACAGGCCATAACTGCCCGTGTCGGGGCGCAGCGTAATAAAGAAAGGAATCGCCTGATACATATTATCAGTGCCAGGACCATGATCGCCGTTAAAATACCAGGGGTCGGTAGTCCAGCAGGTATAACGCCGTCCGCGCTTGTCCAGTAGACCGGTGCGCTCGCCAAAGCCATAATAATGCTCATCGGGCGGCATAACTTTGGTACAGCTAACCTTGCCCCCCATCTCCCAACTGACCCCGCCCTCCGGCGCATCCTCGCTGATAACCTGGCCCTGCCGATTTAGCAGCCGTAACAATCCCCCCTCTTTGTTAACCTGAAGCACCAGGCTATCGGTAGTAATTTCGACTCCATAGGTCGTTGGGGTAAAGGTGTATGGCACCGGGGCATAGTCGCTATCGGCACGGGTGGTAGCCCAGCTATGGCGGGATAGAAACCTGCCGCCAGGGGCAACCCTCACCCGAATGGTGGTTTTTTCCAGAATTGTAATATTTAAGATAGCCCCGTTATAATCAAGAAAGACCGCCTGACCTTCCTGCCAAAACCCTTTTAATAGACCTAGCCTGTTCTGGCTAAGGTTGGAACTGGTGGACATTTTACTAAATTTCCTTTCTTAATTGCCGCTGCTTGGGTGATGTTTTATCCTGAATAGGTTAATAGATTTTATCACTTTTTTATTCACAAGGATGAACAGGATAGACAGGATGTTAGGAATTTCGTAGACTGCTCCTCCGAATTTCCTCAATACCGGGTGTTTCACAACCCACCCCTACAAAAACCCCCTTGATTTCGGCCTCTTAACCAGCAACTAACAACCAACAACCAATAACAAACAACCGCCCCGGCAACTTGACAAAATAAAAAAGGGCTCTTATAATATCGAACACGTAAGGGTCACTATACCCAAACGTTAAAGCTAATATGTTAACGATTAAGCGGAAGTGGCTCAGTGGTAGAGCATCTCCTTGCCAAGGAGAGGGTCGCGAGTTCGAATCTCGTCTTCCGCTTCTTTTAATGCTTATTTTTGAGGGTGTTAGAATAGTGTTAGACATGGTGGCGAGCCAACTAATGCTATTCCCATAGCCCTCTTTTTTTGTTATAATCGCGTATCAGCAAAGCCCTCTGCTTCCCGGTAGTTCAAATGGGAATATAAGCTAAACCGAAAGTTTTCGGCAGGGCATAAACTAAAAAGGATGGAGAAATCGGGTGAAAATCACCGCTGAAAAAGACGACCAAAGCCAGTATATTGTGCGGGTGGAAATCGAAACCGCCGAACTGAACGACGCTAAAGGTAAGGCTGCCAGGAAATTATCCAACAAAGTACGTATTCCTGGCTTCCGCCCCGGCAAAGCCCCGCGTGCGTTGGTTGAACGAGTTGTAGGCCCCGAAGCTATGATGGAGGAAGCCACCAAGCTTCTGCTTCCCCAGGCTTACAAAGAGGCATTACAAGATAAAGATATCCGCGCTATTGCCGACCCCGTGCCTAATATTGAGTCGCTTGACCCACTCACTATCGTCCTGACTATTCCGGTTGAACCCAGTGTTGAAGTGGGCGACTACAAGAGTATTCGCCAGGATTATACTGAAGTAGTGATTGATGAAACTGAAGTTGACAAGGCCGTCGAGCAACTTCGGGACCAGAATAGTACCTGGGAAGAGCCTGACACCGAACGTGGAGCCCAGGATGGTGACCGGGTTGAGCTGGAAATGGTAACTCTGCGCGATGGTGAACCTACGGGTGAGCCTTTTATGCGAACAGGGATTCTAGGAAAAGGCGAGTTGCTCGGTCAGATTGACGACCAGGTAATGGGCATGGCGGTTAGCGAAGAAAAGGTTATTGAGGTCAAGAAACCTACCCCTGCCAAGGTTGAGGAAACCCCGGTGGAAGAAGCTGCCGAAGAAGCCGAAGCTGCCGAAGAACCTGCTCAGGAATTGGCTGAAATCCCGACCGATTTGCCGGAAGTTGAGACTATTCCTGACGAGGAAGAAGATACCGGGCCGCTAACCTTTAAGGCCAAGTTGGTAAGTATCAAGGTCAAGAATGAACCTGAGTTGGATGATGCTTTTGCCGCCAGCGTTAGCGATTTGCAAAGCCTGGACGAGTTAAAGAATCGCATCCGCAAGAACCTGAGCACCCAGAAGGAAGAAGAAACCAAGCGCGTGTTGGTTGATAAAATTGTTAAAGAGGCGGTTGAAAGCTCAAAAGTAGTAGTGCCGCCAATTATGATTGACTCGGAAATCCACGCGATGGAAGATAGTATGGCCCAACGCCTGAAGCAACAGAAATTGAGCCTGGACCAATATTTGTCAATCGTTGGCAAAAGTCACGAAGATTTCCATGAAGAACTGCGCCCCCAGGCTATCAACCGAATCAATACTGCCCTGGTTTTACGGGAAATTGCCACCGCTGAGGGTATTGCGGTTTCTGGGGATGAGCTTGACCGCGAGGTCGAGAAGATGGTGGACGAATATATCAGCAGTACCCCCGAAGACCAGCGCGACGAACAATCCAAGCGTTTCCGCGAGATTTTCAATCAGAAGGAAATGCGCGACCAGTTTAGTGAAAATATCTTTAGCCGCAAATTGGCCGAACGCCTGATGGAACTTGCCACTGGCAAATCCTTTGCGACTGAGGTAGTAGAAGCAGACGCGGTAGAAGTTGAAACGAGCGAAGAAACGCCCGAAGTCAAAACTACTGAGGCTGCTGCTACCGATGCTTAACCTGATTTAAGAGGCCCTATCGCTTATAAAATAAATGCTCCGACCACAAGGCTAAAGCCTGGCCCGCCAGTTGGAGCAATCTAAAGGAGACAAAAATGGGTGATATCAATATTCCTTACATTAATAAGTATGGCTTGAGCGGTAGTCTGCCGGTTTCACCGCAGGGTATCGTGCCTTACGTTATTGAAAATACCGGGCGGGGTGAACGCAGCTATGATGTTTTTAGCCGCTTGCTGAAAGACCGGATTATCTTTTTGGGAACCGGGATTGACGACCAGATTGGTAACGTAGTTATTGCGCAGTTGCTCTTCCTGGAACACGAAGACCCCGAACGTGACGTCCAAATGTATATTAATAGCCCTGGTGGTTCGGTAACGGCGGGGTTGGCAATCTACGATGCGATGCAGTTTATTCGGCCTGATGTAGCGACTATCTGCATGGGTTTGGCCGCTAGTATGGCGACTATCCTGCTGTGTGCGGGTGCCAAGGGCAAGCGTATTGCGATGCCTAACAGCGTTATTCACCAGCACCCAGCGGCTTCCGGCTTCCAGGGTTATGCCCCGGATGTCGAAATCCACGCTCGCTTCTTGCTTGATTTGCAGCGTCGGGTACGTCAGATTATGGCTGACCACACCCAGCAGTCCTATGAACGTATTAGCAAGGACTTCGACCGCGACCATTATATGACCGCGCAGGAAGCCAAAGAATACGGTATCATTGACCAGATTTACGGCGAAAATAATAGCTAATAGCTGGTAAATCTGAATTTATGCTTTGTAGGGGCGGTTCGCGAACCGCCCCTATGATTTTAACCCTCTAATTTCCAACTTATATCTTAAGAATTGCAGATTAATTTCACAAAGTCAGGGTAGGCGAGCAACACTTTAACAATCAAAAGGTCAGAGCTTTCTAATCTGTCACAAGCGCGAAGCTCCTCGCGCTCCGGCTGAGTCGGTCTATCACCAGGCTCAAAGTGGCCTAGCTCTTGACCAGGTTTTGGCGGCTATTGCTGCCTGACTTTGTGAAAAATTATGTAATTGTTAAGTATTTAGAAGGGGTAGGCCTATGGGTTTACCCTTTTTTGATTCATCGAATTGCATCAACCTATTTGATATGTTAGCATGGGGTGGTTGTTAGTTATTAGTTGTTGGATTTTAGATTTTGGATCTTAGATTTTGGATATTCAACAAACGGGTGGCATAATACTGGCAGGTGGGCAAAGCCGCCGAATGGGACGCGACAAAGCCCAGTTGCGATTACAATCAGATGGTCCCACTCTACTGGAAAGAGCGATTATTAGTTTACGTGCAGTGGTTGGCGATAATTTAATCGTAATTGCTAACCAACCCAAAAAATATCTATTGGATTTAGTGGTCGTGTCGGATAATTTTCCGGGTAATGGGCCCCTGGCAGGACTTGAGGCTGGCTTGACCGTTTCCCAAATGAACTATAATATACTGGTAGCTTGTGATATGCCCTTTTTGCAAGTACCCTTGTTACAGGCATTAGTAAATTGGGCAAACGAAGGTGATTGGGATGCGGTTGTGCCACTTAATCAGGAGGGTTTACCCGAACCACTCTGTGCTGTGTATCAGCGACGTACTTTAGAGGTAGCGCGAGACTTTTTGCAGCAAAAGCGCAACAAAATGGCCGATTTTTTAGAGGCAATTAACACCCGTTACCTGACCATTAGTTATTACGAGGAATTTGACCCGCAACTTCGCAGCTTCAAAAACCTGAACACACTTCAGGATTACAATGAAGTGGTGCGAAATATCAGTAACGAGTAAAAAGTAACGAGCAACGAATTGGTTGTTAGTTTTGATTGTTGGTTGTTAGAAAAGTTGTAAGCTATCATGAAACCCTTAAACTTAGCTTTCGACACTTTTAATTCGTTACTCGCTACTCGTTACTTCTTTGAGGGAGTGGTAGACCATGTTCGAGCCCGAAACCCTGGTCCAGGCCCAGGCAATTATAAAAAAGCTAACCGAGCTAACTCAGTTAACCGAAGTCGAAATTGCTGAACTTAGCCTGAAAATAATAGAGTTTAAGCCCGCTCCTACCGAATGGAGCGTAAAAGAAGTGGTTTGTCACTTGCGTGACGTGGATAGTATTTTCTATGATCGTTGCCAGCGCATGCTGGATGATGACGACGAGCCATTTCTACGCGCCTTTAACCCGGATGAACTTGCCGAAGAATCTGGTTATCGTCGGCAAATCTGGGAGGAAGTTGTGCGGGAATGGCAAAGTAATCGCCAGCGTAACCTTGATTTTTACCATAAACTACCGCCTATAAAGTGGTTACGGGGGGCGTTTCACCAGGAGCGGGGCCATATTAATCTAATGGACGTTGCCAATTCGCTGGTAGACCAAAATGAAATGCACCTTGCACAAATTCGTAATAACAAGCGTCTGGCAACTATGGCGAAATAAAATAGTATGGGTTATAATCATTCAAATCAAAAAAGCCGAAGCCGCCTTTTTCGAGCGGTTGACATTTATCAAGAAAAATATAATAAGACGTGTAATTTGACTTAACGTGTAAGGCAAAGCCCCGAAATCAATCGGGGTTTTTTGTAAGCATGTGACGGTTTCAACAAAGGGGGATAGTTAATTTTTATGGCAATCAGCGACCGTTTTGTGAAGGCGGGGCTTACCTTTGACGATGTGCTTCTTTTGCCGAACGAGTCTGAGGTTATTCCAGCCCAGGTAGATGTTTCAACCTATCTGACCCGAACTATCCGGTTGAACATCCCGCTGGTAAGCTCACCGATGGATACCGTAACCGAGGCTCGACTGGCAATTGCGATTGCCCAGGAAGGCGGGCTGGGGGTTATTCACCGCAATCTGACGATTGAGCGTCAGGCGGAAGAAGTTGACCGGGTAAAAAGAAGTGAGTCCGGGATGATTCTCGACCCGATTACGCTTAAACCTACCGCCCGCCTCAGTGATGGGCTGAATTTGATGGAAAAATTTCATATTAGTGGTATTCCTATCACCGATGACCGGGGCATGCTGGTCGGGATTCTGACCAACCGCGATATTCGCTTTGAGGACGATTTTAGTAAACCGATTTCGGATTTGATGACTAGCCGCTCACTTGTGACTGCCCCGGTGGGTACGACTCTGGATGAAGCCCGCAAGATTCTACATCAGCACCGCATTGAAAAGCTGCCCATCGTGGATGAAAACGGTTATCTCAAGGGGCTGATTACAGTCAAGGATATTCAGAAAAAGATAAAATATCCGCTTGCTGCCAAAGACCATGTTGGTCGGTTGCTGGTAGGCGCAGCTCTGGGAGTTGGGCGAGATATGATGGAGCGGGCTACCGAACTGGTGCGCCACAATGTGGATGTGCTGGTATTGGATAGTTCTCATGGTCATGCTAAAGCAGTACAAAAAGCGACTAACCAACTCAAGGAAAAATTCCCTCAGGTTGCGCTAATCGCTGGGAATGTGGCGACGGGCGAAGGGGCAAAGGCTCTTATTAAAGCCGGGGCGGACGCAATACGTATTGGGGTCGGCCCTGGTTCAATCTGCACTACTCGGGTAGTGACGGGCGTGGGTGTGCCCCAGGTTACGGCTATTATGGAAGCGGCGGAAGCGGCGGCTAAATATGGTATACCGATTATCGCTGATGGTGGGGTGAAATATAGTGGCGACCTTACCAAAGCTTTGGCTTCCGGCGCAAACACGGTTATGATTGGCTCGTTGTTTGCAGGTGTGGAAGAAAGCCCCGGCGAGGTAGTATTGTTCCAGGGTGAACATTTCAAGGAATATCGCGGGATGGGCTCTATTGGGGCAATGAAGGCCGGAGAAGGCGCGCGCGAACGCTATCACCAGGATGAGGTCAAGGATACCGTAAAGTTAGTACCGGAGGGTATTGAAGGACGAGTTCCTTATCGCGGCACTCTGCGCGGGTTGGTTTTCCAGCTTATCGGTGGATTACGTAGTGGGATGGGCTACGTTGGGGCTAATACTATTCCTGAACTCCAGACCAAAGCCAAATTCATGCAGATTACTTCGGCAAGCCTGAAGGAAAGCCATCCTCATGATGTGATTATTACCAAAGAAGCCCCGAATTATGAAATGCGTAGCCGTGACTGAATTGTAATTCCCTTAATTTGGTTTTTAAACCCCTTTCTCAAATTTCGAGAGGGGTTTTTTATTTGTGGCAAAGTTAGCTACGGAACTAATCTGGTTTCGGTTACTTATTTACCAAATTTTTACTTCTTTCAAGCGAAATATACACATTGGTTCACTATACTTAAAAAGTGGGAAAACAGTATTCCAAGAGCCAATGGGGTAGGAATTGGATATACCCTGGCTTCCAAAGTCTCCCTGAACGCTAACTGCTTGAAAGGATTCGTAATGAAAAACCTGGACTTGAAGCATCTTGCTATTGTGGCTATCAAGACAATTCACACCGCTATTTTTGGAATGGTTTCTTCCAGTATTCTATATATTTTCGTGTCGGGTGTGCGAGGTCGCTCATCCCGCTGGACGCTTCCGACTATTTTAATTGTAATTGCAGAATCAGCAGTATTTTTCGGTAATCATTGGCGTTGTCCCCTTACTCAGTTGACCGAAAAACTTGGGGCAAGCAAAGGCCAGGTTACTGATATTTTCCTTCCGAGGTGGTTTGCCCAACGGATTCCGCAGATTTACACCCCCCTATTTATCATCGGGCTGGCAGGTTTAATCTGGCACAAGCGGCCTAATCATACCCTGGAGAAATAAAGGTTTCGGCTTATTGCCTGACTTTTGCCACTTATTCACCAAATATTTACCCGCTTCTAGTTTGTTATAAACTTTAGTTCGCTAAACTTATTGGGTAGTAAACGGCAGGCGATAGTTCAACATTATAGCCTGGTTGTCTCAGATCGTTAATTTGGAATTACTATGAACAAATTAGCCTCTAACTAACCACTGCTTACGAAAGGATGGTAGAACTATGCTTAATAAAATTATTGTTACTTTGGACGGTTCAAAACTGGCGGAAAAGGCTTTACCTTATGCTATTCAGTTAGCTAATATGTTAAAAGGTTCTATTTTGTTGGTACGGGTTGCAGAGCACTCTAGCGTTAACACCGATACGCCTCAGAACATCAAAGATGTGCTGAACAATATTGAAACCTATCTTAATCAAGTGCAGGAAACCATCACTACCAAATATCTGCCACCTGAGCAAGTTAATACCATCGCTATGTATGGCGACCCCCTTAACCAACTAGCGAGTCTAATTGAACTCGAAAAGCCCGCAATGGTGGTAATGACAACTCATGGACGTAGTATTTTACCCCGTATGCTTGTAGGTAGTGTTGCCAATCGCTTGCTTCAGCAGACTAAAGCCCCTGTTGTTCTGATTAGGCCGACAAATCTGGAAGATACCAGCGAATTGGCGGTAGTTTTGGAAGAGCCTAACAGCTTAAGTCGTCATGCAGACCGTACTCGCCTGGTAGTAACTCTGGATGGTACGCCCGAATCTGAAGCAGCCCTTGTTCCGGCAGAAATGCTGGCCCGCGAAACCGGCGGTACAATTTTCTTGCTGCAAGTAGTGCCTCCTATCTACACCTCCGACTTTAGCGGTAACTGGTATGTTTATGATGTAGAAGACCAAAGTGAGGCAATGCTAAAAGCGGCTAATGACTATCTTGATACGGTTGAAACCAGCCTTATTGCCAGGGGTTTGAATTGTGTTAAGGTGGTAAGGGTAGGAAATGCGGCAGACGAGATTGTGGATTATGCGCGAAAAGCGGATGCTTCTTTCGTGGTTATGGCTACCCATGCCCGCCGAAGTTTCGGGCAAATTATGCTAGGAAGTGTAGCCGATGAAGTGATGCGCCGTAGCCATCTTCCAATTCTAATGGTTCATACTCTGGGCAAGAAAGAGGTTTTGCCTTCTGAAGCCCCGGAGGCGGTGACTTCTAAATAACTTTTACTGTCAGGCATTATACCAGGTGGAGTTTATATACTTCGAATAAAATAGAGGGGCAGCCTTGAAACCTGCTGGGTGGCTTATAAAACTACCCACTCTACTCCTTAGCAAGCCCTGGTATGATGCCTGATATTATTAACCCAGAGTCCCGCTTACGATTTTTAGCGGGGCTTTATTTTTTGTCTCGAAACCATACTCCAGCCCGGCAGGAATCAGCAAAGTATCGCCACTTTGTAACTTTTCGGGAGAGTTGTCGGGAGTTTTGAGATTGCCTTTACCCTCCAATACCGTGAGTAGCGTAAAACTATTTGAGCTAGCCTTAAACTCGGCCTGAGAAAAAACCGTCAGGGTTTCGGCGGTAAAATATTGGCATGTAACCAGGGTGGCAGACTCATAACCATCGTGAACTTCCGGGGTTGGGTGGGTTACGGGCAGATTCCGATAATTAAAGTTAGTAGATAACATGCCCTTATCAACATGCAGTTGGCGACCTTGCCGCCCCCAATCGTAAAGGCGATAAGTTATGTCACAATCCTGCTGCAATTCATAGACTACAATGCCTTTAGTCAAAGCATGGATTGTTCCAGCCGGAATAAAAACCACGTCACCCGCTTTTACCGGGCTACGCTGCACAAAATCCAGTAAATTCCCGTTGATAAGGGCTTGCTTAATTTGTTCCCGGCTTTTAGCTTCTGAATTAAGACTGTAGCAAATCTCCGCCCCGGCTTCGGCTTGCATCACATACCAGAACTCGGTTTTGCCAAAGGGATAGTTTTCAAGTTGTTTAGCCAATTCGTCATCGGGATGAACCTGCACCGAAAGGTTATCTTTTGCGTCAATAAACTTTACTAATAGAGGGAATTTAGGGTAGGTCATAGCGGATGAACCAAACATCTCCGCCCCGGCCTCTTTGAATATATCTTCAAGAGTGCGGCCCGCCCAGCTACCGTTGATAATTTGACTTTCAGAATAGGCTTCCCAGCTTTCGCCCAGTTTATTTTCATCCGGCCCCGTTCGGCCCAGTGTTTTACTTAGCCAGCTTCCACCCCAGATAGTTTCTTTTACATAGGGCTTTAAACGTAGGGGATATTTATTACTCATTTTCCATCACAGCCTTTCTTATCGGCACTCTCTTACCTTTTCCAATTTGTTTAACATAATACTTGCTAGGGTCTGTTCTGGCAAGTTGCTTTTGACTTCTAAGCTAAAACGTGGTAAACCTCTGTTTGTGATATAGATAACAACTAGAATAGTCAAAAGTTGAAGGTCAGAAAGGTTGTTAGTTATTTGTTGTTAGTTGATAGTGAAATACAAAAACCAATAACGAATAACCAACACCAAACCTATGAGTCAGTCAGAAATAACAACAAAATACGACCTGCCAGTAATCTTTATACCTGGCTTTATGGCTTCCACTCTGGAACGAGAGCGGCGAGGGTTATTATCCCTGTCCTCAACCGTTTGGCCCCTAAACGTTGTCACCCTAACCACCCAACTTTGGGGCTTGCGTAACCAGAATTCCTTAAAGGCGACTGACTTGATAGCAGGATATTATGATAGCTTGCTTGATTTTGTGACGGGCCCGCAAGCAGGGGGAGGTTTGGGGCGGAAAACCAACGAAAGTTTCTGGGTTTTTACCTATGACTGGCGGCAATCCTGTCACGATTCAGGTCAGGCTCTGGCGATTTTCATTAAGGAGAAGTTGGACGAGGCTAATCAGAGGCGTGATAAAGAAGGTTTGCCACTCTGGGACAAGGTAGATATCATTAATCACTCTTTGGGTGGCTTTGTTACGCGCTCGACTATTCAGGAATTTGCCGCACCAGTTCGGCGGGTAGTTTACATTGCTTCTGGTCATTATGGTTTTGCTAAATCCTATTTTGTTTTGCATCCGGCTTCGGTTGGGAAGATGCTGGACGATTTTGTAATAGATTTTATACCGAGCTGGTATTGGAATTTGCTAAAACTGTTACCCAATATCTGGTACTTGCAGGGCTGGTTAGCGAAGTTACTGCGGACTTTTCCCTCGGTTTACGAAATGCTGCCCGACCAGTTCTATCTGGAAGAAGAACCGGGGCTGATTTTGGATGCCAGCACCACCCCACCCCGGAAAATCTATGGGGTCGAGGCTACCTATTTTGAGAATCCCTGGGAGTTCCCCCTGGAAATGCAAAGTCGGGCTAAACAAGCTTTTGAATTTAAAACGCGGCTAGGTCGGGATTTACCGGGCAAAGATAACCTGGTGATATATGCCGAAACCCTGCCCACCTATGCCCAGGTTACTTATAACGGTCAGTTGGAGAAGCCGGAACAACTGGCGATTGGGGATGGTACGGTGATTGGGGCGAGTGTCAGTCGTGCCCAGCCCGCTACTCAGCTAAAAATTGAAGCCTCCCATACTAGGCTACCCAATCATCCCCAGGTGCATGCGGCAATTCGGGGATTTCTCTTGTAGGATTTAGTAATTGGGTTTTAGGTATTATGCCCATTCCCTCATTCAGGGAATGGGCTAGGGGTTAGGTAAACTCCTAAAGGTTTTTCAGGTCGCGCTTCAGGATTTTCCCAGTTGGGCCTTTGGGTAACTCATCAATAATTACCACCTCGCGGGGGTATTTATAGGCCGCTACCTTACTCTTGATAAATTCCGATATTTCGTCGACAGTCGCGGTTGCCCCGGTTTTGAGGGAAACGAAAGCCTTGATTTCCTCACCCATCTTGGGGTCGGGTACGCCCAGCACAGCGGCTTCCCGCACAGCCGGATGCTGATAGAACACTTCTTCAATTTCACGCGGATAGACGTTAAAACCACCCCGGATAATCATATCCTTAACCCGGTCAAGAATATAAAGGTAGCCATCCTCATCGGCTTTGGCAATATCGCCCGTGTGGAACCACTCGTTACGCATGGCTTCCTCGGTAGCAAGGGCGTTTTTGTAGTAGCCTTTCATCACACAATGACCACGCACCACAATCTCACCCATCTCGCCGGGGGCTACTTCTTTATCCTCGGCATCAAAAAGCCTTACCTCAACTCCCCAGATTGGGGTGCCAATCGAACCGGCTTTGCTTTTGCCGGGTAGGTTAAAGGTTACAGTTGGTGAGGTTTCGGAAAGCCCATAGCCTTCCAGAATCTCAACTCCAAACACCTGCTTGAAGGCGTTCAGAATTTCCACCGGAATAGCCGCTCCACCTGATACGGCATACTTGAGACTTGAACAATCGTAGTTTGCCCGGTCTGGGGTATTTAGCAGGGCAAAATACATGGTTGGTACGCCGCCAAAAAGGGTTACTTTATCCCGTTGGATCATCTCCAATACTTTCACGGGATCGAAACGCGGAAGAAGCGTAATCGCCGCCCCTCGCCCAATCGCTACGTTCATCAGGCTGGTTTGCCCAAAGGAGTGGAACAATGGCAAGGTGACCAGAGCCACATCGCCGGGGTTAACGGGCACAAGCGTCCCGGCAAACTGGGCGTTATAAAACATATTGAAGTTGGTTAGCTCTGCCCCCTTTGGTTTCCCGGTAGTTCCGCTGGTGTAGAGAATAACGGCGGTATCGTCGGGCATGGTTGGAACTATGTCGAATTTAGGGGAGCAATCCTTCATAAAGTCGGTAAAGCTGTAAATATTTTCCCCGGCAGGAAGAGGGTGAGGGCTACCTGGCAGCTGAGCGATAATCAGGTGTTTACATTCCGGCACTCGTTGGAAGGCTGCAAAAGCTTCCTGCGCAAAGCCCTCAAAAGTAATCAGGGCAGTCGCATCTGAATTTTTAAGTACGTACTCAATTTCGTCACTTTTCAAGAGGACGTTCATTGGCACAACTACCGTCCCCAACTTCAATGCCCCATAATAGGCAATCGGGAATTGAGGGATGTTAGGTAGCATAATCGCTACTTTATCCTGTCGCTTAATCCCAACCCGACTGAGGGCGTTGGCAAACTGGTTACTCGCCCCGTTAAGTTGGGCGTAGTTTAACCGGAATGCATCAAAAATAACGGCTGGCTCGGTTGGAAATTTTTTGGCTGATTCGGTTAGCAGCAGTGCTAAATTTAAACTCATTAGAGTTCCCCCTCTAAAATGGTGATATTCTATTTTTACAGGTCAATTGAGCATTATAAAATGTGGACAGGCTTACGGTTAATATCTTAACAAAAAAAATAAATAGTGTCCAATCAAATAACCCCGTTGAAAGCTTGTAATCTCGGAGCGAAGATTAGAAGATGGTTAGTTTGCCCTAAACTATCCCAAATAAAGTTTTGACGTTCTGGCCGGTTTGCTCGACAACATCCTGGTAACTTGTCATTTTAATTTCGGCAATTTTCTCGGCCACCAGTTTTACACGGGCCGGTTCGTTGCGGCGACCCCGAAAGGGGTGGGGGGTAAGGAAGGGGCAATCGGTTTCGGTCAGGAGGCGGTCGAGCGGGACGTGACGGGCCACCTGATGGCGGTCAGCCGCATTCTTGAAGGTAAGTGGCCCTGCCAGCGAGATATAAACCTGTGGGCCAAGTTCCAGACAAGTTTGAGCTTCCTCGACGGAGCCACTGAAGCAATGCATCATAATCGGCTGATTGCGCCCGTATTCCTGCAAAATAGTTATCAAATCGGGCATGGCATCCCGACAGTGAATAACCAGGGGCAAATTCAAGCTATGCGCCAGCTCGATTTGTTTCAGGAAATAAACTTTTTGGGTTTCAGGTGTCACATCGTGATGAAAATAATCCAGACCCGTTTCACCCACCGCCACAATCAGGCCGGGATTTTCGGCAATTAATTTCTCCAGGTAAAGCAAGGCGGAGTCGGGGTCAGCCTCATTCAAAATATCGTTGGGATGTAGACCTAAAGCTAAATAGATATAGCCGGGGTATTGGCGGGCCAGTTCGAGCGAGCTTTGCCAGCGAGTGGACTCAATTCCTACATTGATAATGCGCTCCACCCCTTCGGCTCTGGCTCTGGCGATAGTTTCGGCCCGGTCATTGTCGAAGTGATAGAGGTCAAGGTGAGCGTGGGCATCTACTAGCATAAAACCTCTCTGGGAAGCAAGAATAAAGGAGTAAGAATAAAGAAGACTGTACTTTTTTTTAGGTTAACTGGTAAATGTTATTTGTTATCTTCGGCAAATTCCCACGCTTTAGGTATAGCCTCTGTCAGCCACCATTCCCAAAATTCCAGTCGTTTTTTTAAGCTGAATATCGCGTAGTCATTGTATTCTACAAAACTATAAGCTTTAATGGCCTCTTTAACAAAATCAGAATATGCGATTTTTCCGTAATTCTCTTCTTCGTTTTCTTCATCGTCATAATCTGTGGCTTCAGGACCAGTGTAATTACCTAAAGAAAAAAGCACGGGGGTTGTTGCAATTAAAAATGCTTCATAGGTAGCCTGAACAACCCAATATATTTTTCCTTCTTCATCAGTAGGTTCCCAATTACTAAATACGTTATGGTTAAGCCGTTTAACCGCTTCTTTGGTGACATTGCCTGTTAAATATCTTTCTGCAATACTTAAAATCCAGGCTGGTGATAAACGTCCACTGTTAGGATATTCCTCATCCCAAATAGGCGAAACCTTACGTGCAGTCATAAGAGCCAACCAATTTAAAACTTTATCCGCCTGCTGTAATACAATTTCTTCTTGTTTGCCCCAATCCTCAAATTTAACACGAGCAAGTATGCCAAAAGATTTATAAATTGTAAACCTTTCATAAGAACTTAAATCATTTTTGGGATTGGCCTTAATTTTTTCGAGGTAATATTCGATAAGCTGTTGGGTTTCGGCGGGCAACGGCATCGCACTCACCTATTATTTCCCCCTTCCTTTAAAGGGAAGAGGGCTAGGGGGTTAGGTTAACTCAGCACCTTTTACTTATAATTCCGGCGGGGATTCTGGCCCACATTACTCTGGACATTTTTGGGACGGGCCACCTCTGCTCCGGGAGTACGCTGTAGTCGGCTGCGTTGCTCAAGCGGAATCTGCCGATAATCCACTGTTTCGTTAAACAAAACAAATTTGCATAAAGCCGCATCACCAACCCGCGAACGAATTCGCCCGTCCAGATTGTCCAAATCCTGGTTAGTGGTGATAACTGTCGGCAGTTTCAGATTATAGCGGTGATTGATAATCTGATAAAGTTTCTCCCGCGCCCAGGGTTTGGCACTTTCGGTACCGAGGTCGTCCAGAATCAAAAGGGGCACATTTCTAATCTCGTCAAAACGCTCGTCATAGCTGGCGACGCTATCCGGCTCGAAGGTCGCCCGCAGATAATCCAGCAAGTCCGGCACAACCGCAAAATAAAGCCGCATGCTCATATGTTTCAGGGTATAGTTAGCAATTGCCGCCGCTAGATGGGTTTTACCACAGCCGAAGTTGCCAAAAAGTAGTAACCAGCCGTTAGGGTCACGGGCGAAATTCAGACAGGTTTCGTAAGGCTCTCGCAGACCTGGCAAGCGTGAATTAAAATTCTCGAAATTCATATCGCGGAAGGCATCGAGATTGCTCAAGCGTTTCAGCCGTTCCACTTCTTTGGCCTGGGTTTCGGCGTTTTTACACTCACAAGGAATTAAACGGCCAAAATTCGGATCGCCGACAGGAGCATCAATCCGCAACCAGCCGCTCCCTCGGCAAATCGAGCAAACTCCGGCTTCCAGGGGAACTTCGATTTCGTCCACAAAGCTCGCTTCAGCCCGTTCACGCAGGACAAACGGCACCACCTTAGCGGGGGTCGTCACCTTCCGGGAAGGGCTTGTCTCGGCGGGGCTGGCTAAGGTAGGCGTATTTCCCAGTAGTATATTTGGCGAAGTCAATGGGCCGTTCGGCAGGCCGCTCGCTAGACCGTTTTGAAGATGGCGGCGCAGGTCTTGTTCCAGGTCTTCCACCCCGATCCGGCGGGGAAAATCCTGTCGCTCCCAACTCTTGCCCGTTAGCTTCCGGCTGCGCTCCAGCCTCTCTTGCTCCAGAGCCATCCAATCCTGCTCGTTCATCCCCGGTTCTTCCACCTCGCCGGGCCGATTGTTGTCCTTCTCGCCCATAGTAACCTTCCTGCTGACTATTTTCGCCAGGGCCTTCAGTGGCCCAGGTCTCCAGAATTTTAGAAATATACGCCCAATTTCGCCGATTGTAAGTTACCGCATGTTTAAACGCCGCTTCAACCCACTCAGCCGGGTAGAGTTTTTCGGCTTCGCGCAATCTTTCGCTCATCAACGGGGTCAAAACACTAATGTTTTGCTCGTAAAGCGTATAAATATCAGGCCGGGCTGAGTTCAGTCGCAATTCCTTCCAGCGTTCGATAGCGGCGCGTGGGTCAAGATTACCACCGGTAACACTTTCACCCGGCACCGTCCATTCCCAGATGTCCAGCCCTTGTAACAGGCTAGTTTCTTCCAGTGAAGTTTTACCTTCTTCCAATCCTAACACAAAATCACGATTGGCGGCGGTATTTAGCAAAAACCAGGTAACAGATACGGGTTCAAGCTCGCCACTTAGGGCAAATTCGTTAGGAGCGGGAGCGGCTACCAACCGTAATAAAGTTCCGCGCGACACGCACAGTTCCAGCCCCTCGCGCAAGTGTTCCTGGGGTGGGCGGGGGTCGCCAGGTCGGCCTAAACCACTTAATAATTCCTGGGAACGTTCTAACTCCCAATAGCCCACCCATTTTGGGTCGCCGCGCTTCTGTCCGGCTAAATATATCAAGTGGAGTAGCACTTTTAACTCGTTGAGGTTGGTAATCTGGGGTAATAGCTGGGTAAAGAAAGTGGCAGGAACACCCGTTAGGCGGCGTGCGGCGGCATCACCTATGTCAAAACCGAGAAATCTGCTACCGGGCATTGCCATGGATTTTAGTTCCTTGTTTTAAGGTCAGGTCGAATTATCTTAACGTTTCAAGGTCGCTAAACTTGGTCGTTTTATTATGGAAAAAGAGTTGTACCGTGTTAACAGGGCCGTTACGATGCTTGGCAACGTGGATTTCAGCGATGTTTTTCTTTTCGGTTTCGGGATTATATAACTCATCACGATAGATAAACATTACCAGGTCGGCATCCTGCTCAATACTACCCGACTCCCGCAAATCGCTTAATTGTGGGACGTGAGTGGTGCGACTTTCCACCGCGCGACTCAACTGACTGAGACAGATTACCGGGATGTTGAGTTCACGGGCCAACCCTTTGAGGTTACGGGAGATTTCCGAGACTTCCTGTACCCGGTTTTCCTTGCCCGAACCAACCATCAATTGCAGATAGTCAATGATCAAACACTCGATATTAAACTCGGCGTGGAGGCGACGGGCTTTGCTGCGAAGTTCCATCACGCTCATCCCGGCGGAGTCATCAATATACAGCGGCGCGGTTGCCAGTTTGCCGAAAGCGCGGGTCAGCCTATCCCATTCGGTTTCATCCACGTAACCAGTGCGGAGGCGGTGTGAGTCCACTCCGGTTTCCATCGCCAGCATACGCTGTACCAGTTGCTCTCGCGACATTTCCAGACTAAAAACCCCTACCGGGCGGTTGTGTTTCATCGCCATATTAAAGGCAAAGCCCATCGCTAGACTGGTTTTACCAACGGCGGGGCGGGCGGCTAGAATAATCAGGTCAGAATTTTGAAAGCCCCCGGTCAGGCGGTCAAGGTCGGCATAGCCACTGGGCACGCCGATAATTTCGCCGCGATGTTCGTGTAAATAGGCCAGGCGGTCAAAGTATTCTTCGAGAATAACCCCCACCTTGATAGCGTCACGTTTAACCCCATCCTGCACCACATCAAAGACCAGTTGCTGGGCCTGGTCAAGCATTTCCTGGACATCCAGAGCATCATCAAAGCCAATTGATGTGACATTTGCACCGGCAGTAATTAACTTCCGCATTACCGAGTAACGCAGCACAATTTTGGCGTAATATTCAACGTGAACGGGGGTGGCGGTGGAGCGTATCAGTTGGAACAAATAACTGGGTTTAACCTGACCCTCGGCATCGCCCAACTTACCGCGCCGCCGTAGTTCATCCCGCAGAGTCACAATATCGCCAGGGGCGCGTTGCTGGTAGAGGCTCAGAACCATATCATAAATAGCGGCTCGTTCTTCGCTAAAGAAATCTACGGGCTTGAGGATGGGGGCTACCTTAATAATGGCATCGCGGTCTATCAAAAGCGAGCCAATCACCGCTTCTTCGGCTTCGGGGTTGTGGGGAATGGGCTTCTCGCCCGCAGCACTGGTGGTAACATTTACGCCTGGATTCTCGCGGCTGCGGTCTCGGCGGCGCATATTATCGCGGTTATAGGCAGGGTTAGAAGCGTAGATATTTTCTGCTGTCATAATCGTCACCACCCATTTAAAAGATAGCCCGACTATTTAGCAAAGATAGCAGATAGCAACGTTTTAAGACAATACTTGTTGCAAAAATAATGGGTGCCCTGTTAGAAGCACCCGACTATACGCAACCAAGCAGCGGCTAATTCACGCGGCTGGAAAATACCGATTAGATTGTTTACACCAGGCGTCGGGTACAAGGCGAAAAATCTAAACCTGTTTTATTCAATTGTTGTGAAACCAGACCCTATTCGGCGGTTTTTTCTTCCACCGGAGCGATTTCTTCTTCAGCATTACTTACGACTTTAACCGTAACTTTGGGGGCTAATTTACCCACCAACTTTACCGCAACTTCGTAAGTGCCTACAGTATGAATATTTTCGGTCAAGTCCACCTTGCGGCGGTCAATTTCGTGATTGATTTGGGCACTCAGGCGTTCGGCAATTTGGGCTGCCGTTACGGAGCCATACAAACGACCCGCGTTACCAACTTTGGCTTCAATGGTGATGGTTTGCTTGGCGATCAGATCAGCCAAAGATTTATTTTCTTCTTCCAGCACCAAAATCTTGCGAGCTTCGGCTGCTTTTTGCCGTTCTACCTGTTTCACTGCCGCCGGGGTAGCCGCTTTTGCCATTCCGCGTGGCAACAGAAAATTGCGGGCATAACCGTTAGCTACTTCTTTAATTGCACCAGCATCGCCCAGATGTTCAACTTCCTGGGTCAAAATAACCTTCATGTCCTTCGGGGTTCTCCTAACTGATTAGTTTTGCTTTATCCTTTTAACCCCCTAAGTATATCATTGCCAGCTTAGGTTGTAAAGGCGTACATTTGAGCGAATCTACCCAATTTCGGCTTATATTTTTAGTTGCATATGGTATAAACTCGCGTAGGTACTCTCCAATGCCAATAATTCCTCATGTGTTCCTTGTTCTGCAATCCCGTTATCGGTTAACACTATAATCCTTTGGGCGTTTCGGACGGTTGACAGGCGATGGGCTATCACCAGGGTGGTGCGGTTGTAGGTTAACTTCTCCAGTGAATCCTGCACCGCCCTTTCACTTTCGTTATCCAACGCACTGGTGGCTTCATCAAAAATTATCACGGGCGGGTTTTTTAAGAAAACGCGGGCAATACTCAACCGTTGCTTTTGCCCACCAGATAATTTTACGCCCCGTTGACCGATATCCGAATCGTAGCCGTTTGGTAAGGCCATAATAAAATCATGGGCATTGGCTTTTTTGGCAGCCTCAATAATTTCTTCCTCACAGGCATCAGGTTTGCCGTAGCGGATATTATCTAAAACTGTTCCGGCAAATAAGTAAACATCTTGTTGGACAATTCCTATATTCTGCCTTAGTGAGCATAAGCTAAAATCTTTGATATTCTTGCCATCCAGCAGTATTTCACCATCATGCACCTCATAAAACCGGGGAATTAATGAACATAGGGTGGTTTTGCCGACACCGGAATAACCTACCAAAGCCACATATTCGCCGACTTTTATATTCAACGACAGGTTTTTAAGGACATAATTAGTGCCTTCATTATACCTGAAGTTCACCTCTTTAAATTCCACATTTCCCTGAGCATGGGTAAGTTCAATGGCGTTGGTGGCATCCTGGATATCTGGCTCTACTTCCAAAATGTCCATAAAGCGGTCAAAACCAGTAATCCCTTCCTGATATAATCTGGCAAAATTAATTAATCTCTGAATTGGGTCAATCAGAATACCCACACATAATACATAGGTTAGTAAGTCGGCTAAATCCAAAGAAGCATTAACAATAGCCACCCCGCCAAAGATAATAACGGCAAAGGTAATCAATTGGGTGAATGCATTCATCCCGCCAGAAAAGTAGGCTTCACTTTTGTAACCGTCCTTTCGGCTATTCACAAAACGATTGTTGGCGTAAGCAAACTTCTTTTTTTCAATTTCTTCGTTGGTAAAGGATTTTACCACTCGTATACCTGCCAGAGTATCCTCAACCTGAGCGTTGATGTCGCCGATTCTATCCTTGCTTATTCTTAAAGCAACGTTCATCCGCTTGTTAAAATAAAAGGCATAGACCAGCATGATTGGCAAAAAGAGCAGGGTTATCAGGGTAAGCTCAACATTGATATTAAGTAAGATAAACAATACCCCGGCAAGCTTCAAAAAGGCAATAGCAAGGTCTTCAGGCCCATGATGGTATAACTCCGAAAGCGACAATATATCGTTGGTGAGCCGCGTCATTAACTGCCCGGTTTTCTGTTCATCATAAAAACTGAACGACAGCTTTTGATAATGTTCAAATAATTCCCTCCGCATATCACTTTCCATCCTGGCTCCCATCAAATGCCCCTGGTAATCAATAAACATGTTACAGGCGGTGTTAAGGGCAATCAAGGCCAGCATAACCGCGCCTATCACATATATTTGGTTGAGGGCTTCGGTTCTACTTCCAGCCAACAGGTTTTTGGTGATGAAGCTTGTGCATAAAGGGAATAGCAAGGTAGTGGCCGATACTACAAAGGCACAGGCCAGGTCGGCAAAAAGCAACCCTAAATAGGGTTTGTAATAAGACAAGAATTTCTTGCTTCGAGAACTCAAAATATTTCTCCTTAAATTAATCGCCAGACAAGACAACAAAACCACCTCAAATTATGAGGTCGTTAGCACGCCTGGTCAGACTGATGCTTAAGGAGAATCAAAAACCGGAAAAACTATCCGGGGAAATTAAATCCGCTCTGGGGGTTTGCGTACAAATCTGTTAGTCGGAAGAAATTAGACCTGCTCTGGATGCTGCCCAAGCCCAGTGGAATTCAAGCGTGCTTGTTTCGACAAAAATTTGCTGGATGCCATGTTTCTCGTTTCCTTTCGACTAATCTTTTTTAACTGCCTGAAAATCGTAACATATGAAAAGTTTTGTGGCAAGCTGGGAATGTGCTTTTCCAGCAGTTCGATTGCCAGAACTATCACCATAATTAGTGGGTGCAAGAAACCCAGTGACTGTTTTCCAATTTGTAATAGTTACCCATACATGTTCTCCTGAACGTAGTGAAGGATCTTGCTAAATATAATAAGATTCTTCGCTTACGCTCAGAATGACTGAAAATATTTTTAATCTGTCAGAAACATAAACCCTTCATTGGTTAGAACATTAACGACCTCAAATAAATCACTGGACTTAATCAGCAAATAATCCGTATCAAAAGTAGAGATAGCGAAAATGCTGATACCAGCCTGGGCTAGTGGTGTGGCTAAAGAGCTTAAAATTCCGGTCAGGGTAAAGTCCAATGGGCCAAGCACTTTCAGGCCGCGCCACTCTCCTTGGCAGTTTACCCCGTCCGGCACTAAACTTTGGAAACATACCACCGAAAGCTCGTCGGAGGTGCGAGTCATTGAGAAAAAACTACCTTTCAAAGCCCATTCCGGTACAGCATTAGTGGCATCTAACCGACAGACCGCCAGTGTTTCGGCCATAATTTGCAAGGTAAGAATTTTTTCTTCTTTTGGTGGAAGCATTAATATTTCTCTAGCAACATTACTAACCGTTGTTTCGATGCTGCTTTTTGCTTTGACATAGTGCAATCTCTTTAATGCTGTTTTTTCCAACTGTCGTACTCGTTCACGTGATACATTATAGCTCCCTGCTAGCTCCTCTAAAGTTGGAATAGGCATATCATTTAAACCAAAACGACTAACAAAAATATCGTAATGCCGATTTTTTGTGAAGTTACCAACAACTAATTTTAGTCGTCCTAACAGAACTGAAAGATATTGATCTAGGTGCTCGTTGCGTAACAAGGCAATCTCTGCATCTTCAAAGCCATCATTTTTTAGAATATCGCTTAATTGGAGAGGTTGCTTATAGATAGATTCAAGCAATTTATTGATATTATGAAGACGGCTAAGAGTTTTATGATTGGGTTGTAACATACTCTAGTTATCCTCGAGGTTAATTTGTTTCAGCGCGGCGAGGTTGTTTTAATAACATCGGATTTGCGGATAAAACCGCTTCTGCCCAGAAGCGGGATAAAAGCCGAGTAACTATCACCCTTATCTTCAAAATATTCAAAACGCTGCCCCTTGCTAACATAGGCAATTAACCCGCCTGTATCGCCATAAACCGGAATATTATCGCTAACCACCTCAATCGCTGGAACCTGGGATTGGGGTTTCTCGCGCAGATCTAGCGGTGGGCGATTCTCGATAAATTGCCAGATGCCCTCGGCAATTCCCTTCGCTATCGCATCCTGACGGTTCAGCAAAACGGCGCGGTCAGAAGCGTTGGTTAAAAAGCCCATCTCGATAATCGCGGCAGGGGTGACTTTGCTAACCGACGCTACTCGCCGCCGATTGTTAAAAGCATAATACCCTGTCATATTGCGAGTAATACCGCTATCGGTGGCTAGCCCGGTAGCCTTGCCGTAACTATCGTACAAATAGCTCAAAAGTGCATCATCGGTCTGAGGGATGGCACTAAAGCGACTCCGCGCCAACTTATAGCCACTAGGATTGCCCGCCGGAGCAGCATCGGCGTGAATTGCGATAAAAGCATCGGCGGAATAGGCAACTGGCACAGTAGCGGGTAGCAGGTCTACGGTTGCCCCTCTAGCGGCCAGGAGTGCGGCTACCTTTCGGGCGATTTCCATATTCAAATCAACCTCGCGCACGCCGCCACCATTCCCACCCGTTTGCGCTCGTAGGCTGGCTTGTTCATCCGGCAACTGGTCAATCTGGTAATGCCCAATTTGCACCCCAATCCGCGGACTGCCATTCAAGCCATAGTTAGCCTTAATAACCGGGTTGGGTTGTCCGGCAGCTCGATTAGAATTGAGCACCGGAATTTTTGGCACACCATTCAGCCGGGGTAATTCCGCAAGTTTGGGTAGCGGTAAATTTGGGAGAGGGGGTAGGGCTTCGGGTGGCACTTCCTGCTCATTCGCTACCGTCACCGGGGCAGTGGTAGTCGCGGCAGCAATTGTAGTGTTGACAGATGTAATAGCAGGGGTGGCTTTGGCGGCGATGGTCGGGGCTGTAGCAGCAGTAGTCGCCAGGGTTGGTAAAGCCTCAATTACTGTGGTTTGAGCCGCTACGGGGTTTGTAGTGACTTGCTCAGGCGCGGTAGTGGCAGGGCTAACTATATTACTTTCAGCGCAAGATACCAACGTCAAAGCCAGCAACAGACCTAAAATAAAGGCTGCTATAAAACGATATATATTTTTGTACATCCGTATAAATCTTTCGTGCAAAAAGGTATAAGTCAAAGGTCAGGATTTGCAGGTCGAAAATCCTACCGACAACCCACAACCGACGACAGACAACCGTTAAACTTCAGCAGGGGGTAAAAACTTCCCATCTGGGGTACGTTCCACCGCCTGTATCGCTATTATAGCATTTCGGTTGAGGGGGCCATAGATATGAGGAAATATTCTATTGGGATCTTCATATTTCACGGGGGTTTCCACTTGCGCCAGGTCTATTACAAGCACGATAAAAGGGTGCGGGTCGGCGGTGTAGAACCGATTGCCAGTAGCTGCCAGATTAGCCGCGCCATCGGTACAGTGAATAAAATTCTCGCGACCAGCAGCCATTGGGGCAGGTAGATAGGGTTGATTGGTGGGTTGGGCTTCGTAATATTCAAGTGGGACAAGGTGAAAAGTTTTGTGAGTTAGTTTTTCTGACATTTTAATTTTATTGAGGAGGTACGCCTGACTGGGCTCGAACCAGTGACCTCTTACTTCGGAGGCAAGCGCTCTATCCACTGAGCTACAGGCGCGTAATATAGTTTTCAAGGTTCATAGTACCAAAAGCAAACCCATGTGTCAATCTCAGGCAAAATAGTTTGAGTTGAACTTGGTCATTCGCAGTAAAGCGGCCCGCACCCGTGCCAATTCTGCCAGTGGGCCTTTTTCATCCAGAACCTTTAAAGCACGGGCTATCGCCGAGGGAGCGCGGTCAAGTTGGGGCAAAATATCCGCCAGAATAGCGTCTTCCAGAGCTTCGGTTGGGTTCTGGTAGAAACGAGCCGCCACCGCACAAAAAATTAAGGCTTCCATTACCAAACCTGTACCGATTTTTTTGCCACCCGCGGCTGGGTCGGTGGGGTCAGGCCGAATAGCCGTAACCAACGCCATTAGCTTATCGCGAACCTGCCTTAGTTCAAGAACATCAAAATCTCCGGCACTATTCAGGGTAATCTGGGGTAGACGAGCCTGGATAGCTTTTGGCAAAAAGCGACGTTCGGCTTCGGGCGGTGGCAAATCTATTTCTACCAGGGCAAAACGGCGGCGCAGAGCCATCCCCACCTCAAACAAACTATTTCGGTCATCCGAATTCATCGTGCCAATAACCCGAAAAGCCTGGGGAATATAAAGTGGGGCACGTCGCCCTAAACGTTCGGCGGGTAGCAAGGGACGGTCACGATATTCCAGTAAGGTAAACAACTCGCCGAAAGCGCGGTCTTGATTAGCCCGGTTAAATTCGTCAATAATCAGGTGGTGAGGTCGCCCGCTAGTACGTAGGCTGGTTTCGCAATCCAAAGCCGCCCGCGCCACTACCCCTGGCTCAAAGAAATATTGTAACTGGTCGCGCTCCGGCACTACCGCGTCGGAGGGTTGCGCCACTAACTGTTCAAGCTCGGCGGCTAGTCCCGGCCTGATGCCGCCAATCACCTCATAAACCGACCACTCCGCGGTAGCGGTTGCCAGGGTGTAATTGGTGGCCTCGCTTTCCGCCAACCAGCCAGGGTCACGCCCGCCCAATTGTCCGGCTAACAGACGGGCCAGGCGGGTTTTACCACAACCGGGCGGGCCATACATCAGGACGTTTCGCCCCGCTTCCAGATGGGTAAGAATCTCGGTTATTTTCTCAGGGTTAATAACCAGACGCTCTTCGATAAAAGCTTTAATCGCTTCGGCTTGCTCGGAGGTCAGGGGTGGAGGCTGCATCCGGGCAATTTGCAAAACTTCCTGCCCGGCCTGCCGGGTAGCCTGTGCGTCCAGATAACGCCGCTGCATATCGCGTTCTGAAAGCTCTGGCAGGGTTGCCCCTTCCTCCTCCGGCTCGAAGATAGGATTAGGACTATACTCATAAACAGCCTGTTGCTCGGCTACCTGCTGCAACGCGGGGCTATCATCAAGGGGATAGGCAAACTCGGCCTCGGTTTCTTCCAGCAGTGACAGGGGTGGGAAATCCCCCGCTATCTGAAATTCATCAAATTGGCTAATCAGACTACGGGCAAAAGGATACAAAATCCGCCATTCGTTTACCAGAACGTCCACTAGCGAAAAATCCCGGTCGGGTTGCTCATAAACTTTCAATAGGTAAAACTCGTTTATCAGGTCGGCAGGATTAGGGGATTTAGCGGATTGGCGGGGTTCGGCATAAAATTGATATTCGGGGCGTTCTGTCAAAAACTGGTTGAGCTCCGCTACCAACCTGTGCCCAGCCGAATCGGAAATAAGTGTTACGCTAAAACCGTCAAAAGCCACCCCTGCTCTGGGTTTGGTTTCGAGCCGAATTTCCAGCCGTAAGGCTTGCTCTGTTTCCTGAAACACCAGCGTTTCCACCGCATCACTACGGCCTATTACCCCGCGCAAACCTGTTCCAATCTCATTCCGTAAGCGCGTTTCCAGGCCAGCCCGCAAATCTTGCAGTCGGGATTGGCGGCGACGTTGAGCATTTTGGCTGGTGAGTTTGCGCCGGGGGGCGATTAGAGTAGCACTTTCCAACTCATCGCGCTCGCTGCGCCAGTGCAAAAAGCTTTCCAGTTCCCAGGCGTTAAGTTGCAATTCTTTTGCTAAACGCAAGAATGCCAGATAATAGGCACTGTAGCTTGCGGTGAGGTCTGCCGCTTCCTTACCTAATAAAGCCAGATTAGTTAAAGCGGCGCGGGTTTCACGGCTGTAAATAGGCCATTCCAAATTCTGGACTGCCCAAAAATAGCTCAAAGTGTAAATCAAAAGAGTGGTATTAGAAGCTGGTTTGCTGGGGGCAATGCTTTGTATATTTCGCCAGAATTTCGCCAGTTCGCTCAACTGTTGACCCGCTTCGTACAGCGAGCCAGGGAGTTTTAGGGCGGATTGCATAACAACTGAAAGAGCATTAAGCCTTCCGGCTTCTTCAGCCTGTTTGTAAAGTGTATCAAGAAATAGCCGCCCCGCCCCGCTAAATCGCCAATAACGACCCTGCTCCCTGCCACGAGCAGCGTACTTTTCGCGGCGACTGAATCCAGTTACGGCGTTTTTGAACTCAACCAGATTGGTCTGATTGCTCAGGAAACTTTCCAGCTTTGGGCGCAACCAGGCCACCGCCCGCCCACGCTCGGCTAGTTCATTGTAGTAATATTGGGGAGAGTCGGCCCGTTCGCGACGATACTCGCTTAAGGCCCCCAAAAGTCTCTCTGTCTGGTTATAATTTTCAGAATCAATCATTGGAAGTGAATAAAACCTTGAGCATGAATTTATTGTTACAGGCAAGTATGGCCTAACAATTTAGCCCTGTCAAGCTATTATTAACTATATCAAAAGATAACAACCCCTTTTACCCATTACTATCATCCTAAATTGACTAAATCCAGCCTCAAAATTCTTGACAAGCTCAAAAGGCTTTGCTAAGATGAATTCAGGGTAGAGCGGAATGAACGTTCTAGATGTACAGGTTCAGTTTCCCAAACCTTTGGTTATGTTCAACTGGCTATTATTAACTTTTTAATGGCCGATCTTTCACCATCAGGAGGAAAGAAACGATGGAGTTTTACAGCGTTAAACATCGCGAGAAAATCGAAGTACCAGATGGCAATATTAAAAAACGCACCTTCAACAGCGGTGAAAGTGCGGGGCGTGTCCGCTACGCGGCGGTAGCCGAGGTATCACACAAGGGCGATACCGTAAAACTTACCAAGTTTATTAATAAAGCAACTTTTGACTCCCTTCAGGTACCGGAAGTTAAAGGCTAAATCCAAGCACTTGGCTTCCTATACTTGAAGGAAAAAAACTCAGGGACGGTTTCACAAAACCGCCCCTTTTTTGTATCTACTTGCTGTTACGATTATCAAACGCCGCCTTCATGTAGGCCAGACTTTGTTGGTCATTACCCCGTTCTTTACAAACTATGGCATAGTTAAAATAAGCCCTGGCGAGCTCTTCGTTCTGCTCCAAAAGTTGGAAATGTTTAAAGGCAAGCTTGAAACTGTGGTCCGCCTTTTCAGTCTGCCCCAACTTGTGATAAATCTCGCCTAAAGTGAGATTCAGGTCGCCCGTTACTTCCTCACAATAAACAGTATCCCTCACAAGCTTTTCGGCCTGGACGGCATTCTCCAAGGCTTCCTCCAACTTTCCCTGCTTTAATAATAGACAGGCTAATCCGTTAAAAGCTAAAGCCGCGGCAGGCCCTTCCAGCGGCATATTGGCATTTTTAGCGGCAAACTGATAATTTTCGGTTGCTCGGCCTATATCTTGCTGCTGGGCAAAAGCGTTACCCTGAGTATAAAGCAGACGGGCGACTCCCTCGCGTAACTGGCTGCTGCGCTCGAAGCAAACGGCGTGTTCAAAAAGGTCAAGGGCTTTGTCATAATTTCCGGCGGCAGCTTCAACTTCGGCAAGTCGCCCTAACTCACTGGTAAAAGCTCCTGGTTCGGTCAGGTGCTGGATTAAAATCCTGGCTTTTCCTTGAAACTCATTTAACTTTTCGACTATTCCTAGTTGCGCAGCGTTAGCTATCAGGTAGCTGTATATATTCAGCTTTAACCTCAAATCGGTAACTTCCTCATTACCCATCGCCACTATGATGAGCTGGAATTGGGCTTGTGCCTGAAGCCAACTACCACTAATAACGAAAAGCTCACCGTAGGCATAACGACATTGGATTACCCAATTGTGGTGACCGATTTTGTCCCACCTGGCTATAGCCTGCTGAAAGGTTACCAGTGCCTGGGGGGAATTCCCACTCAATTTATACAGGCGTCCCTTCAAGTAAGAGAATTCGGCCTGTTGTAATTCGTCTAGCTCTTCTTGCTCAAGTTGCTTTACTACCTGCTTGCTTCGTTCCAGGTCGGCTTTGCGAGCACAAACTAAAAGATAACGCAGACGTGCCATACTCAAAGAAATAAACTGGCTAGACCTGTCTACCCCCGGCTTGTCGAGAAATTCGGTTAAAGGGAGCTCAAGGCGTTTGCTTAAAACCTGTAAAGCCTTGAGTGATGGCTGAATTTTCCCCAGCTCTACGGCGGAGACATAGCTTTTGGAAAAAATACCTTCGCTTAAATCTTCCTGGGTCATTTTGCGCTCAAGGCGGGCCTGTCGCAGTTTCTCGCCAAGACCACCATAACCGACGGAGTTACTAAAATCCCCAACATTAATATTTGCTGTAACCATAATAGCCGTTCTCCTACTGCTTTTGACGGTTGCTGAAAAGTATCAGCAATTCCCAATTCGTTAGAGGCAAATGGCAATCCCCAATGCCCTATTACAATCAACCACTGTCTTGAAGGTTTTAGGTTATAATTCAGCCGTCCCAACCTCTAAGGTAGGTAGACCTTGAAAATCCAAAGGTTAAAGCAGAAATCCAGGCCGCGGGTCAGCCTTTGTACTTATAAACGCAAATTTTTAGAATTTATCGAGAGATTTTTATAAAATGTCAGAAGTTTATCCTGATGTATTGAGGGTTTACCGAGCAGAAATAGCCTCCGACTACTTAAACTTAATTATTAACCGCCAGCCTCATTTCATATTGACAGTCGCCTACACCGCAACCGTGCAGTTGCCAGGGGTTAGTGGTGCTGGCACAACCCCTGAGTTGCGTGAATTAACCGCCACCGCCGATGTTGAGATATTGGCGCATGGCAAGGCTCTTTGTTTACCAGGTGGAGTACCCTCCAATCCCAACGGCGCACCCGGCCCTTCGATAATCACTCGCGCGGCCTTTGATTTGCTACCGGGCATGGGTTATTTACCAGTAGACGCTGGGTTAAAAATTCCCCCGGCAGTTTCAAATCTATTCAATTTGGATGGGGCTGCCCCGGCCCAGGCGGTTAACAACGGACGGGCGTTGAACAGCAACAATAATCAGGCGGAGCGATTGTTTGCAGCGGGTTGGCAACTGGGCGAACAATTAGGCCAGAAGAGTGCCGCCGATAACAGGTATCTAATAATCGGGGAAAGCGTGCCTGGTGGTACAACTACCGCCCTGGGGCTACTGCTGGCTTTAGGGGTGGATGCCGAGGATAAAGTGAGTAGTTCGATGCCGGGGAATGCCCACCTGCTAAAACTGGCAGCAGTTAATAGCGGGTTGTCAGCAATTGGTAAAAATAAGGGGAATTTTGCCACTAATCCGTTGGCGGGTGCTGCCGCGCTAGGCGACCCGATGCAGCCCGCCGTAGCCGGAATGGCTTTGTCAGCTTCGCGTTTTGCTCCCGTAATGCTAGGAGGCGGTACTCAGATGGCGGCGGTGGTAGCCCTGATGGCGGCTATACGTCAGACTCCGCCTCAAAACTATAAGCAGCTGATTTCGCAAGCCCGGACTGAAAATATCGCACTGGCAACCACTCGCTGGGTTAGTGCCGACCCAACCGCCGACCTTGCCGGATTAGCTGCTGCTATCGAAGCTAAATTCGGTTCTTTCTCGTCCTGTTATCTGGCAGCAAACCTGGATTTTAGTACCTCTCGCTATGAAGGCATGCGTTTTTACGAGCAAGGTTTTGTAAAGGAGGGCGTAGGGGCAGGAGCGGCGGCAATTGCCGCTATATTAGGAGCAAATCTGTCAGCCTCTCAACTTCTACCACCTATTGAAAGGGCTTACGAAAGATTGTGTTTGGGTAAGTAATAATTTTATTGCTTCTATTGCTTCTAATGAAATATTGAAGACTACAAATCCCTTAGACGAATTTAACAACATCTATACCCTAAATCCGAAATATTAGGTAGAATAGATAAAACAGAGTTGTCTAATCTTGGGCGACTCGCTTTCTGCACTTGGAAGTTTGTAGTATGGAGGTACTTCGATGAAAAAAAGGTTTGGACTACTGATTGTTTCTCTGTGCCTAACCGGTTTGTTGGCAGCTTGCGGTCAAACCGCCCCGGTTACAACTGAATCTGGGATGCAAAGTGTGGTTAACAGCTATGAAAGTTACCTCAATGCCGGGGACGTTAAGGGCGCGGCGGCTCTTTTTGATACACCTTCTTACGTTTCGGTGGTTAATCGGATAGATACTGTTAAGGGTGTTATTGATAGTAATACCTGGAATGTTTACACCGATGTCGAAGGCTGGCTAGAAGATATTACCAAAGTTGATTACCATTTAACCCTGAGTGACTGTCAGCTTGTTTCGGTAAGAATAGTTTGCCAGACCAAAATAACGGTTAATGGGCATATCGTTGAAGGAACGCAGGAAATGGCGGTACAGGGAAGCAAAATCACTGCCATTAGTATCTTTAATAATTCTATCGAATAAATGCATTAGAGGATTAGCCGTTTCTCAAGCAAGACAACCCGAAAGTTTTTGATAATAATTTGGCCTTTATTCATAAATCCCGCCTTATCGTAATAAGTAACCAGAAAAGGGTTATCGGCGGCGGTGTCCAACCGTAACAGGGGTTTATCGTGCTGTAAAGCGTAATCCTCGGCCCAGTTCAGGATTTGACTGCCTATCCCTTTCCCCGAAAAGGCCGCATTCACCGCCAGGGTATGCAAATATAAGGCGGGGGTATCATCTTCGCCCCAATAATCGGGGTCAGTCCACATCAGTCGGAAGGTAGCGACCAACTCCGCCTTATAAAAAGCCACAAAATATTGCCCCAACTCGATCTGGTGCTCAATCCAGGGCGGGGTAAAAGGTGCTGACCATTGCTCTGAACCGCGCTCTCGTAGCCACTGTCTTACAACTTCCATATGCGAATAAATTATCGCACTATCGCCCGCTTTGGCCTGACTAATTACTAATTCAGAATTTATTTGTTCCACGCCTTCTCCCTCTACTATTTTTCAGTAGGCATTATAATTCGCGCCGCTTGCTCTTAGCAAATTCTATACTCCGAAACTTTCTGAAACAAATCACGTAAATATACTGTCAAATCAAGCGACGGATAAACAAAAAGTTCCGGTGAGTTCCCGGACAGCTTGGTAAATCAATATAAATGGAGGTTAGATTAATGGGCGGTCTTATCGTTCTGGCTTTGATAGTTATTGTCGCGGTTGTGGTGGGTGGTTTTATCCTGAGTGCCATTGGCGCGTTAATTGGCTGGCTACTAATCGGCTTGATTGCCGGATTCCTGGCAAATTACTTTATGAAGGGTCGGGGTAGTGACCTGATTGGTAATCTGATATTGGGTTTGATTGGCTCAGTCTTAAGCGGAATATTATTAAACATTTTCCGTTTAGGGGGTTTAGATAACAACATAGTGGGCAACCTGTTTTTCTCCACTTTAGGCGCGATGTTGTTAATCTGGCTGGGTTGGGTTGTTAACTTTGGCAAGCGAGCTACACCCCGGTACTAATGTTTTAACTGTACAGGTAAAGCGGAAATCTAACCGCCAAGTTCGTCAAGTTCGCCAAGAAATAACAAATTTCCTGGGAGCTTGAGAGCTTGGTGGTTTTAATTTTATAACTTTAGGAGTGTAATTGACATCCTAGCCAACACCTTCTATACTATATTCAACAAAGCAACCTAATTGAGAGGTTTATTTTTATGAGTTGGGCTAAATATGCGATTGAGGCATTGGGACGAGGTGAAACCACCAAAATAAAACCGCGTGGTAATTCTATGACTGGAAAAGTTAACGATGGGGCGTTAGTTACGCTTACCCCCTGCGCCCCACAAACCCACAAAATTGGTGATATTGTGCTGGTCAAATTGATAGGCAATGTATACTTGCACCTGATAAAAGCGATTGACCAGGGCAGGTTTTTAATCGGCAATAATCAGGGCGGAATAAACGGTTGGGTTGGTCAGAATGCTATTTATGGCATTGCCACCAAAATTGAGTAGAAACGGAGGCTAAGAGATGCTTTACGGCCTGGATTTTGGCACCAGTAACTCGGCTATCTCCTTACTGAAAGAGGGGGCGGCTCATGTGGAGGTTCTGCCGGTTGATAAGGGGTCGAAACGGCCTGAGATAATGCCCACCCTGATTTACATCGGGCGGGATGGACAACAGTTGGTGGGAAAAGCCGCCAGCGATGCCTACTTCCGCGATAATGTGGGGCGCGAGGCTGTCAAACAACTGGTCAATACAGGCGAGACATTCAAAAGTGTTGTTTCGGTGGTGGGCGAAGTAACCGAAGCCCTGGTGGTAGAAGTTGATATGAACCAGCGCGGACGTTTTTTCCAGGCGATTAAAGCTTTTCTTTCGGAGGATAATTATGCTGGGACAGATGTTTTTGGCAAGTTCCTGACTATTGAGGAGATTGTAGCCATCTATCTGCGCCCAATGAAGCAACGGGCTGACGAATATATGGGCGAAGCGATTGACGGGGTAGTGCTGGGTCGGCCCGTCTTTTTTAACTCCGAAGGTGGCAGTAACGAACTGGCCCAGGAGCGGCTACGCAAGGGGGCAGAAATGGCGGGTTTCAAAGAGGTTCATTTCCAGTATGAGCCGGTAGCCGCCGCCCTCCACTATGAAGCCGAACTGGTAAAACAGGAAGAATTTGTGCTGGTTTTCGACTTTGGTGGTGGCACACTGGATACCACGATTGTGCGGGTAAGCCCCGATAACCACCAGCGCGGGGACCGCAAGGACGATATTTTAGCTACCAGTGGGCGGGTAATTGGCGGCAATACCTTTGACGAAGAAATTATGGAACACAAGCTCTTCAAATATTTTGGCGAGAACGCCCGGTGGAGTGAGCAACGCCTGAACTTGCCCAACCACATCTTTGAAATGCTCCGTCGCTGGTACACTATCCCCAACCTGCAACAGTCGCGGGTCTATCGTTTTCTGGACGATATAAGTAGGGTGAGTGATGGGCGCAAACAAATCAAAGCCCTGGAATGTCTAATCCGCAAAAATTACGGTTATTCCCTATTTCAGGAAATCGAAGCGGCCAAAGTAGCTCTTTCCAACGAGTGGGAAACGCGTATTAGCTTCTTCCAGGAGTCTATTGCGATTGATGAATATATCAGCCGAATAAATTTTGAAACCTTTATAACGGGGCATTTGCGCCAGATTGAAAAATGCATTGACGAAACCCTGCAACTGGCCGGAATGGAAACTACTCAAATTGGGGCGGTATTACGTACCGGGGGCAGTAGCTATATCCCCGCGGTCCAGAAAATGTTAGAGCGGAAATTTGGTCGCCAAACCCTCCGTTTTCAAGATGCCTTCTCCAATGTCGCCAGTGGGCTGGGGGTGGCTGCCGCCCATGGCACCTGGAATGATTAATAGGTGTGGGACGTTGAGTCGAAATTATTAGTTACTCACCCCGACGGAAGATTAGCCAGAAGGGGTTGGGTATATTAAAAGTCAGACGACGCAGCAAAAAGAAAGCACAACCTATCCCGACTATTACCCCGATGCTGCCTGCCAGTAAAAATTTCTGGCTCAAGTTTATGGCGGTAAATAACACCAAATTCATCATAAAGAGCATTGGCGGGATGAAACTATAGCGCAATTGGCTGGCTTCCAGGCTGAGTTTAGATTGTTCCAACCCGGTGATACGGCTCAGGATGGTTATCATTACAAAAGCCGTCACTATCCAGGCCACAAAGTTGGTCAACGGTACACCGTAATAGCCTGTCATAAATCCGCCCGACCAGAGCCAATAACCCTGCACATGAAAGGCTACAGGCTCCATCAGCAAATCGCTTATCAGAATCAGAAAAACCGTTAAACCCATAATTCGGGCGGGCGATGAGTCCGGTTTAATACGGGCCAATATCAACCGAGCGGTATAAAACGAAGCCAGCACAATCATCAACCAGGCGAACATTATTCCAACCGGGACAGTCCCTAATTTGGGATGAAGTAAATCGGTGTATTGATAAGTGCCAAAGGGAAATCCGGTGGTTTCGCCAACCGACTCCACCATAAACCCTAATGCCAATACCGCTAATCCGCCCCGCAGACCACGCTGTACACCATAATTGGTTACAACCCAGGTCAGCGCAACCAAGCCCTCCACAATTAGCATCAGGGTCGCCATCCATTCCTGACCGGGCGGCACCTGGTTTGTTACCAGTAAAAAAAGAGCCGAAGGGAAAATATAACAGTGGATACCAAAAGTAGTGAGCAGTAAAACTCGTATCGCCCGCTGAAGCTGCATGACTATTTAATTTTCTTTCTAGTGTGCCCGGTGCTAACCGGGATTGTGACATCAAGGGTAGAACAACTCGTTTGAGCGGTTATCGGTCAGCGGTTGTCAGTTGTCGGTCATGATTTATCCGTTTTTACAACTTTTGAGCCGACTTTGCTCAGTCCAACTATTTTTTAAGCGATAGTTGGAACAAACGGGAAGGAGTGAATCTACCCCTGATAGGTTATGATTGTTGTTAAACCAGGGCTGGCTCCCGTACCTCCGCAATGTAAGGCACAGTTTGAGGTCCCTGGGGCAGAACACAAATCGAGGCATCTGGCCCATAAATACCTTTAAGCATTTCGATAGTTTCGGCAATATCATGGCATGGCTCGAGCATCGCATCTCGGATTTGCTGGTCAGTCAGGAAATCGCTTCTAACGAAAACCCGCGCCTTGACCTGCACCTGAGCCTGCATCTGGGCTTCCCACTGGTCGAACATCTCAAACCCAGGAGAATTTATCAATTCCAGCAAACTTTTAGGGTTGGGCCGCATTTTCAAAATATCCTTAAAATTACCATGTTCAGGAATGCCATCCCTACATTCGCTAGCGGCGATAATCGCGCCACCCGGCTTTACTACCAGGGCGGCGGCAGTCATACCCTTAACGGCCTGATAAAGATTCTGGTCTAAAGGGTACCCGCTATTAGTGGTAACAACAATGTCAAAGGCGGTTGGCACGGCCCGCATTGCCGTTTCCCGTACGAATTCGCAGCCTAGCTTGTGGCTTTCCCAGACATCCCCGGCAAAGACGTTGGTAATAGCGTGTTCCTTGTTTAGCGTAACATTAAGGCTGAAATCGCTCCCCGCCATTGCTGCTATCTCGCGGATTTCATCATGTATTGGGTTGCCATAGGTGATACCCCAGGTCGCATTAGGGCTACCGACCATCGTTGCCCCATGCGCGTGCATGACCGTTTGAAGCCCCGCCACGCCAGGGCAGACCATTTTGGGCCCGCCACTGAACCCGGCAAAGAAGTGCGGCTCAATAAAACCTGTCAAAATTTTAACATCCGCTTTCAAGTATTCGGTCGCAATCCAGGCCTCCGCGCCAAAGCTGCTTAGTCCCATATGGGTAAGAGTTCCCCGGTCATGCCCGTCATGATTTATCACCCGATAATTTTCAGCAATTTCTGTGCCCAACATTTCTGCTAGTTCGGCCTGAGTATTAGCACGATGTGTCCCGGTAGCATTGATAAGGGTAATTTTGTCCCGTTTTGCCCCCGCCGCCTCGATTTCCTCCAATAAAACAGGCAACACCCGGTTATTAGGCATCGGACGGGTAATATCACAGAAGACAATCACAATCGTTTTATCCGGCCCCACCAAATCACGCAAGGGTGGCGATGCAATAGGATTCCGCATCGCTTCTAACAGAGCGGCTTTTTCGTCAGGCACTCCCTCCAGGAAGCGTGGCTCTATAACCGTAAGATTTTCCTCTGGCAATTCGATAGTCAGTCCGTTTTTCCCATAGGCAAGCTCAATTTTCACTTTGTCCATAATCCACTGCGCCTTCCTCTCTGAATGCATTTTCGCTAAAAGTTGGGAATCGTTTGCCCTATTATACTGATTTGTGAGGAGTTTGCAGTGGACATTATATATAAGTTTCGTAATACTTGTGGTAATGTCAAAGTGCTATTATTCTCACATTAGCACCATCGGACTGTTTATCTACTACTAAAGGGACACTCATATGTTAATAAGATTATTGCAAAGGTTGCGATGGTCACTTCGTTACAAGGTAGCGTTGGCTTTTTTGCTGATTCTACTTTGTTTTATTATTAATGGTCTGATTTCCGGCTGGCTTATAGTGAACATGAAGAGGGCAGGGGAGCTTCAACGCCAGAATGGCAATCACGTGCAACGGGCGCAATTCCTGGATTTAACATTTCAAAATCAGCTCGATACCTATGCTTTGGCGGTTGTTTCCAGCAGTGATAGGGTGCGTAACGATAACCAACATTCAATTGCTAACCAATTAATCATCTGGTATAACGACGAGGACACTTTAGCCGAGCACGAGTTTGAAAATAAATTTGGCAAGATATATGCAAGCGCCAAACGAATTTTTGCTGAAATTGAGCAGTTACTAAATAAACAGGATTTTAAGGGCGCAACCCAAAAGTTTCAGGAATCATCGCCCATTTTTAATTCATTGAACGATATAATTGCCGCCCGTCAGGCCGAGGTCAAGGCGGAGGGTGAGGAGAGCAATAGAACCATCCAGGATAATACTACTCTTTCCCTGATAGTTATTGGTGTTTTGACGGTTTTTAGCCTTATTCTAGTGATTCTACTCCTTTGGCTTAACGAGTCAGTCATTATTCGACCTTTGAATAAATTACATAAGGGGTTGGAGAATATTGCGGTAGGGGATTTTGAGCAACAGCTTGAAATTCTTAACAGGGATGAGATTGGTAAATTAGCCGCAAGTTTTACTACCGCACTGGGCTATTTGCGCTGAATGGTACGTGGGGTAAGAATTGGCGAACAACTTCAAACAGTGAGCGGGCAACTTTCCAGAGTTAGCAATCAACAAAAGGCCGGGGCAACTGAGCAAGTGTCGGCTTTAATGCAGGTTTTAGCCTCAACCCAGGAATTAGAAAGAACCGCAGTTCAAATTGCTGAAAGTGCTGTCCAGGTAGCCGCGCTTTCAAATGACACTTTAGGGGAAATGAAAAAGGTTGAAGAAGTCGGTAATACTAATCAGCTTCGCACCCAAAAAATGGCAACAGCGGTAGATAGAACACTCAATGGAGTTGTGCAGGTTGGTCAGCAGGTCGAAGAAGTAAGCCTGCTTATGGGAGAACTTGGCAAGAGAACTGCTAATATAGAAAAAGTCGTGGTATTGCTGGGTTCAATTGCTGATGAGGTTCACTTATTAGCCCTTAACGCTTCAATCGAGGCTGCCGGGGCGGGAGAATACGGCGAACGATTTCGGGTGGTTGCCCAGGAGATTAAACAGTTGGCTAAACGGGCTAATCATGCTACCAGCGAAGCTAATGTGTTAATTCGCGATGTCCAGGGCAGTTGTGAGGCGGCCATAGTAAAAGTGGACGAGGGGTTAGGAGTCGTTTCTCAGGTAGTGCTATCAAGCGGCGAGTTAGGGCAAGCTTTAGATGAGTTAGAACTAGGTAGTCATCAAATTAAACAGGCTTTTAACGAGGTCAGGCTGATTGCTATCAAACTGAATGATGAGGCTGAGGGAATTAAACAGGCTACCGCCCAACAGCGAATTTCCAGCACGCAGGTCATTGGATCGGTTAATCTGGTGGAGGGAGTAGCCCAACAAAGTGTTACTTCTGCCCAACAGGTAGTTAGTAGCACTTCTGGACTGGAGAATCTAACCCATCAATTGAACGAGGTATTGAGTCAGGTTAAGCTGGCCGCCTAATTAAAGTAACGAGTAACGAGTAAAAAGTTGTTGGTGGTCAGTTGTCGGTAGAGAGTAAAAAGTAACGAGTGCCGAATTAAGGGTCAAAATTCAACCTAAGGTGTGTGCAAAAGGCGGGATTTCCCCTCTCCCTTAAAAAGGGAGAGGGTAGGGTGCGCGTTCTTGGCCCTTTTTTTAGTCTGTGCTGCTTATTCCAACACCTGTCATCAGCGAAGAGACTAGTTGTCGGGCTTTTCTTACCTGTCCCATAGTAGAAAGGCTTGGAAATAAGCGGGTTTTAGCTCGCACAGGTTGCCACTGTGGAATATTTGAAGTGGCGGCCACTTTTTCAGGCTGATGTCTATCTTCCAGTAGCGGAAGATAGTTCTTATAACCCAGCAAAGTAGCCATCATCGCCAGACTCTGGGTAGGAGCGGTACAGCGGTATTCGTAACCAGCCCCGTGAGCGGCAGTTTCAATGACCAACTCCGAAGGTTCTGGCAGAAGGCAATGATGCACCCCACCAATACCAGAAAGCATATCCTGATACGCCCCGGTCATAAATACCCCGATAGTCAGTTCTTCACCAGGCATAAGCTCCGGCAAGATTACCGCATCATCGTCCTCGCCCGACCGGTAAACATCATCCGAGTCACAGGTCATCCCACTTAACCAGGCTTTGCGCACCGGGCGGTCAAAACCACTCAGGGGCAGAATAATAAACTGCTGTTTCAAAGCCCAGGTATCCGGCAGACTGGACATCAGTGAGCCATTGATAACGTACCAGCTTGTATCGGCTTTGTGGGAAGGTTTAGCTAACTCCACCTTGTAAATGTCAAAGCCGTAAGCCGCCGCCGTATAGCGTCCGAACTCACCGATAATTTCAGGATGGGCCACGCCATATTCGGCGCACATGGTCATAATCCCAGCGGTTAGTTCGTCGGCAAAAGCCTGATAGTTAAAGTTGAAATCCAGGCTATAGGGCACCGGCATGCCACCTCCGAAGTTAAAGGCTTTCATGCTGGGATAAAGCTGTTTGAGCTGGCAATACTGGCGGAAGCTCAATAGCAGGGCTTTAACCCAATCCTCGCGGGCGGTACACTGGGTGTCAATCATGGCGTGGAACATCACGGGGGTCAGATTGGGTGTGCTGTTAATAAGTTCTGCTACTCGCAAAACTTCATCGTGGGCAATCCCAAAGCGACTGGTAACCCGTGCAAAATCGCCATCAGGCAGAATGCTTTTGTCTACCCGCAGCCGAATCCCCACCTCGAAGTTCAGTCCCGTCCGGGCAAAGGAGGCTATTTCAACTTCTGATTCGATAATCGGGATAATTTTTTCAAAGCCTTCTCGTCGGAGCTGAACAATGTTTTTGATGTAATCATCAGTTTTGAAGCCGTTGCACAAAATAACTTTGTCGGAGGTGAGGTTTCCGGCCTTCCAGTGCAAACGGGCCATTGAAATGTCCATTGGCGAACTGGTCTCGTAGTTTGCGCCGGAGCGTAAAGCGGTGCGAATCAAGTCTTCGTACTGGGCGGCTTTGCTGGCGTAACAGTAGGTAAAACTGCCTTTATAATTCAGTTTACCAAAAGCCTGGGCAAAGTAGCCCTGCATCTTATGAACTTGTTGGGTGATAATCGGGTTAAAACCAACTTCAAGTGGTGTGCCCCAGTTTTGGGCTAGCTGGCTAAGGTCAATATCCTGGAAGAACAGGCGGTTATTTTCGATGTGTAGGAAACTATTTAACTGCTTATCGTTAGTACCGAAACGGCTACGCAGATGGTCGTAGTAGTTCCCGGTGGTGTTGATCATTCTTTAAAATACCTCTTTCATTGCGCACTTCCGCTAACCGGCAGTGGTAGAAGGATGTCGGTTGACTGTAATATAAAATTGGATACCTTTGCGGTTGGACTTAGTAATTTCCAAACTGAAGTCCTGAATTGGGTTAACTAACATATAGACTCCTTCGAGTTGTATTCGCCCCAACCTGGCGGCATTTTAGTATCAGTATTAATGCCGAGGGTGGCCCAGAACGGGCGAAGCGGATTTCATTACTAGCGACTCAGATAACCAGCCTCCCAATTATCCAGATTTGGGCTACCTGTGTCTGAACTTTATTTTCAAGCATTGAATTTTAGCATGTATGTGTCCCTGGCACAAGATTTTTTATGCCTCATTTTGCACCTATTACCATAGTGTTACAAAATTGATATAATAAGTGCATTAAGGGAAAGGATGAGGTAGGAAGGATGAAGGATGAAAAAGAATAACGAAGGGGGAAATTCATAGGAGGATGCTCCGCCATCCGATTTTCGCAGGACGGAGCCTGCTTCTACAATATTTTCCTGATTTTAGATATTAGATTTCTGCCAACAATCTACAACCGTTTTACTAATTACTGATTACTTCAACAAACAAGGAACTAATGAATAATTCAACAACTGAACAATATCTACCGTTTTTCTTTTACGGCACACTAAGGCCGCGCGATTATAACTACCTGATTCACCTGGCTGGGCGCACCCTGAGCGAAGAGGGTGGCTACACTCTGGCGGGGTTTGAGCTATATGACCAGGGTACCTATCCGCTTGGGCGGGAAAGTGCTGACCAGGACCGGGTAGTGGTGGGCGACCTGATTACTATACCAACCGAAATTTACCCCGGAGTTCTGGCGGATATAGATGAGCTTGAAACCTACAAACCCGGCAGGGAGGAAAATTTTTACCTTCGAGAAATCCGTGAGGTAACCGGGCCGGATGGTCAAAAACAGCAAGCCTGGGTTTACATCGTGACTGAGGAATATTTTGCTTCGCTTAAAAGCACCCTGAAATATATTGAAGGTGGCGATTGGCTAAAGTGGAAAAACCGCTAGGACAGACCCGAGGAAGACACGAAGAAGGGCAGATACGGAGGTCTGCCCCAAGGAATTAACCAACAACCGACAACTGGCTAGTTGCGACCATGCTTAAAAAGTCCTATACTGAAAGAGCCATTTAGGAGAATGGACAGAATAGACTGGTCTGCCATAGTTCCAGCTAACAATATTGCACAAACTTACATTTTTTAGACGCTGCCTCAGTCAATTCTGCGAGGATGGCGCATGGGACGCGCCGTTATTTATGAAAGGAGTCAGGCATGATGTTGCGGACTGCTGCTGAGAAAATCGTGCGGGAAGCCGCCCAAAAGATGGGTGTGCTGGCGGCGGTTGACCCTGAAATTTACGATGCTATCGTAAAGGAAGAGGGTCGCCAACAGGACAAAATTGAGCTTATTGCCAGCGAAAACTATACCAGTGAAGCGGTGCTGGAAGCTCAGGGTTCGGTTCTGACTAATAAGTATGCCGAGGGTTATCCCGGCAAACGTTATTATGCTGGTTGCGAATATGTAGACCTTGCCGAAACGCTGGCGATTGAACGGGCCAAACAGCTTTTTGGAGCGGCCTGGGCTAACGTTCAACCTCATAGTGGGGCGCAGGCGAATATGGCGGTCTATTTCGCCCTGATTCAACCGGGCGATACAGTGCTGGGTATGAGTCTGGCGCATGGCGGTCACTTGACCCATGGCGACCCGGTTAACTTTAGCGGTAAACTTTACAACTTCGTATCTTACGGGGTGGATAAAGAAACCGAGCTGATTGACTATGACGAGCTGGCCCGCGCCGCCCTGGAACACAAACCTAAACTTATTACCGCCGGAGCGAGTGCCTATTCCCGGTTTATAGATTTCGCCCGCTTCCGGGAAATTGCCGATAGCGTGGGAGCATATTTGTTTGTAGATATGGCCCATATCGCTGGTCTTGTCGCTGCTGGCGTACATCCAAGCCCAGTGCCGCACGCTCATGTAGTCACCACTACCACCCACAAGACCCTGCGCGGCCCGCGTGGTGGCCTGATTCTTTCCAACGACCTGGAATTGGGCAAAGCTTTTGATAAAAGCCTGTTCCCCGGCGTCCAGGGTGGCCCTTTGATGCATGTAATCGCGGCTAAGGCAGTGGCGTTCAAGGAAGCCTTGCAACCGGATTTCAAAGTTTACGCCCAAAATATTGTGAATAATGCCAAAACGCTGGCGGCAACTTTGCAGACCGAAGGTTTGCGGATTGTGAGTGGTGGCACTGATAATCATCTGATGCTGGTGGATATGACCCCGGCCAATACCACTGGCAAAATAGCGCAATTAGCCCTGGACGAGGTAGACATCACTACCAACAAAAACCGCATCCCTTACGATCCCAAATCGGCCTTCGTGACCAGTGGGGTGCGGTTGGGAACACCCGCCACTACCACGCGCGGTATGGGCGAGGCCGAGATGGTCGAAATCGGCAACCTGATTGCCCTGATTATCAAAAACCTGGGCAACGAGACGGTTTATGATGAAGTGCGGCAACGGGTGGCAAAGTTGGTCGCGCCTTTCCCAGTTCCAGGGATTGCTTAGTAGTTGGTGGTTTATAAATGATTTAAGGTTAGAAGAGTCGGGAAATCCGGCTCTTTTTTGCAAACAGGAGAGGGAAATGGAAGAAGTTTACGTTTCAAATCACCCGCTAATTCAGCATAAATTGGGTATCTTGCGGGACATTAACACCGAACCCAAGCGTTTCCGCGAAGTAGTAGATGAAATTACCGTTTTGCTGGCCTACGAGGCTACCCAGGATGTTATCACCCGTCCAATAACCGTTAGAACCCCGATGGGAGATGCTGCCGCCCACGAAATTGCCGTCAAGATTGGTTTGGTGCCGATATTACGGAGCGGGATTGGAATGGTAAGGGCCATGCTGGATTTGTTGCCAAGTGCCCAGGTCTGGCATATCGGCCTTTATCGCGACCATGATACCCTTCAACCTGTGCAGTATTACAATAAACTGCCTGGCCATTCCGCTACCGAAATTTGTGTGGTGTTAGATCCAATGCTGGCAACCGGCGGGTCGGCGGTGGCTACAATTTCGATTTTGAAGGAGTGGGGAGCCAAACAGATTAAATTTATGGGGCTGATTGCCGCACCGGAAGGGGTTAAAGCTCTCCAAACTGCTCACCCGGATGTGCCGATTTATCTGGCGGCTCTGGACAGTCACTTGAACGAAATCGGTTATATTGTGCCGGGTCTGGGGGACGCCGGTGACCGTCAGTTTGGTACAATGTAGACCGCTCAATATGCTATAATATTCTATATGACGATAGATAAAGTCTGGGCCGACACCCTAATTTTGACGGTGGCGGGTTGCTCCGCCTTTTTGGTTTCTTTCTTGTTGACCCCATTTATCCGCGATTCGGCTATTAAACGTGGTTGGGTAGTTGCGCCCGCCCCTCGTCGCGTCCACAAAATTCCTATCCCTGCCATTGGTGGGCTGGCAATTTACCTGGCTTTTGTAGCTGCTATATTAATCGGTATCGGGTTTAGTTTTATTCTGACTGCCCTGGGGCTGATTAAAGGGGTTTTTTGGCTGGGCGAGGATTTATGGCGAATAGTATTGCTCCTGATTGGCTCAGTGCCGATTGCTATTGTTAGCACAATTGACGATATCAAGGAGCTTCCGGCCCTGCCCCGCCTGATTACCCACTTTATTTCGGCCTCGATTGTAGTTATACCCCAACTCCTTTTTTATTCCAGAGGACGCCCCGGCGTAGTGGTGGATGTAATCAACAACCCATTCGGGGGCTCTATCCGGCTGATAGATTGGCCGATTATTGCCTTCCTGTTCACAGTCTTCTGGATTGTGGGTATGATGAACACTATCAACTGGATTGATGGGCTGGATGGGCTGGCGGGCGGTATTGTCTGTATCGCGGCGATAATTTTATTCCTGGAAAATATCCTGAGTGGGCGTAATGCCGAACAGGGTTGGCAATGGCAATTCACCAGCAGCTTGATTGCCCTTGTTCTGGCGGCTTCGGTGGCGGGTTTCCTACCGTTTAACTGGAATCCAGCCTCTATTTTTATGGGCGATAGCGGGGCGATGTTTCTGGGATATGCTTTGGCGGTACTTTCGATTATAGATGGGGCAAAACTAGCAACTGTGCTACTAATTGTGGGCTTACCAGTCATGGACGCGGGTTTTGTGGTACTCTATCGTCTTTACCAGAAACGGAGTGCCGGTGCTGCCGACAAAAGCCATATTCACCACCGCCTGCTAGAGCTGGGTTACACCCAACGCCAGATTGTGATTTTCTTCTATCTCCTTACTATAATCTTCGGGGTGGTGGGCGTGTTGCCGATTACCCAGGCTTCCTGGATAAAATTCCTGGCTTTGGTAGTTCTGGTTATCCTCCTGATTCCTCTGATAATTTACAGCGTTTACTATAAAGGCAAACGCAACAAATCCACCACGAATGACCTGAAGCCTAAAATCTAAAGTTAGTAATAAGTAATAAGTTGTCAGTAATTAGTAAAAACAGTTGGTTCTTGGCAGTCGGAAAAAGTAAAGAGTAACGAGGGCCGAGACAAAGGTTATTAGTTGTTGGTTGTTCGATTATGGATTTCCCAGCCCCCAGCCCCTAACCTCTGACCCCCTTCTGACTCCTGACTCCTGAATTCTTCCCAATTGTAGTCTAGGCTATATATTTTCAATTAACAAAATCGTAAACTGGTAATAATTGGACTTCACTATACCCATTTCACTTATTATAGGTTCGTTGCTTACAGACTTAACCCCCTGTTTTGCTATGCCTCAAGAAGTTATTCCTAGAAATTGAGGGTTTTGTTATGCCTACTAAACAGCCCAATCAATCACGAAACTTGACCTCCGCTTTGGGTGATGTACCAGCCCAGCTGACGGTTTATGGGGTTTGGCTGACCGGGATTTTAATCGGGATTGTATTGATGTTGATTGTTGTGCTGCCCGGCACTTTGAGTAACTCCAAAGTTACGCCGTCTAATCTGGCTTCCGCCGACTCGACCGACTCTAATCAGATTAATGTTAACAAAGACGGTAACGGCAATGTGATAGATTACAATAAAGCAGCGGCGGCGGGGAAACAGCTTTTTACTACCAAGTGTCAAATCTGTCATCAACAGGGCGGCACCTCGGCGGCGGGCTTAGGTCCGCGACTAGACCGTAGCTTCAATGCCCGCGATGCTTCTTATATTCATTCTATTGTCCGCAACGGGGCTTACGGTAATTATTCGCCAGTGGTCTACAATGGTAATCCACAGGTAGGAATGCCCTTCTTCAAGAAAACGGATGATGGGGTCTATACTTACTATATCACAGACGAGGAACTGTCTAAAGTGATTATTTATCTGCGTACTATTCAGCAAGCTCCGCGCGGCCCGGTTCCAGTAATTCCTAAATCTTGAGAAGGATTCAGAAGTCAGGAGTGAGAATAAAGGACAAAGAAGAAGTGTACCCCCTTCCCTGATTCAGGGAAGGGGCTAGGGGTTAGGTCATCCGACAACTATTCTTTTTCCACCGCTTCGGGGCTAGGGGTAGAAGCTTCCGCCATAACAACATCCTGCCCCTCTAATTCTTCTTCCTGCTGGGCGATTTTATTCATACTAAAGCCAAAAATTACCAGTCCGCCCACAACCCCTAAAATGCCGCCCCACCAATCCAAGAGCGACCAACCAATCCAGCCTAACAGAATAGCTGGAGCCAGCAGCACCACCAACGCCAATATATACATAAACACCGATTTTAATTTATCCACGCCTTTACCCTTCAAATCACCGCAAATTTGTAGTCTGGAAAACTCAAATTAAGCTATTTTCGTGTGATATTATAACATAAGGGTCAGTCCCAACTGCGCATGACATCATTTAATAAACATCCCGGCCTAAATTGCTGTCAAAACAGAAAGGTTTGAAAGTTGATAGAGGTAAAAGAAAACCTGCCAAAATGGGGAATTGAAAACCAGTTTGAGAGTAAATTTGTCGTTCTGCCAAACGGGGTAAAAATCCATTATGTCGAAGCTGGGCCAGCCGATGCCCCGGTTTTACTGCTTACGCATGGTTTCCTGGGGAGTTGGAAGGATTGGCGGCATAACGTGGGAGCGTTGGCGGAACAGTCGCCCACCCCCCTCCGCACCATTGCCTTTGATTGGCCGCCATTTGGCAAGTCTGATAAGCCCGATATTGCTTATTCACTATTTTTTTACTCCGATATTCTACGGGATTTCGCCAACGCCTTGAATTTACAGCAGTTCGACCTGATGGGCCATAGCATGGGCGGCAAACATAATTTGGCCTTTATGATTCTCAACCCCGGCTACGTGCGTAAGTTGATTCTAGTAGATACCGATGGGTTTGTTAAAGATATGTGGACGGTTGACCATACTAAAGACGGCTGGTATCAACCCATTTCCAGGCTATTTACCAGCCTTCTAAGCAAACCCAAATTCCTGAAACTGACTCTGAAAAATATTATCCACGACTCCAAATTCTACCCACCCATGTCCGAAATCGAGGAAAACGCCCGAAATTTTGCCCAACTTGATAGTAAAACCGGCATCCGGGCAATGGGTTACAATTTAGCAGCCCTTAGTCTGACTAAAACGGGGTTGATTACGCGATTAGGGGAAATTAAAACCCCCACTCTGATAGTCTGGGGCAAGCAAGACCGTTTATTGAACATCAATTGTGGATACGAAGCGCGAACCTACTTACCCCACGCTCAGTTTCAGGTTTATGAGGAATGTGGGCATTTGCCCCAACTTGAGAAAGCCGCGGAGTTTAATCGGCTGGTTCTGGATTTTCTGGCAGAGTAAGGTCTGGTCTGGGTGGAGCCAAATTCGGCTATTTGCGGTTTATGGAATGAAAAAGCTAAATTTTAATTACACCTGAGCCATTAATCTGCCCAGTTTTTAGCAACAACAGAGCCTCGTTAAGTTGGGGCAGTTCAAAAAGCCGGGTTTCGGTTCTAATAGGGATTTCAGCCGCTACTTGCAGCAAATCCAGCGCGTCCTGACGGGTGCTGTTAGCCACAGTCCGTACCGTGCGCTCGCCATATAGCAAGGAATAATCAAATTGAGGAATGGGTGTCATGTAAATCCCGGCCAGAGCCAATGTCCCGCCTTTATCCAGGGCTTTCAGGGCTTCTACCACCAACGCGCCCGCCGGAGCAAAAATAATGGCAGCGTCTAATAGCGGCGTGGTTTCTCCGGCACTGCCAACCCAGGTTGCGCCAAGGTCATGGGCTAATTTCTGGTGGTTTGCGCCCCGCGTAAAAACATAAACCTCGCAGCCCCAATGACGAGCTATTTGCAAGCTGATATGGGCTGATGCGCCAAAGCCATACATTCCAAGCCGACCACCGGGTTTAATTTCAGACAGGCGTAAAGCTCGATAGCCAATCACCCCGGCACACAATAGCGGGGCTGCCGCGACATCGTTGAATTGCTCAGGTATGGGATAGGCAAAGTCTTGGTGTACCACATGATATTCAGCATAGCCGCCGTTAGCATCGTAGCCGGTAAATTTGCCGTGTTCGCAGAGGTTTTCCAGTCCCTTCAGACAATAGAGGCAGGTCTGGTCGCTATGATATAGCCAGGGCACCCCTAACCTTTGACCAATTTGATAGCGAGTTACGCCAGGCCCAATTTTATCTACAATACCCACAATTTGATGTCCCGGAACTACCGGGTTCAAGTGAGGGGTTATTTCGCCTTCCACAATATGCAGGTCGGTATGGCAAAGGGCGCAGGCGTGGACTTTCAGCCGAATTTGCCCATCCTCCGGTTCCGGGTCAGGGAGTTCGACCAAATTCAGGGGCTTGGTATCAATCAAACCTGTTTGGCGCAATAGCATCGCTAGCATTGGACACCTTTGATCATAAGGAGTCGAGTGTTTTACAATTTCAGAAGATTACAGTTAACAATGTATCAGAAATATCCCGGATAAGCCGAATGTAAGAATATACAAATTTGCTTATAAAAATTGGATGGTAATTATTTTTTGATAGAAAAAAGGGCATTAAGCTTGTTCAAAGCTTTAAGTTTATAGGATTGGTCTTGCTTAAAATGTATGGTTTTAGAGTCTACCGGCCACAAAAGTCCAAAAACAAACCCAACCCAAAATACCACAACAGGTGTACCACGACCCAGCCGACCAGAAGTTTTAAAATAATACCAGACACCACCCAGGGCTTGCCCAACCCAAAACTTTCCCAGAATCAATTCTGTAATATCCCAATGACCACATTTCAAATATTTGGCAAAAATAGCTCCTCGGCTTAACCAATGTCGAAAGGTCATACTACGCAATTCATCGTTCCGGCGAAACCCAAAATGAGTTACAACTACCTTGGGCGAGTGATAAATATAAAACCCGGCAAACAATAATCTGATAGCCAAATCGCGGTCTTCGGTAGAGCCAAAGGGCGTGCCTGGTCCCAGCATTTCATCAAAGCCCCTTACTGCCTGCCACGCGCTACGCTTGATAGCATAACAGGCTGAAATACCCAGGCTGTTAGAAAGATTATCATTAATATTTTTCAGGAGGGTAGGCGTATTCCATTCAAAAACGGGTATATCCCCCAGGGTTCGGTCATATTCAGTGGCAATTACATTTCCAGAAACCAGTCCTATGCCTGGGTCAATTTTAAAGGCCTCAATAATTTCGTGCAGCCAGTTGGATTTTACTTCGCAATCATCATCGGTAAAAGCTAAATATTCGGTTTGGCTAAAGCTAACCGCCGCATTACGCCCTGCCCCGCTGCCTCTTGTACTGCTTGAAATATAGCGAAACCGAGAGTCTTCCAGAAAAGGCAAAACCGCCTTTTCGGTCAAATCGTTGTCACTTTGATCCAAGACTATTAAATTAATTTCTGGATAGTCGTTGTTCAGGATACTCTGGATGGTAGCAGTAACCTTATCGCCACGATTGCGAGTAGAAATGAGCACCGTAACTGGAGGTAAAAAAGCTGGATTTAGTTTCTCAGGAATTTCAGCGTTTTGAGTTACCAACTCCTTAAATCCTCTGCCCCAAAAAGTTAATGTGAATTCTCGTTATTCTGACGACGAATCAGTTTGTCAGCCTCACGGCGGGCAATAAAATAAGTTACCGTACCTTGCAATGCACCAAGCATTTCAGCCACAGGTAGTTGGCGCATTTTGCCTTTGCGCCTATAAATTTGCCAGAGTATACGGCGGAAAAACCACATTGGATAGGCTCGGATTATTTTAGTGCGCATGGGTGGGTCATGGAGAAACGCTTTAGTCCAGAAAGCGTAGGTTCCCTGTCCCCAGCTTTTTATCTGCCTACGAAGGGTAGGTATATCTCTTCGGTGGTAATGCCAAACAATTGCTTGCGGCTCATAAATCAGGGTAAAGTTATGCCGAATAATCCGGTAAAACATTTCGGAATCACCAGCCCCTTTGCTGGATGTTCCAGGCCCTAAACTTTCATCAAAAAATCCAGTCTTTTCAAAAATACTTTTACGCAAAGCGGCATTAGCGGTTGCCCCAAAGTGACCCGCTATCAAGGGGAAATATTGCCATGATTTTGGTAATTTTTTATAATCCCAGGTACGAGCAAGTTCCAAACTATAATGCCGTTTTTCAAAACCTTTACCAAACCCACCATATTCCTCGAACATAATCTGGGCTTCGGTTTCAAGTTCTGCGGGCACAATCAAGCCCGTTACGCAACCCACTTTTGGATCGCTAAAGTGACGAGCCAGGCCCTTAGCCCAGAGCGAATCAACCCTTGCATCGTCGTCAGTAAAAGCTATTATCTCACCCTGTGCGGCTTTGATTGCACAATTTCGAGCCCAATTTATGCCAGGACGCATTTCTATAACGCGTCGAAAGGGCGGGAATTGATCAACCACATCCTTTATCATATTATCCGTCGGAACATTTTCAACAAGCAAAAAATCTATTTTGTCAGCCGGGTAATCGAGTTTGATAAGGGATTCAAGAGTTTTTTCCAGGCTTTGGGGTCGCCCTCTAGTGCAAACCGCTACAGTTAGAGTAGGCCAATCATATTCAAGAGCCACAAGGTTTAAAACATCATTTGATTGGAAGGGAATTTGTCGTTCTATCTCAGTTCGGAGGTTTTTTTCTTCCAGCAAATGTTCGCCGCCTTGCTCCTGTAACTGAATAAAAGCATAGCCAAGCGGCTGATTGTTTTTACGAACAAGAATTTGAACTTTGGAATAGTGTGCAACATCAATATACTGCAAAAAAGGAAAAGGACGGGTAAGTTCAAGTTCAATTACTTTAGTTGCCAAGATTGTATCCTCCAGTGCCGGTCAAGCGACTTCAACCTGATCCTCAGCCTGGATAGGTAGGACATTTTTGGGTGATTTTGCCATTGTTACAAATACTACATGCTTTCGGTCAATCTGCCAACGTAACCCCAGCCAGACCCCCGTCCAAGGGGCATAAAACTGAATTAGAGCCAGGCGTACTACCCGCCAATTTCTCCATTTAATTATTCCAGCCAAACTACGCCGCACTGCCATATGCCAGATCCACTTATAAAGCATCCAGACCGCAAAAAAATCCCCACAGCGTAAATATTTTATCATAGCTCCGCCGGCCCCTTTGCCGTAGCCCTTTTCGGTGCGTAGTTGTTCGGCAAAAGTTTTGGGACTGTCATGGTAGACCAGAGCTTTCCCATTATAAGATAATTGAAAGCCGCGTAGCAAAATACGGTATCCAATATCCAAATCTTCAAAAGCCTCAAAGGGGCCGCCAATGGTCAGAATTTCATCAAACTTGCCACAAGCCAGGAAAACTTCCTTGCGAAAGCTCATGTTATTTCCACTACCGATTTGCCAGGGACAAACAGGGCGATTATAAACCCGGCGGTCTATTCCACTACGACTAAGTTCGGTGCCATCACGTTTGTTATCTTTGGCCTGAGCCGGCAAAACCCGCCCATAAATCCCAGCTATTTCAGGGTATTGTCGATATTCCTGTTCCAGATTACTTATTAAATCAGGGCTTACAATACAGTCATCATCAGTGAAAAAAAGCACCTCACCGCGAGCGGCAGTGGCCCCTAGATTACGACATAGGCCAGCCCCTTTGGTTCGAGTACGAATATAACGAACCTTTGCGGGGTATTCCGCTAACTGGTTATCATTTTCGAGGGAAAATGGTTGATTAAAGAGCCACGCCCCTTCCTGTACTGCTCTTTTAGTCAATTCAGCAATATCCTCATCGCTTTGGTCAACCACAATCAATTCAAGAGGTAAGGTTTGATTACCTAAAACCGACTCTACCACCTGCTTAACTTTAGCGAAACGGTTACGGGTGGGAATTATTACTGAGATTAAGGTGCTGGAAGGGCGATTTGTAAGTTCAGTTACAGCCAGAGACTGGGGGTTGAGGGTCAATTCCCTTTGATCGGGTTGAGTGACATTATTATTGTCAGATTGATTAGAATTCCAGTTTAGAGCATTTTTCAAGTTTTTAGGCCAGAAATTAGCAAAGATAAGTCTTTTCGGCATTTTTACTTGGCTTCCTGTTTCTGGCACATTGCTCTCTTCAAAAGCATACGTTAAAATAGTTAGGCAATCACTAGATATAGTGTTCCCCAGTAGTGAAATATGTCATATAGCAATGGTAAAATTTTCAAACTCAGCGATCAAACGTAACTTAGTATTTACTCCCTATTGTAGCCAAAGTATATCACAAGAACGTAAAAATTAGCCGTATTAAAGATTAAAAAATTGTAAGACTGATCTATAAGATAACGTTGGTTAGCCTCTCAACAGATTAATAACTTCCGGCAGGGCTTTAATGACCTTCTCGATTTCGGCTAGTGTAGTTTGTTTACCCAGAGTCAAGCGAACAGCAGTATGAGCCAAATCTTCCGTATAACCCATCGCCATTAAAACATGGCTGGGATCGCTGCTGCCCGCCGCACAGGCCGAACCACTACTACACAAAATCCCTCGGTTTTCAAGTTCCAGCAAGATTGTTTCGCCGTTGATCCCTTCAAAACAAAAACTGGCGTTAGCGGGCAGTCGTTCGGGCGGATGTGCACCGTTCAACATCGCCCCAGAGTTATTTTCCAACACCTCTCGGATAAGTTTATCCCTTAACTCTACCAGATGACGGTTGTTTTCAGCTAAATTCCGATAGGCAAGAGTTAAGGACGCCACCAGTCCGACTATTTCCGGCAAATTTTCGGTGCCTGCCCGCCGATTGCGCTCCTGCTCCCCGCCCTGGATTTGCGGTTCAAAAGGGGTGCCGCGCCGCAAGTACAAAGCCCCTATCCCTTTTGGCCCATAAAACTTGTGAGCTGATATACTCAACAAATCTACCTGTAAAGCTTCAACATCCAACGACAAAGCTCCTGCCGCTTGTACCGCATCGGTATGGAAAGGTATTCCCGCTTTTCGGGCTATTGAACCAATCTCGGCTATTGGTTGAATAGTCCCAACCTCGTTGTTTGCCAGCATCACGCTAATCAGGGCAGTTTCGGGACGAATGGCTGCGGCTACCTGAGTCGCAGTAACCCGCCCCTGTCGGTCAACTGGCAGATAGGTTACTTTAAAACCGTGTTCTTCCAGATTTTTCGCCGCATATAAAACGGCGTGATGTTCAATAGAGGTGGTAATAATATGGTTGAGTTTTGGATTTCGGGTGCGCCGAGCGTAGGCAACCCCTTTTAAGGCCAGATTATCGCTTTCGCTGCCGCCACTGGTGAAGATAATTTCGTTGGGACGGGCGTTCAAAATTCGGGCGACACCCTCCCGGGCCGAGTCTAACACTCTTTTGTTATTTTGGGCGGGGGCGTAACGGCTACTCGGATTATAGAACCGCTCGGTAAAATAGGGAGCCATCGTCGCCAAAACCGCCGGGTCAAGTGGGGTAGTAGCGGCATTATCTAGGTAAATATAGTTGTCCATAGTTTTTTATAAATCTAAAATCGAACTTCTAAAATCTGAAGTCAAAAGTTGTAAGTCAAAAATCAAAGGTCATTTGGCTCTATTTTGACTTTTGACCTTCGATTTTTGACTAATAACCGAAAACCGCCTAATCCAGCTCAAAATCAAGGCCAATATCCAGGGCTGGGGCAGAGTGGGTTAGCGCGCCCACCGAAATCAGATTCACCCCGCTCTCGGCAATCGCTCGCACGGTTTCGAGGTTTACCCCACCGCTGGCCTCGGTAATCGCCCGCCCCTTGATTAATTCCACCGCCTGCCGCAATTGGTCCGGGTTCATATTATCCAGCAATATCACATCCGCACCACCAAGAAGGGCTTCCTCAATCTGGTCCAGGCGATCAACTTCAACTTCAATCTTTACCAGATGGGGCAACTGGAGGCGTACCTGTTTCAAAGCCTCGCTCAAACTCAGGTTAGCCGCTTTGAGGGCTGCAAGGTGGTTATCCTTGAGCATAACCCCGTCACTCAGGTTACGGCGATGGTTAAAGCCGCCCCCCGCCCGAATAGCGTATTTCTCCAGGTCACGCAGACCGGGAGTGGTTTTGCGAGTGTCTACAATCCGCGCCGAAGTACCAGCAATCGCATCGGCATAACGGCGGGTCAGGCTGGCAACGCCGCTTAACCGCTGCATAAAATTCAAGGCTACCCGCTCACCTCGCAAAATATTCCTGGCCGATCCACTGACCCTAGCAATTTTTGTACCGCGCTCTACCCGCGAACCGTCCGTTATAATAGGGTCAAACTTCAGATTTTCGTCCGTTGCTGCATAAACTGCCGCGCTTACCGCCAGACCCGCTATAACCCCGCTATTCCGAGCAACAAAATCAGCCTGTGCCGTCAGGTGCGCCGGAATAAAATAGTCACTGGTAATATCACCCCAGCCCAAATCTTCAGTCAAAGCTTGCTCGGCAATCTGGCGCAACTGGGCCGGACTAATTGCCAACAATGGACTCATTTCGATAAGCTGCATAGCGGTGACGACTCCTTTTAAAAAGTAATTAGTTAGAGAATTGGTTGTTGGATGATGACAGATTACTGAATACATTCAACATTTATTATACGAGGAATGTCCATAGGAAAAAGAACTAGCTAAATGCACAAATTAGAAGGAATGGGCTTTCTTATTGGGATGGGTCTGCACAATTTGTTAAAAGTGTAACATTACGTAGGTAAATTTTTGTGCGCTTTGCCGTTGTTATGCCCAATGGTTTCTGGTTAAAATAATAACGTGGTCTGTTGGTTCAACCACTCATCCTCCTCAAGCAGCGAGACCCGGTCGCTTCCCCATTATGCACCGGGTCTTGTCCTTTTTATACACTTTACCTATTACCCACAGGTTACAATAACGTTAGGTTCTCTCAATTCCCACAGCTTAATCGTGACCCCATCCTGCAAAGCGTGGTACTGCCCATCAAATGTTACCAGGACATACTGATTCAAGGGGAAACTGGTTTCCTGTCCAGCATAGCGGGCGATAACCAGATTACCTTCCTGCCGTAAATTGATAGCTGCCGGAGGTATATTTTTCAGGATTTGGGACTGACCTGGAGCAATGTTAATACCCGCTGCTGGCACCACAATCGAATTATTCTCACACTGATTAACAATCATAATTTCACGTTGCCCTGATAAAGCCGCCGCTGTAAATCCGGCTACAGGGGGAGTAGCCACACTCACTGCCGCTCCAAAGTTTACCGCAACTGCCCCTAGCACCAAAGCCCGCGCCGCCACGTTACCGTCCGGCATAGTATGTAGTACGTTGAAAAATAGCAACATCAGTAATTGCCAGATAACCATAAATATAAGGGCTATCAGGGTCAGGCTCAGAATTAACCCCGCAAATATGGAAAGTAGCAGACCAACCGCCATCGCGATATTGGTCAGGCGGGCGGCTAATTTCGAGATGTTGATTTGCTCTGGATTTTTCATTGCCAGGTAAGCCCCGACACTACCAACTCCCACCACCGTTACAATCAGGGCTTTCAAGACGGGCGACAAATCACCCAGCAACAGTTGGGCGTTACCAATCAGTATGCCCAAAATTAGTAACACTGTCCCGGAATTATTATCGCGCTTCTCAACCTTAACAAGCGGGTAGGTCATGCGATAGCCCCGCATTGGCAAAATCCTTAGCTTGCTTTGGTGAGGTCGAGTAACGAGTTGTTGGTGAGGGGTTGTTAGCCTGATCTTTAACTCTTTTTCTTTTTTCTCATAATCTTCAATTTCAATATCAAGATGGGCGGGACTATACATGCCAAAAGCGGCCTTTTTGACCCGCAAATCAGCCAGGTAACGTTCCACCATCTCTAATTCGCGCTCTAAAGCTATAGTTTCAGACATAACTTCCCCCGCCCGTAAAAAATATTTATAAAGGCACTACGAACATTTACGCTGTGTTGGGTGAATTTGACCACCCTCTAACTTCTTCTATTATCAAGCAGGGGAACTTAACATGATGTAAAACATATCACACCGGGAGTGTGCGCCTGGTTTAGTTTCGGAAGCGTTGTTGAGTGCCTTCGTCCAGACTTTCGTAATTACCATCGGTATATTCGGCGATAAGGTTGTGCCAGAAAGCCAGGGCGGGGGCGTTCCGGGCTAGCTGAAAGACCTGCCAGATGCCGTGCTGGGTTTCAAAAGCCAGGCGGGCCGCTTTCCAGCCGACACCCTGTCGCCGATATTTGGGAGCGATGTAAAAATCCAACAGTTCAAAATCAACGTCAATGGGGAGATGAATTTTCTCGGTACAAATCGTCACAAAGCCAGCAGGATTCCCATCTGACCTAATTACGTAAAGTAGGCAGTCATCCCGTATCCACCAGTTCATTTCGACACATTCCTGGTGGGTGCGCGGCCCCGGCAAACCCGCTGGGGCCCAGGTGGGGAGGCCATGCGCGTTTATTATCAGGTTATCGTCATACTGCGAGAGGTCGTAAAAAAAGGCCGTGAACATATTGGTGACCACGTGCCTATCTTCCGATGTACAAAGGGTGAGGGTTATTTCCATACTTAAATTCTTCCCAACTAGTCTAACTCAGCTAACTTTTCTTTGGCCTGGTCATGCCCTAATTCGGTTGCTCGCGTAAAATCAAACCGGGCCGCTTCGGTATCTCCTAAATTTCGATAAGCGATAGCTCGATTACAATACACATTTGCATCATCAGGGTCAAATTCTAATGACTTAGTAAAATCCTCTACCGCTAGTTTATCATTCTCGAGATAATAGTAAGCATTTCCCCGCTTAAAATAGGTGTCTGAGTCCCCCGGTTCAATTTCCAATACTTTGCTAAAATCCGCTATAGCCTCCTGATATTGTCTAATTTCCAGAAAACAATTACCCCTTCTAAAATAAGCATCTGCGTTATTTGAGTCTATTTCCAACCCCTTAGTAAAATCCTCAATTGCTTCTGGATACCTCTCAACTATTTTGTAACTTTTCCCACGTTCGACATAGGTTTTAGCGTAAGTAGAATCAAGTTCAATCGCTTTGGAGAAATTTTCAATTGCTAATTCTTGCTGATTTAAGGCTTTGTACGCCAAGCCAGACCCATAGTAGGCCATTGAAGTATCTGGTTTTAATTCTGCTGCCCTGGTTAAATCGTCAGCCATAGATTGGTATTGTTCCAAAATTCCAAAAATATAGCCTCGCTTCAAGTAAGGATAATAATCTTGCAGATTTAGTTCAATTGCCTTGGTATAGTCTTCAATTGCCTTATCATATTGTTCTAATTGAAAATATTCCTCAGCCCGGTATTGGTAGCTATCTGCATTTTGGGGATCAAGTTCCAACGCTTTACTAAAATCGCTAATAGCTAAATCTGACTGTTTGAGTTCACAATAAGCTATACCTCGCCCAAGATACCCGTTGATATTACCTGAGTTCAGCTCAATAATTTTCTCGCCAAGTGCAATAACGGTATCCCAATCTTCTAGGTCGTAGGCTTCATCCAAAGCTTTTGTTAGTTCTTCGATTTCTTGGTTCAATATTTATACCTAATACCAAGTCTTGATAAATAGTGTACAATAGAGGCATGCCAAAAATAACTAAAATAAAAGACTATTTGAACCAGGAGGAATTGCTAAACCGCTATCGGCAAGCCGAGAACCCCGCCGAGCGCAGTCACTGGCAGATC
>JBBQZS010000039.1:0-64151 GCA_038207495.1 Chloroflexia bacterium
CCTTGATGAACTTGAGCAAGCTCAAATTCAACGTTGTTTAGCCTTACAACAACAAACCAATTTAATCAAAGGCTCAACCCTTTTCTATTGGTGGCCCAATCTTGCTTCTTAATGTGCATTACTTATCAAGACTTGGTATAAACTATTCAAAACGGCGTCAAGAAATGTGACGACGCCAGCCACTTGAAATCGGCAAAACCTAAGCGACGTTTACGTCACAGAACACCATAAAGAAATGTTTTAACGCCGTAATAGCCGCCGCGCAAGAGCCGTCAACGAATTAAAAGTCGCCAGCAACGTTGATGTCGTTGGCGACTTTTAATCTAAAAAACATCGTAAAAAGTGCTTGACTCATATGCACGTTTGTGCTAATATCGTGGCAATTAGTGACGCTCACAACCAAATTTTTCCAAGATTGTCCTAACTTTTCCTAGTCATTGGCATTAAGTTGGTCACAAACACCATTCAAGATGGGTTCGGAGCATACTAATTATGATACATAAATTATTGAATCTCTTTGTCAAACTACCTCTTGTTTCTCAATGTCTTTTAATTCTCACAATCCTTTTAATATCGCTTGCTACCCTGACGCTTTTCGCGTTCAATCCGAGCGCGGCGACTGGCTTAACTGGCGTCGTTTTATTGGTTTTAGACAGGTTCAAAAAGCTAAAAGAATAACGGCGTCGAAACGCCGCCAGACCCTATATTTTTACGTTGACTTCGTTAGAACAAATTGAAATTCGCCGACGTTGCTGGCCTTGTCTGGCGACGTCAGGCGGTTTCCTAGCGTGGGGATTTGAGAAATATTCATGTTCGGCCTAGAATGTGATTGTGTCGAAACGACTTGAAATTCGACATCTTTGATTCTTGTTTAACCTCTTAAAAAACTTAATCTGAGCTAAACAGCGTGAATCCGTTAGAACACACATTCGGGTTCAAGTGGTCGGAGGTTCAAATCCTCTCGCCCCGACTTTATATCCTTCTAACTCCTTGTTTAATTTTAGCCATACTAAGTTTGTAAGCAACTTATGGCTCAAAACCCACTTGAACAAGGAAAAATCCCCACTTTGAAAACTTACATATAAAGAGACAACCCAATCGGGGAAAACTCACTATTACTTCACGCCACCGCCCAGAGAAAAATATTCCTCCCTATCTAATGCCAGTTTCTACTTTAATCCTAAACTAACGCGCCGCTGTCATCGAACTGGATGGGTGTAAGCTCACTTTCCACCGCAAAGCCGTCGCGCCCCTGCAATTCCCGCAAAACTGCCTCGCTCACCTGCATAGTATCCAGGGTCAGAGTGTCGCGCACTCGGATTAGCTTGATGTCGCGCGGGTCGGTGGGGGGCAACAGATATTTTACAGCGTTTATCAGCGCAATCTGGTCGTTATCCATCACCATCGGTAGAAAACCTTGCTGTGGGCCATTGCCAGTCAGGGCGTTGGTGTACATCGCGTGGTAATCAATTTTGTCGGCCAGTCGTTTCACTGTCAGGTCGGCTAACCCGATACCAACGGCGTTTCCGTGTGATTCTTCGGTCAGGTCTAGCACAATTACCACTTTAATCACGGGTTCGGGGAAGTCCAGAGCTTCCGGCAGCCGCAATCGCCCCACCACATTGGTATCCATACCTGAACCACTGATATTCTTACCCATCCGTTCCACTACCAGAATATCCAGCTCTTTCAGGGGCAGTTTTGCCATATTCCGCTTGGCTTCCTTCAGAAGCTCAATTTCGGTGCGGAGGAAATTTTTCGGCTCAATCCCTACAATTTTGCTGGCATGGTGATGACCATCTTCAACGACGGCAAAGCCCGCCAGTACCGGGGCGCGGTCAAGAATAGCCTGCCCAACTTCGGGAATATTATCGCGCAGCCCATTTACTCCCATACTATGGATTGCCATCGCCTGTTTCTGTTTGCCAGTGCCAATCGCCAGCATTTTCATTAGACCGCTTTCAACCTCGCCCCGGAAGTTGGTGTGAGCTTTAATTCGATTAGTGACAATAATTCCGTCGGCTTCGCTGGCGTTTTTATCCAGATAGACCGGGACCCCCCGCGCTGTTTTGCCTAATTCCACCACTTCCATGCTGCTCTTGATAGGGCAACCGACAAATTCCTCAGTAATCCCCAGGCTGGCAAGCATCTCAACCTGCCCCTCGGCGGTTGCGCCCCCGTGACTACCCATTGCCGGGAAGACAAATGGTACCCCCCCGACTTTTTTCACTTCTGCCACCAGGGTTTGGATAATAAGGTTGATGGATGCAACCCCGCGACTGCCCGCCCCCAATGCAATAGACTGCCCTGGTTTTATCTTTTCCGGCAGGCCAACTTTGCTAAACTCGCGTTGCACCGCCGCCACCACCCCATCATCCCCCAAAGGAGCTTGATAAAGGGTTTGGGTAATAGTCGCCATCCTGGGCAAAAGTACCTCGTCTGCGCTCATAATGTCTCCTCCTACGTTATTGGTCTATTTTGGGTAAGGGGTCGAAAGTCGAAGGTCGAAAAACTCATAACCAACAATCGAATGATATGCCTCTATCTTAATTTTTGTCAATCAACGCGGGATAGAGAATCATTGGATGACGGAGTATCCTCCTACGGGGTGGAGGAATTAAACTCGTATCGTCATCGGTTATTACAAAAGGCTGCCGATTTTGGCTGGTTTGTCCGTTCCAGCACAGAGTTGGTGGAGGGTGGTAAGAAGCTGGTCGCGGTCTATAGGTTTGGTGAGGTAGGCGGACGCGCCGAGGTCGTAGCCCCGGTGTTTTTCGTCCAGCCCGGTCATCATAATTACGGGTATGTTTTCCAGTTCTGGGTCATCTTTGAGCAACGTCAACACCGCCCAGCCATCCAGTCCTGGCAACATTACATCCAGGGTAATAATGTCAGGTTTGAGCTGACGGGCAAGTTCCAGGGCATCCTTGCCGTTATTGGTAGCTTCGATACGGTAATCCTCTTTGCTGAGGTAGCGTTGCATCAGGTCGGACATAGCCGGGTCATCGTCCACCAGCAAAATAAGCGGCGTAGTATGCGAATTGGATGAAGAAGTTATGGAGCTTCTGTTTACTTCTGCCTCCTGCCTCCTGCCTCCTGCCTCCTGTTCAACTCCGGCGGGTAAAGTTACGGTAAAGATCGAACCGTGACCAGGAATACTTTCTACCCTAATATCACCGCCCATCATCTGGCAGAAGCGGCGACTGATAGCCAGACCGAGACCCGTACCACCAAATTTGCGGGTGGTGCTGGCATCGGCCTGGGTGAAGGGTTGGAATAATTTGCTCAATTGTTCTTCAGTCATTCCTATACCTGTGTCCGTTACCCGGAAAATAAAGGTGGAGGCCTCCATCTGGCCTCCGACCCCTGGCCCCTTTGATATTTCAAGTGTAATAGTACCATTGTGGGTGAATTTGGCGGCGTTACTTAAAAGGTTATAAAGGGTTTGGCGAAGTTTGGTAGCATCCGCTCGAAGATACCCTAAATTACTTGAAAAAATCACTTCCAACTGGTTTTCATTTTTCTGGATCAAGGGTTTTATGGTACTGATTACATCTGTAATCAGGGTTGAAATATCCAGCGTCTCAAGATATAAATCCATCTTCCCGGCTTCGATTTTGGACAGGTCAAGAATATCGTTAATCAAGCCTAGAAGATGCTTTCCTGCGCCACTGATTTTCGCCAGGTCAGGTAGGAATTCAGTAGGTTCAAGTTCACCTGCTTCTTCTTGCAACATTTCACTATAACCAATAATCGCGTTCAAAGGAGTACGCAGCTCATGACTCATGTTCGCCAGGAAAGTGCTTTTGGCATAGTTAGCTTCTTCGGCCATTTCTTTAGCTTTTTGCAATTCTTCGGCGGTCTGTTTTAATTTGGTAATATCATGTAAAAGAATTACCCGCCCGCTCATTTTCCCGGCTCGGTCATAGATAGGGGTAAGTCGCATGTCGAAAAATTCTCGACCACGTGAGGTATTAACCTCCAGTTCGGTTTCTATCTCCGGTACATTTCGGAAGCGTTCTATTAGATTGTGATAATTAGCATAGGCTACACCGACTGGCTTACCAATTAAATCTGAGATTTTGACACCTAATCCTGCTGCTGCCGCCGGGTTGACATCAACAATATAGTTTTGCTCATCCAACACAATTACCCGGTCGCTCAAACTGTGAATAATAGTTTCGCGCGCTACAGGCACAATATCAATCAAGCGATATCGGAAGATAGCCCAGGAAATAGCCAACCCCGTAATGCAGAAGCCCAGAGGAGTGAGGTCTGCACCTTGCAGGTCAATACCCAGTTGTTGTCCGATATTCAGCACCCAGGGAACAAATGCTCCAACCAGCAAAGCACCCGCCTGCCCTTTATAAAGGCTAGGATAACTCACTATTGCCCGTACCAGAAGTATTAACCCAATTACAATTACTAGATACGAATAAACTAAGTGTTGCCAGTAAAAATAACCATTTTGGGAAATGACTCGGATATACCCAGTTTCTTGCTGTATTGTTATTCGGGAGCGAAAAAGATAGTGAAAATCGTTAGTCCAATAGCTCAACAGGGTTATTATGGGGATAATACACAGTAAGGCCACATTGCGACGAGTTACCAACCGTTCATAGCCGCTATATTGCAGGCAGAATAATACCCAGGCCACCGGGACAATTGCAATACCAATAAAATAGAAATTCCCCCAAAAAAGGGTGGGCGAAGGATAACCCGCCTGGAAAGCATAAAATCCTGCCCAAACTGTCGCACTAGCTAACAATAAAGTCAAGCTGGTTGCCCCTTTTATCTTGCGTCTTTGCCAGGTAAAAATAGCTAATCCAGCGGTAATGGCTGAAATAATTATCAGGATAAAAAAGTAGGGCGCGTTTTGGGTGGGCATTAGCTCCTCAAGCTTGCTATCTGTCTAATTCGATGTTTAAGTAGGTATTTACATTTTAGTAAAGTAAGATTACGAACAATATTACAATGAACCATATTTAATCAATTGTTCAGGCTAACCCCAGCATACCATAGCCACAGAACATTTCAAGCCCAACAATGCTTAATCATCCGTCTCAAATTTGTTGGAGCCAGTGAACCCATCGAGGCAAGAATTTCAATCGCTCGGCTCTACATTTTACTTTTTATCTTGGTAATTATAATGTTAAAAATTAAGCTTATTCTCTGGCTATCCCAAACCCAATAAATATTTTTTCAATAATTAAATTTCTCATTGTCCCTTATCAAAGTCAGGAAAACACCCCACACAATTGGGTCTTTCATAAGCAATTGGCCCATTTTGGTTTGTAGGAAAGGAAAGACGGAGGCAAATAGCTAAAACATAGGAAAAATGTCACATTTAAATAAAGAAAAAGTAGTTGAGTGTTAAAAAAGATTGTGTTATACTAATCTAAACTTGTTTTAAGCATTTTTCAAATCAAATTAGGTTTACCTGAATATTCAGATTGTCCTTTTATCTACCGTTGGTGGAGAGGTCACTCAATATCACTAAGGAGGTCTTCTTTAATGGATAGTAATGGCAGCCACAAACCCCTAGTTAATGTTACAGACATGAGTCAGGAACAAATTGAGAACATGTTGCGGCAAATGGCTGAAATGAAAGCCGAAATGGAATCCTACAAGAAAGAGCTTAATGGTTTACGACAGGTAGTCAAGGGCCAGTCCTCGGTGATTGTGCCTCAGATAGATGAAGAGGCAACCTCTCGGCGTAAATTGCTAAAACGCGTAGCAGCAGGAGCGGCTGGAATCGGGGCATTGGCGATGGTCGCCAATGTAAGCCGGGTTGCAATGGCCGAAAATGTTAATGATAATGGGGTAACTGCTACTCCCGGCCCTGAAGGTTATGGTGGTAGATTTGAAACTGGTGGTCTAGCCCCACTTTATCTTCAGCCTTCTACCACTTTAGGTGCACCTACTAACGGTACTTCTGCCCGTCAAATTGGTGAATTATCCGTTGATAGTGCTGGTGAATTATACCTGTGTGTTGTAGGTGGAGTCGGTGCCGCTGCCAAGTGGCGCAAACTTGGTGGAATCAATACTGCAGGGGCCTTGCACTTTTTACAACCAGTACCAAACCGCTACGCCGATACTCGCAGTGCCCTGGGTGGTATTAATGGACAAATTACGGCAGGTAATACCAAAACTTTCCTGATTGGCGGAGCTGCGGGTGAAAGAACACCTTTCACAGTAATTCCAGCTAATGCTGTTGGTGTACTTGGTAATATTACAGCGGCAAACGTAGCCATTGGTGGATTGTTTAAGGTATTCCCGGCTGGGGGTGATCCTACCAACGCTACCTCCACAATCAACTTCAATACTGGTGTTAATACCGCTAACTCATTCTCTTCGCCACTTGGTACTGGCGGGGCTAATGCTGGGAAACTTAGTGTACTTTCGGGTGGGGCAACTGCCGACTTTTTTGTTGATGTAGTAGGTTACTATCTTTAATTTCAAATAACCAATTGAAATTCTGAGCCGCTATTTGTATTATTACTGATAGCGGTTTTTTAATCAGGTCAAAAATAGCCAAAATGGACTATCGCTAATTGCTTTTTAATCCAGCCGCATCGTATATAATTTAGTTCTGTAGTTATTAGGGAATTATTTTAATTCAGGTTTTTGAAGAGGAGACTCCTACATGCAGAAAGATACTGAGCAAACAGCATCCGCGCAAACTATTGCCCATCTATTCGATTTGGTTAAGTCTCTTGAGCATAAACTGGCTGAACAACAAACTCGACTTGAGAGTGAAAATAAGCAACTGCAAGAAAAAGTCTCTAGAATGGAGAGTGCTCTCCAATCCAAAAACCTGGGGGTTGCGGCGGAATTTGGCGAGGTTCGCACCAGTCGCCGCCGTTTATTCAAAAAAATGGGAGTTGCGGCTGCTGGGGTGTTAGCTGCCGGGACCTTAGCGGTAACCACTAATCTTCCTGCGGCTGAGGGTGCCTCCGGTACTGGTAATATTTCGTTTAATGGTGAGGGGGCACCCATAAGCGGGGCGACTCCGAACTATAATCGAACTGATGGTGTGACTACTTTTAGTAGTATTAACCCCCCGCTAGCTGGTGGAGTTTTGCCGGCAACCTCCAGTATTGAAATATATAACAACCGGGCCAGTGGGGTAATTAACGGTTTATATGTTCGCACCCAGGGTAACAGTGGGGTTGCGATTGTAGGACGTTCGGATAATGGCGGAAACTCAGCAGGTGTAAGGGGAGTGGCAGTCAACCAGGCGGCAATTACTACCGATGCGGAAGACCCAGCGGCGGCGGCGGTAACTGGCACCAGCGACTCAACTACAGGGGTTTTGGGGGTAAGTAGTAGCCTTACTTTCGGTACTGGGGTTTATGGGTTGGCTGTAAACGGAGTAGGAGTAGTAGGCAAAAGCCAAACCACCTATGGAGGGCAGTTTAGTACCAAGGCTACTAATAAAGGCCAGCTCTACATCAAACCTGCCGGGACACCTGGTGTTCCTAGCATAGCCGGTAATTTAGGCGAAATCTATGTAGATTCAAAAGGAGTAGCTTACATTTACATGGATGATGGTAGCGGGCCGGCCTGGAAAAATCTGGCAATTGCTAACCCAACAGTGAAATTAAACTATTTAATTACGCCTGACCGCTTTGCTGATAGTCGTGACCCTTCTATAGGTGGTCAAACCGGGGTTTTATTAGGACCATATGCTGCTGGTGCAGACTTAACTTTTAACATTACTGGAAACACTCATCCAGGACGCGATGGAAGAGTAATCCCAACTACCGCAGTCGGGGTGGTGGGCAATATTACCGCTATCCCTTTAGGAACGGCTGGTTTATTCAAAGTATTGCCCGGTGGCTCTGGTCGCCCTTTAGGTACATCAACTGTTAACTTTAACGCCGGATTTAATACCGCTAACTCTTTCAATGTTAAATTGGTTAATGGTACTTTAACTGTTCAGATTTTCACTACTACTTCGGCACATTTTGCCCTTGATGTAGTAGGCTATTACGCCTAACTCTCAATAAAATCCAAATTGTTAATTTTGTTTAAGTCCCTTACTCAAATTTGAGCAGGGGATTTTTATATTGGGAGACCCGAACCTGGCAAACGGAAGGGCAGCAGGCTTAACAAAATCCCCGCCCCACCCGCCACGGCAAACAGCCAGATAGTATTTACTTTGTAGCGAACAATTAAAAACGTCCCGATAAGGCCAATAATTACAGTGTAAGGGTCAAGAATCTTGCCCTCCCCCACTTCGAGGCCACCCGCACTTTGTTTGGGTAGCAAGAAGGCCGCCAACCCAATGAAATAGGCTCCCGCCAGCAAACTACCGACTACTGCTCCATTCACCCCTTGCAAGGCCGCTTTGGCATAGGGCCAGTTTTTAACTTTTTGCAGAAAGGGAGCAGCCAGTAAGATAAAAACAAAGCCGGGAGCAAAAATTGCGACTGTCGCTACTAACGCTCCGCTTAGTCCCGCCACCGCATAACCCACAAAGGTAGAAGTTACCAACACCGGGCCAGGGGTGGCTTGCCCCAAAGCTACCCCGTCGGTGAATTGTTGGCTGGTCATCCAGCCGAAGCCCGCAACTACCTCGTTTTGTACAAAGGGAATAATTACCAACCCACCCCCGAATATCAAAGCCCCCGCTCGTAAAAAAAACCAGGCCAATTGTCCCAGCCGCATAAAGTCGCCCGAATAGTCGAGCAATCCACCGATAGAAAGGATAGAGTGCTGAGTGCTGAGTGCTAAGTGCTTAATTTTGCCGATTAAATTGGAGAAAGGGGCGGGGTAAAGTATCAAAAAGGGCAGAAACAGGTTTAATTTGGATATACCGTCAGGTTTAGGGATGATTAGGCTATATAATAGGATTCCGACCAGAGCCGCTCCCACAAATACCAGAAAATCATTTAACAGGCGTGGGGCAATCAGAGCGAAGGAAGTGATTACCAGCAACCAGAACCGCCAATCCCCAACAGAGGGCTTTGCCAGTCGCCAGGTGGTCGCCAGCACAATTCCCACCACAATCGGTTTTAGCCCATAAAAAAAGGCCGCTAATTGCGGCAACGTGCCATAGGTGAAATATAGCCAGCTCAGAAACAACATCATCAGGAAGGCGGGGAGGATAAAACAAAACCCCGCCAGTAACCCACCTTTGAGCTTGCCCCGCATCCAGCCGATATAAATCGTCATCTGGGTGGAGGCTGGGCCGGGAAGCAAGTTACAAACCGCCAAACCCTCAGTGAATTCTTCGGGTGTGAGCCAGCCACGCTTCTGTTGGGCTTCCTGCTGCATCAGGGCGATGTGGGCTTGGGGCCCGCCAAAGCCGACTACCCCCAGCCACAGGAAAAATTTTGCAATTTCTTTCATTCTCGATGGTCAGCTCTCAGTAATCAGTTTTAACTAAAGTTTACAAATTCGCTATTTTACCAAAGCTCGTAGCCCATCGAGCAAGGCTTCATCCTGTCTAGGTAATACAGTACGTGGGTCGAAAAGTAACCTATCGCGCTCCACCCGCCCGATAATTGGGGGGCTATTATGTCGCAGGGCCGCCATCAGAGCATCAGGGCTACGTTCCGGCAAGGGTGGTAGAGAGAGCAAGCGAGTAGGCAGAGTTTCGCCCGGTAGCGACCCACCACCTATGGTTGAAGTTCCCTCGCTGGTGCTAGCTCCCGGCCAACTTTCACTCAGGGCTTGCTGCCAGCTTTCGGCGCGTTGCTCGATTTGACTCAGGGCCAGCGAAATTATTTGCCAGACCGGAATTTTGCGCTCGGCCTCCCCCCGTAAATAGTGCAGCAAGGTAACCTGTAGAGCCGCCAATGTCATTTTATCCAGGCGCAAGGCACGAGCCAGCGGATGTTTTTTCAGTTTCGCGATTAATTCTTTTTTCCCGGCAATCAGCCCCGCCTGCGGCCCCCCTAGTAACTTATCGCCACTGAAGGTTACAAGTTGCGCACCGGCGGTGATGCTTTCCTGAACGGTTGGCTCGTGGGCCAGCCCATAACGGGCGGTGTCAATAAAAGTGCCGCTCCCCAGGTCGTCCGCTAGAATCAGGTTATGTTTTTCGGCTACCTCGGCCATTTCCTCCAAAGAGGTAGTGTGCGTAAAACCAATCACTTTGAAATTACTACTATGTACCCGCAACAACATGGCCGTGTTAGGGGTAATAGCGTCCTCATAATCACTCTGATAGGTTTTGTTGGTAGTGCCAACCTCGACCAGCTTGCCCCCGCCCTGAGTAATCACGTCCGGGATGCGGAATGCCCCGCCAATTTCCACCGCCTGCCCCCGCGATACTATTACCTCTTTATTTGGGGCAAAAGCCGCCAGAATCATAAAAACCGCCGCCGCGTTATTATTAACCGCAATCCCGGCCTCTGCCCCGCTGATTCGGGCTATAAGGTCGGAAACGTGGGTAAGTCGTTGGCCTCGTCCCCCGCTTTCCAGCTCAAACTCCAGATTGCTGTAACCTTTGGCGATTTGCTCAACGGCTCGGGTAGCTTCCAGGCTCAGGGGAGCCCGCCCTAAGTTGGTATGGATAATTACTCCGGCGGCGTTAATTACCTCGCGCAAATTGCCAGTAGTAAGAGCCAAAACTTCGCGCTCAACTTCTTCCGCCAGGTTTTCCAGGCTGGCAGGATTTTGCCCCTGCTGAATACTTTGGCGTGCCAGAGTTAGCCGTTCTCGCGCTACTTCGGTAACAAAGGCGGTGGGAAAATTGCTATCTTCAACTAGAGCCAGCACTCGCTCGGTTTTTAGCAGTTTGTCTACGCTGGGCAGTTGGCGATATGGGTTTGTTTTTCCATTTGTAATTGAGTCAGTCATAGCCTGATTATAGACTGTCCCAATAGGGTGACGCAAGCGGAATCGGTTGTCAGTCGTCGGATGTCGGTTGTCAGAAAAAGTGCCGAGTGCCGAGGAAAAAGTACGTTTGCAAGAAAAATATCCGACTGGCACACCCCAAACGGGCGTGAGGCGAAGCCGAAGCATCTCAATGTTATGAACAAGACCCTTCGAAAGCTCAGAGTGACTGTTCTTGCGAAGCCCCTGCCGAGGAAAAGTGCTGTTGCTAAACCGGGTGGTTTGCCATATTATCAATAGACCAGGTTGAAAAATACAATTTTTAGCTACAGGGGTAAATTTTAAAAGCTATGTCTTTAGACCCAGATGAATTAACCGAGCTTAAGGACATTTTCAAGTTAGAAGCCGCCGACCATTTGCAAACTTTTTCCACGGATTTGGGTTTGCTAAAAGGCTTGAAAGCTAATTCGGCGGCTATAGACCGTCTACATCGGGCGGCTCATAGCCTTAAAGGTGCGGCTCGAATGTTGGGCCTGGAAGAAATCGACTTTTTGGCGGCTGAAATGGAAACACGCCTTGGTCAGGTTAAGCGGTACGAAATAGAAGTCAATCCAGCCTTGTTAAGTGAATTATACTTGACCCTTAATCGGCTTCGCCTGGCTATTGACTCTAACGAAGCCGAGTTACCTCTTTCTCAAACTCTGTTAGTTCAACCTTCCACAATTGATAAAATAGGGACTGTAGACAGTCGTACCCAGGTTGAAACTGAGCGATCGGATGAACTTTTACTTATCACCAGCGAATTGGAAACGGCTTTAACCCCTCAAACGCTTTCTAATCCTGAATTGTTAGTCGCTCGCCGAATATTGGTGGTGGATGACTCCCTAACTACCCGCACTCTGGAAAAAAATATCCTGGAAGCCGCAGGTTATCAGGTGACACTGGTGAATAATGGGGTGGATGCCCTGGAGAAATTATTGACAGAGGAGCCATTTGAGTTGGTGATAGCGGACGTGCAGATGCCTCAAATGGATGGTTTTGAATTAACCGAAACAATTCGCCGCCATAAACGTATTCCAAATCAACTCCCGGTAGTGTTGTTGACTTCACTGGCGGATGAGGCTTCCCGCCAGCGCGGGATGTTAGCAGGGGCTAATGCTTATTTAACCAAAGGGAGTTTTGACCAACTGGAATTTTTGAAGACTATTCGCCAATTTATCTGAAAAATAGGAAAGAAATTTGGAACTTAATTGGATTGAATACTTTATTCTGCTGGCCTTGATTTTACTCAACGCCTTTTTTGCTGCCAGCGAAATCGCGATTGTCACCGTTCGTAAAACTAAAATTCGCCAACTGGCCGACGAGGGACATGGGGCCGCTCGGAGTATTTTGCGCCTGACTGAGAACAATAGTCGCTTTTTGGCGACTATTCAGGTTGGGGTAACTCTGACTAGCTTTTTTGCTTCGGCCTTTGGGGCGGTAAGTCTGGTTAAGTTGTTTGACAATTGGTTTAGAAATATCCCGGTAGATTTCATCCAAAATAGTGCTTCAACCCTGGCCTTCATAGTTGTTACAGTGCTAGTGGCATTTGTTTCGCTTATTTTTGGTGAGCTGATTCCTAAAACCCTGGCTTTGGAAGCCGCCGAACGAGTATCCTTGGTTGTGGCGCGTCCTATCGAAATTATTGCAGCTGTAGCCCGTCCCCTGGTTTTTGCGCTGACGTTTATAACCAACTTTTTTGTGAGGTTGTTGGGCGGGAAGCGGCGGGCTACCATGCCCAGTGTCAGTGAGGAAGAGATTGTTTCGATGGTCGAAACCGGACAGGAAGAAGGGGTATTGGGCAAGCAAGAGAGTGATATTATCAGCCGGGTCTTTGAGTTTACAGACCGTCAGGTGCGCGAGATTATGGTGCCGAGGGTGGATGTAACTATGCTGGATGCTGAAACCACCGTTGAGGCGGCAGCTCGTGAAATTATAGCTTCTGGTTATTCGCGCTACCCGATTTATTCCCCTGGTAATCGAGAGCAGATTGTGGGGGTGGCTTTCGCCAAAGATGTATTGCGCCATATGGCAGATGGTCAAAATCATTCCCCGGTTAGTATTTTGCTACGTAAGCCTTATTTTATCCCCGAGTCCAAACGGGTGGGCGATTTGCTGGCAGAATTACAACATAGCCGTACTCAAATAGCTTTAATAATTGATGAATACGGCGGTTTTGCCGGACTCGTCACTTTGGAGGATTGTTTAGAAGAGATTGTCGGCGAAATTCAGGATGAGTTTGATAGTGAGGAAAGTAGAATTAAGCCCACCGACGATGGCGGCTACTTGATTGATGGCGCAACCACTCTAAATGAGGTCAATTTAACCCTGGAATTGCATTTTGTAGATGATGAGGTAGATACTATCGGCGGTTTTGTGCTGAAACGGCTGGGACGTATCGCGGTGACAGGTGATAAAGTGACTGTTACCGAGGCCCGCCAGATGCCCGACCCCTCAGACCCCGACAGCGATGACTTTGTTACCGTTGAAACTCAGCTTACCCTGACCGTTGAAAAAATGGAAGGCTTGCGTATCCGCCAGGTCAAAATGACTATGGAACAGTCACCCTTAGAGTAGATTTATCTCCTGCCTGTAATGTAATGTTTATTGACAATCTTACTAAACATTACTATAATTAAGCTAAGGCGACGTAGCCCGTTAGCGATAACGAAATAAAGGAGATAAAATGAGCGTAACAAATACAAGTGGGGATAGTTTGGTTGCCCGCCGCAACCACCGCCCCAAAATTGCGAAAAATGCTATTGAACTAATGGGGAATACCCCTCTAGTTCGGTTGAATAAAGTTACCGAAGGTTGTGTGGCAAACGTAATTGCCAAACTTGAGTCCTATAACCCAGGTTTTTGTGTAAAATGCCGCATTGGGGTTGGAATGATTGAAGATGCCGAACGGCGTGGAGTCTTGAAAGAAGGCACCGTAATTATCGAGCCGACCAGTGGCAATACCGGAATTGCTCTGGCCTGGGTTTCGGCGGTTAAAGGTTATAAACTGACTCTGGTTATGCCGGATACAATGAGCATCGAGCGTCGCATACTGCTCAAGGGCTACGGGGCAGATCTGGTTTTAACCCCCGGCTCGGAAGGCATGACTGGCGCAATCCGCAAAGCTGAAGAACTCCTGTCTAATACCCCTAACTCCTGGATGCCCCAACAATTCAAAAACCCGGCTAACCCGGAAATTCACCGCAATACTACCGCCCTCGAAATCTGGGATGATACTGATGGCACGGTAGATATTCTGGTGGGTGGGGTTGGTACAGGCGGCACCATTACCGGGGTAGCCCAGGCTATCAAGCCGATTAAGCCCGGTTTTAAGGTTATCGCGGTTGAGCCTACCGCCAGCCCGGTTTTGAGCGGTGGTAAGCCTTCCCCTCATAAAATTCAGGGGATTGGGGCGGGCTTTGTGCCGGATATTCTGGAAATGAATCTGGTGGATGAAGTGTTCCAGGTAACAAATGACCAGGCCATCGAGACTGCTCGCGCAATTATGCAAAAGGAAGGTTTGTTGGTCGGTATTAGTTGTGGCGCAGCGGCTTACGCGGCAATTCAGGTAGCCAAGCGGCCCGAAAATGCCGGGAAAAATATTGTGGTAGTGTTGCCCGATACTGGCGAGCGTTATCTCAGCACGGCTTTGTTCGCCGATATTCGTGAAGCGTTACAGGTTTAATTAAAATGAAAATTTCCAGCAAAGGTGAGTACGGTTTAAGAGCATTGTTTGATTTGGCTTTGCACTACGGCAATAAACCCCGCCGTAGTCGCGAGATTGCCGAAGACCAGAAGGTGGCGGAGGATTACCTCAACCAGCTTTTGATAATCCTGCGAAAAGCGGGCTTAATTCATAGCTTGCGTGGGCCACAGGGAGGTCATGTTCTGGCAAGACCACCGCAGCAGATTACGCTTTATGACGTACTCACCGAGTTGGAAGGTTCGTTATCCCCGGTAGATTACTCCAATGAACTTAAAGAGGCCAAGCAAGTTCCAGTGGATGAACTGCTTGACCCCATTTGGAACCAGATTGAATTAGAGACCGCTACTACCCTCAAAGCTACAAATTTGCAAATGCTGATTGATGGCTACGAACTTCAGCAGAACAAACATATGATGTATCATATTTAGCCAAAAATCAAACCCCTTTGCGGATATAGAGGGCTCGGCGAATTATAACCAGTTCGGGTGGCACAATAAAGTAGGCCGAGAGTTCTTCGGCGGTATCCCGCAATGGCCCAGCAACGGCGACCTGGGGAATTAAAACATAGGCTGCCACAGTGGTGGCTTCGGTTTCGAGGCGGTCATATAAACCCTCCCCTTTGGCACAGGCGTTAAGTTGATTGGGATGCCAGCACGCTACATGCCCAACCTCGTGCATTGCCACGTAGCGGGTAAGTTCGGTACTCAGCTGGTTATTCAGGGCAATAATTATTTTTCGCTCGACGTCCAGGGTAAAACCACAAGTTGTATCGGGCAAGTCCATAAAACGCAGGTCGAATTTGTCTAGAATCCCGGAGAGCTGAACTGGTTCATAAGGCTGGCTGTGTAGGTCGTAAAAATCAATCAAACTCAGGGCGGTATCAATCGCTTTATCGGTAACTTTGGCGTAATCGAAACGGGCAAAATCTAACACGTTTTATTGCTCCCTTTTAAAGGTTATCGGTTATCGGACTCGGAATCTTACTTACCGCACCAGTGGTGAATGTTTAATATTCGCTAATATGACAGTCTAGTTTAATAAGCCCTGTGTTGGAATCTCGTAACGAAACTACTGATTTACCAACAACTAATAACCAACAACCAACAACTTGCTTACCGACAACTGACAACCGAACACCCCCTAACCAAGTTTACGGGCAAAAGGGGGGCGTTCAGCCTCAAGCTCTTCGCCTAATGCCCGGTTTTGCAACATCTGGCGATATTCTTCGCGCAGAATGGTCTTTACAATTTCCCTGGTTTTAGTAGGCATACTCCCAATCTGGCTAAGGTAAAACCCAAGTTCGGCATCGTCAATATCCGGCACATCGGGCTCAGTTGGCAAATAGCCCGCCGCGGTCAAAACCTTCTCGGCAGGGAGACCCATCACTTCTGCCAGAGCCCGACAGGTTCGGGGATCAGCCAGCACTTTCTTGTGTAACAGGCGCGAAATAGTCGTACGGTGTACTCCGATTTTATTTGCCAGCCAACCCACTTGTCGCCCTTCGCGCTGCAAGAACTCGCTGATGTAATTTGCAATAGTTTCTTTGGCTTCTTCCCGGTCAAGCGGCCCACTTGCGCCCCCTTTTCCCGGTACAAAAATTGCTCTTGTCACGTTTCACTCCTTCTACCACTATTTCTAACGGACGGTTTAGCTTTTGGTTGCTCTTGTAGAAATTTATATTTTTTAATACTACCTTTATTATTGTAGCACATAGGCTACAACACTGCAACACCTCATAAGCTTTAATTTTCTATTGATTTAAAAACAGTACCAATTAGTGACATACCTGCGCCAGAATGCATGTTATATTGGACAAAGGTTTGGGTTAACCAGATAACTTAATCGCGACTTTCGCTTTGGAACTTGCCAAAAGAGTAAGTGGGTACAAATTGAACTTGAATTTGGACTCAAGCGAAAGTCCTGGGAATGCAGCTGCATGTTTTGTTTTTTACAGGAGAAAAGGTTTTGTTAAATAGGGATTTTTTGCGTATCAGCAAATCAAGCAAGTTTATCGCTTTGTTTTTTGTTCAAATAATGGCTATGGGTTTGTTTTTAGCCATTCAAACCCCTACCCCGGCGGCGGCCTATGGTGGTCGTACCCCTGGGGCGGTGGTCGCTTTCTATTACCCCTGGTATGACCAGCGCGACCCGAATGTATGGAATCGGGGCAAGATGGTAAGTTTGCCCAGCCCCACCTATGACAGCCGCGACGCGAATTTTGTCAAAGGACAGATGGATCGCGCCCGCAACGTGGGGATTGATGCTTTCGCCGTGACCTGGACCGGGACAACAGGTGATTGGGCTGACCGCTTCAAGACTATGATGAATAACGCCAGTGGTGGTTTTACCCTGGCGGTGCATTATGAAGCCTCGCTGGCTTCCGATAAATCGGTAAATGGGACGATTTCCAACCTGAAATATATCCGGGACAATTTCCAGGGCAAATCAACCTACCTGCATTACGAAGGTAAGCCTGTGATGTTTTTCTGGCAACCTTCGGCAGTGGGTTCGTTGGATACCTGGCGCAGTATCCGCGATCAGGTTGACCCTAACCGTGAACAAATCTGGTCAACCGACTCAATTGATACCAACGTTTTGAGTGTTTTTGATGGGATGCATCTGTTTAGCGCAACCAAGTGGGATAATAATCCGGTTGCTAAAGGCCAGCAGTTCCGTAACGATGTAAGTAGTTATCAGGCGGGAAGTGGGCAGCGCAAGTTTTGGATAGCGGGGGTTACTCCCGGCTATGACGACCGCCTTTATCGTCAGCCTGCCGAGTTCCGAGATCGCGAAGGTGGCGAGTATTACAAGCGGAGTTGGAACGCCGCCATTAATAGCACCCCCGATATGATTACGATTAGTACCTGGAACGAGTGGTTTGAAGGTAGCTCGATTGAGCCGGGCGAACTCTGGGGTAATACTTATATGGATTTGACCGCGCAATACGCCCAGCGTTACAAAGGCACGCTCAAGATGTTTGGTGAGGCCAGTATTATGAAAGTGTGGAGTCGTACTGACCAGCCCGTAGATTCGGGGGCTTTTGGGCGCACCTGGCTTTGGGGGCCTGAGAATTTCGCGGTTTATCGCGAGAAGTATAACGAAGGGCCGGGCGGTACTCGGCTGGTTTATTACTTCGATAAGAGCCGTATGGAGATTACCCGTCCCACTGCCGACGTGAACGCTCAGTGGTTCATCACCAACGGCCTGTTAGTGCGCGAGATGATGCGGGGCAAGATTGCGGTGGGTGATGACCCGAATGCTGAGGAAAATCGTGGCCCGGCTAATATTCCGGTGGCTGGGGATTATAGCAATAACCCTACTAGCCCTACTTTTGCCAGTATGGCGGGAGTTTCGTCGCTGGCGGCAGACAAACGCGCCAGTGACCGCACCGGGCAACTCGTGATACAGACGATGGCGGCTAACGGGCAGGTTGGGGAGAACGCTGGTTATACCCAATACAATGTGCGCCTGGCTAATTACGAGAACACTTTAGGCCATAATGTTGCTTCGGTCTTCTGGGATTTCTTCCAGCAGGTTGGCCCAATCTGGGAAAATAACGCCCTGGTAACAAATAATGTGATTGACTGGGTGTTCGCGATGGGTCTGCCGATTGGCGAGCCCTATTGGGCCAAAGTGAAGGTTGGGGGTGAGGTAAAAGATGTCTTAATCCAGGCCTTTGAGCGGCGAATTATGACCTATACCCCTAACAACCCGGATGGCTTTAAGGTCGAAATGGGCAATGTAGGCCGCCAATATTCGTTGTGGCGTTACGGTAAATAGATATCAGCCGTTAACAAATAGTTTTGAAGAATGGGGTGGACGTAAAGTTCGCCCCTTTTTGGTTGGGTCAGTAAGTGATTTTAACCTGAGTAACTCGCAATCGGTCAGCCTGGAGCGAGATTTTCTCCTGAATTAAACCAACATAAAGGATAATTTTTTGTTCGGGGCGTTCGATGCGGATTTTGCCGATAATTTCTGCTTCTTCTCCCGGTTGCAAATATTCCTTGCCAAAGCCCCACCGCCAGGGATAGCGTACCGCCCCCGCCGAGGCATTAGCCTCAAAATCTACCCCAATTCGCCAATATCCGGCCTGTTCATCGAACTTCTGACCGCCAACCGCGACGCTGCTATAAACATCCTGGCTGCTGTAGCTGTAGCCAGAGTCGGGCCCCTGCGAACGCACTGCCACCTTCCCGATATTTTTAACCCGCACCTTAACCGTCACTTCGTTGCCCTTGATAATCTCGGCGGGGGTAATATCTACGGAGGTGACCCGCACCTGGGGTACGCCACCGTCTTTAACCTCAATTTGTGCGGCCCGTCGGGTTTCCTGTCCATAGGCATCGCTGGCGGTGACTATGTAGGAGTAGATTCCATCGGGTAAGGGTTTGTTTTGCAAGTCCAGGCCGTTAAACTGGATTTTATCTTCCTGGGCGGGTTGGTTTTTGAGGGTGGTAAGGGTTTTGTTCAGGCCGTTCTTTCCTGAAATCGCGACAGTCACGGTAGTCGGGCGACTGGTGCGCCAGTTCAGGGTAGCCTCATCCGCCACCGCATCAAAATTGGGGCTGATGACGGGGGGAAAGGCTGACAGTCCGCTAACTTCGGGTGCGCCACCGCTAGGGTTGCCGCTGATGCTGAACTGGCCCTGCTCCCTGGCCTGTTCCCCTTCATTTTTGGCGGTCAGAATAAACTGGTATACCCCATCGGGTAGTAGGCGGCGTTGCTGCAAACCTTCGACTTGCTGCTCGATAATCCCGTTAATCTGGGTGGAGTAATCCCCTGGTGGGCGGCCTTCATTCTGGCGCAACTCGTAGTTCAAGCCACCCGGCCCGCTCAGGCTCAAACTGACCTGACTTTGTTTGCCCACCCGGTAACTCAGGTTAATAATTTTTGGCCCGCCCTTGCCATCCAGTACCAGAGCCGGGCTGTCCAGTTTTACCTCGCTGAGTAAGTTGCCATCCCCGCCCAACCCGCAACCTGCCAACCATAGTGGCGCGGTCAGCATCAGCAAAAACAGAAAATAGCGGCCAAGTTGCCGGGGGGATTTGATAGTCGGGAAGTTTGCCAAAGAATTTTCACCCTATGCCATAATTTAAAATCGAAAGTTTCGGTTTAACAGGGCGAAGTTTATCATAGGGTATCGCCAGTGGCAACCAACTTTATTGAAAATTGATCACCACCTCAAAATAAATCAAGTGACGCAACTCCATACCAATAACCCCTACTCAAACCTCCAGGTAGTGCCATCGGCCCGGTCTTCCAATTTCACCCCCAATTCCTTGAGGCGATTGCGGATGTTGTCAGCAAGTTGGAACTGTTTGGCAGCTTTAAGGGCAGTACGGGTTTCTTTCAACCAATCTATAACTTGTTCAGCTTTAACTTCACTACTTAGAGGGCTTCTTATTCTTTGCCCCAATTCCCACAAAAAAATCGATTCATTAAGCTCCCTAAGTCCAACATTTTGAATTATGGATCGGGTTTCGTCCCACAATTCAAGAAACGGTGTAGCCTGAATATTGTTTTCTGGTTTGGTATTTTTGTCCAGCCGCAAGCCCAGCATATTTCCTAACTCTAGCAGGATGGCACGGGCGGCGTGCAGACTGGCGGGACTAGCTCCTTGCTCACGGGTACGGTAAATATCGCGTACCAGGTCGAACAGACGTGCTCGGGCCTGAGCGGTGTTAAAATCATCGTCCATTGCCTCAATAAAGGTGGCGCGGGTGTACTCCGTCGCCTGTTGCAAACTGGCTGTAGCTTCGGCGTTACCCTCAGCATTGTCAGGCTCCCCCCACTTCTCCACCGGGCTAAAGACTGACTTTAGCCGCTCCAACCCTTTTTGTTCTGAATCCAAAGTATCCTGGGTATATTTCAGGGGGTTACGGTAGAGCGAACCAAGCACAAAGAAGCGCAGGGTATCGGCATCGTAATTTTCCAGAATGTCGCCCACCGTCACAAAATTGCCTAGCGACTTGCTCATCTTCTCATCGCCAAGTTGTAGCAGGCCGTTGTGCATCCAATAGCGGGCAAAAGGCCGTTTCCCGGTAGCGCACTCGCTCTGGGCAATCTCGTTTTCGTGGTGGGGAAAAATCAGGTCGGCCCCGCCGCCATGAATATCTACCTGCTCACCCAGATGCTTTGTGACCATCGCCGAGCATTCGATATGCCAGCCGGGACGACCAGGGCCCCAGGGACTTTCCCAACTCGGTTCGCCCGGTTTCGCCCCTTTCCAGAGGGCAAAATCGAGCGCATTTTCCTTGATTTCGTCCGGGGCAATCCGCGCCCCAATCAGCAACTCGTCAATGCTCTGGTGCTTGAGTTCGCCATATTCGGGCTTGCTGCTAACTCGAAAGTAAACATCGCCCGCCGCAGGATAGGCATGCCCTTTATCAATTAGCTGCTGGATAGTGGTTTTAATATCCTCAATGTCGGCGGTAGCGCGGGGGTAGACTGTCGCCCGTTGCACATTCAGCCCATCCATCCAGCTCAAAAACTGGTTGATGTAGCGTTCGGTTATAGATTGCCAGGACACGTTTTCTTTGATGGCCCGGTTGATAATTTTGTCGTCAATATCGGTGAAATTCTGGGCGTGCTGAACTTTATAATCTTTGAATTCCAGATACCGCCGAATCACATCAAAAACTACCGCACTCATAGCATGCCCGATGTGGCTACTGTCATAAACTGTCGGCCCACAAACATACATTGTCACCTTGTCCGGCGACAGGGGCTGGAACTCCTCTTTTTGACCGCTTAATGTGTTATAAACCCTTAAAGCCACTTTCGGCTGCCTCCTGTTCACCCTGCTGGTAGCGTCCATTGCCCGCAGCTTTATGATCACCAATTAATAGTTTGCCTAAATTTTGCTCCAGGCGTTCCAGCTTTTCCTCGATTTTGCCGAGGCGATTTTCCATAGCCTCCAAACTTTCATGCTCGTGGGCCGCTTCATGAATTTCTTCCACATGTTCGCTCAACAGGTGACGTAGGCGAGCTTCTAACTCTTCGCTTTTAAGCTGCAAGGCGTTAATCATGTCGCCTTCGGGGTCGGGCAGGTTTTCAATGCGCTGGTTTTCGTCGGTCAGGCCGCGCCGTGCCGCCACTACCCGTGCCGGAACTCCTACAGCGGTAGTGTAGGGTGGCACATCCTTTAAAACTACCGAGCCGCCGCCAATTCTGGCCCCCTTACCGACGGTTATCGCACCTAACACCAACGCGCTCACCCCAATATAGGCATCATCCTCAATAGTGGGGTGTCGTTTGCCGCGCTGTTTTCCAGTACCGCCCAGCGTTACGCCCTGGTATAGCGTAACATTATCGCCAATCTCGGCAGTTTCGCCGATAACCACGCCCATACCGTGATCTATAAATAGCCCCTTGCCGATTTTCGCGCCGGGGTGAATATCAATCCCGGTAATGAAGCGCGAGGTTTGGTTAATCAGTCGGGGGAAAAATGGCACTTTCATGGTGTAAAGTTTATGAGCCAGCCGGTGGAACAGAATCGCATGCAAACTGGGATAGAGCAAAGCCTCGGCGAAAGTGGTAGCGGCAGGGTCGCGCTCCATAATCGCCTTTATCTCATCGCGAATTGACATTTCTGGTTCTCCTGGTCCGGGCTACTACCCGGCTATTGACGGCAAAATTTTCTGACCGCCTACTCCTCAATTACCGTTTTTAAAAAATTCCAGACAAACAAAAAAGCCCGCTGTGACACGGGACATCGTTTGGAAAAATCCGCGCATGGGCACGGTCAAACGATGTCCCTAACTACACAGACAAGGCTCGCCAGCGACACTTTCGATGGCCTGTTTTGGCCCGAAAGACGCATTAATATGGCCTGGAATCAGGTGATTTGGAGCAATCTGGGGATTGAGGCGTTTTTGCCACTTACCAGAAACCATCTAAAAATTCTTTCGTAGTTATTTTCGGCATTAACCAAATGCCCTTACCGTTTTGTTTCCAATTTATCAGGTTCGAGGCCTGATTCGCACCACTTAGGCGGCTGGTTCGGCGGCTTTGGTCTCCGCTGGTTTGCTTTCGGCTGGTTTGGCCTCGGTGCTTTTTTCGGTAGTGGTTGAGTCAGCGGTTTTTTCGCTGGTTGCCTCACTACTTACTTTACTAGCACCGCTTTTACTGTTGCTGCGACTGTCATTAATATACCAGCCCGAACCTTTAAATACAATACCTGAGGGCGAAAAAACTTTACGCAATGCCTCAACGCCGCATTCGGGGCAAATTGTCAGGTTGTTTTCGCTAAAACTCTGAAACTTTTCAAACCGATGCCCACAGTTGTTGCAAGCATAATCGTAAGTAGGCATTAGGGACAAACCTCCAAAAACAAAAAAATGACTTTTTAACCAACAGCTTTAATTTTACAACAGTCTGGTTATTGTCGCAACCCCAAATTGGCACTTTCACCCCTGGAGTGCTAATAGCGTGCAGTGCCGATTGCCGAGTAAAAAGTGCTGAACTATTAGCCCTTTAATTTCTTCCGACAACCGACGACTGACAGTCGTCTAGTGGTCAGCCAGGACGGTGATTTGCCAGAAGAAGGCATAGAGGCAGGTTGCCAATAGCCAGACGTCGCGGATGCTGATATGTAAATCCAGCAGGCCGCTATTGGGAATGTTGGCCCCAATCCGATTAAAATCGTTGGGAAGTAAATAAAGGGCAATGGCGATTAAGGCCACCGCACTCACTCCCGCCACTATCACGATTTTGTAGGATTGGTGCATTTCACGTTCGTAGAGATACTGGACATATCGCCCGAATACCGCCAGACCATGCATCAACAAGCAAGCCGCCAGAGTGTAGAGAGCCATTGAGCGCACGATTTCGCCAATAGCAGCTAAATCCCCTTTCACCACGAATATCCCTACTACCAGCAATACGATTGAGCCCGCCACAATAGTTAATACGCTGGCGGCCCATTCCACCATCAGGAAAACAATAGGCGAGTAGCGGCTAAATCTCGGAAGGTAAAAACGGTGGGGCAGGATAAACGAGGCTAACATTACCCCAAAGGAAAATATTAATGTTCCACCGGTTAATATCAGGCGTAATCCTAACCCCATTTCTGAGTTATAGTAAAGCGATAGGAATAGCATTAGCTCGGCAAATAAGGCGGCAAATCCGAAACTTATTGTTACAAGGTAGCGGGGATATTTTTTGCCAACCGCCGGGATTAAATCATTATTCTGATTAGTATTATTAGATGTAGGAATATTGGGAGGTTCGTTGAGTGTTGGTGACTTGGCTTGCATGGGCGAATTTTTTACCGTCCAATCTTTTATGTTCCACTATACCGAAACGTTCTAAGGAACTTTATTAATAAGGCTAACCCACATTTTAACATTTTTGCCTTAAATAGCAACAGGGAATTGTGAGGGTAAAATATCGGGATGCCTGTGATGTAGTTAGGTTTTTGTAACCGTTTACGAGGCCTGTCCCGCCCCAAAGGGGCGTGAACGAAGTGAAGAATCTCAATGTTATTAGCAAGACCCTTCCCAAGCTCAGGGTGACTATCATGGTGAACGGTTATGGTTTTTTCAGAGTGGCCTGGTATTGTTCCTCGATTTCAGCTTAGAAAATTAATTAAAAGACTGTAATTTTTTTCAAGAAGCTTGCGTTACAACCTGTAGAAATTAATAGTTTTCGTCAAAAGCTTTAGTTAAACAGGAGCAAGCAAATGAACGGAAATCAGGATGTTAGCCGCCGCCGCTTCATTAGAATAGCCGGAGTTGTTTCCGGCTCAACAGTTATGAGTTCACTGGCAGCTTGTAGCGATAATAATCTAGTCAGAACTCCTACTACCACCGGTGGAAACTTTCCCACCACTGGTACTATTCCCACCGCAAAACCCACCGTTCTCCCGGTTGGTAGCTATATAGATAGTTACCTGGCGATTGCACCCAGTAATATGCGGGCGGGCCAGACTGAAAAAATTTCCGTTTCATTGTTTAGTGGGACGTTACTGGCAGCTGATAATGTTACGTTTAGCCTTTTACAAAACAACCAAAAAATAGCCAGTGTTACGGGTATGGTGCAGGGTCGCGGTGACCTGGCTTTAAATATTCCGGCCCTGGCGAATGGCAATTATACTCTGCAACTGGATACCTCTAACTTTCAGGCACAAGCTCCAGTGAAGGTTGAGGACGCCACGCTGGTTTTCCTCGAAACTGACAAACCTATCTATAAACCCGGTCAAATTATCCATATCAGAGCCATTACGCTTGACCCTCGGTTAATGCCGGTCAGTCAGGAAGTCACGGTTGAGGTGCAGGACGCAAAAGGCAACAAGGTGTTCAAAAAGATAGTCAAGAGCGATGAATATGGGATGTCCAGTTTTGACCTGCCGCTTTCGACTGAGCCAAACCTGGGAACCTGGAAAGTAACGGCCTTGCTGGGCAAACGCCGTACCCAACTGGATGTAAGGGTTGAAAAATATATCTTACCCAAATATGAAGTAAAGGTGAAGCCGGATAAAAGCTGGGCTCTGGCAAGTGAGCCAATCAAAGGCACAGTCACAGCCGATTACAGCTACGGTAAGCCGGTACAGGGTGAGCTGGAAATTCATGCATTTAAATACGTAGGCACCTGGCAGGAATATACTACCCTCACTAAGCCGATTGAGGGACAGGCTACTTTTGAACTGGCGGCTCCCGGCTATGTAGTGGGAGTGCCGAACGCGGGCGGACAGGGGAATGTACGCCTTGAGGTTAAGGTACGCGAAAAGGCTACTGATTACGAGGAAAAGGCCACCGAAATAATTGTTATCACCCAATCGGCTCTCACCTTACAGGCCATCCCTGAAAGTCTGATTTTCAAGCCCTCCCTGCCCCTTTCGGTCTTGCTGGTGGGGCAAACCCCTGACAAAAAGCCAGCTGATACCAAAGTGGACATCACTGTAATTTATACTAAAGCCGATTTTACTACTGCGACCGAAAAACGTCAGGCGGTAATTCAGAAAGGGCTTGGCACAGTCCAGATTAATCCGCCAGGGGATGCTATTTCCTTAACTTTAGCGGCTACTAGCGGGCAAGCTTTTACCTCGCTTACGATGCAAGCGGGTTATTCCCCCTCCGGCAACTTTATCACCTTGCAACAGATAAGTAAGGGTGGGCTAAAGGTAGGTGATACAATCAATTTCAAGGTCAATTCCACCAAACAGGCCACTGGATTTTACTATGAGGTAATGGCGCGGGGGGCATTGGTCTATTCCAGCTATTCGCCCAACCCTGACATTACCTTCACCGTCACGCCCCAAATGGCCCCCCAGGCTCGCCTTTTGGTTTACCAGATTATGCCAAACGCTGAGGTTGCCGCCGATTATCTGCCCTTCTCTGCCGAAACAAATTATCCGCATAAAATCGAGGCAGCCTTTGATAAAACCGAGGTTGAACCCGGACAATCTGTTAATTTAAACCTGAAAACTGAGGGGCCTGCCCGCTTAGGGCTGGCAGTAGTAGATCGCTCGGTCTTTATTCTGGCGGAAAACCGACTTAATCTGCAACAGGTTTTTGATGAATTGGAAAAGCTTTACCAGAAACCCCAGATTGAGTTGCATAATGCCTCTCCGGTGGGGGCGGGGCGGGTACAGGGGGGTGCATTAGTGCCAGGGGGCTCAGGTGGAAAGCTTGAAACTTTGAGCAGCAAAGAAATGTTTACCAATGCCGGGGTGGTAGTTTTAAGCAATAAGAGTATTCCGCAGGGTAAAAGTTATCAATCCCCTCTTGCTTTAGCCGGAGGGGGTGTGCCAGTAGCAGCGGCACCAGGTTCTACAACCGCCGCCGCTGCCACTACTGCCGCTGCTACCACCACTGCCGCCCCCTCGGCTTCGGAAGCCGCCAAAAGCACTAATCAGGATCAAGCCGGGTTAGCGGAGGTACAGAGAGTGCGTCAGTTTTTCCCTGAAACCTGGCTCTGGAGTGACTCGGTGACCCCGGCGGATGGCAAATTAAGCCAGAAGCTTGTAGCACCGGATAGCATTACCACCTGGATGCTGCACGCGGTGGCCCTTTCCCCCAAAGCCGGATTAGGGATGGCTGAGGCTCAGTTGAAGGTTTTGCAACCCTTCTTCGTGACGGTTGATTTGCTTTATTCGGCCATCCGAGGTGAGCAATTCCCGGTTAAGGTTTCGCTCTATAATTACACCGCTCAGGACGAGCAATTTACGGTAGAACTGAAACAGGAGAGCTGGTTTGAACTGCTTGACCAGAACACCAAAACAGTCAAGGTTGGGGCAAATTCAACCGGGGGAGTAAACTTTACGGTGCGGGCAAAAGAACTGGGCAACCAGAAACTAAAAGTGACTGCCCGTTCTAGCAGCCGGGCGGATGCTATCGTTAAGGAGTTGATTATTGAACCAGAAGGAGTTGCCCGCGAGCTGGTGGAAACAATTATTGTTAGCGCAGGACAGAAATACGAGCTTGACCTGAGTGTTCCGGCAGGGATTATCGCTGGGTCGGCTCGCGCGAGTCTGGCAGTAACGGGTAATTATTTAGCCCAAACTTTAGAAGGGCTGGAAAGCTTACTTCGGATGCCTTATGGCTGTGGTGAGCAGAATATGATTTTATTTGCCCCCAACGTGTATGTTGCCCGCTACTTAAAGGACACCGGGCAAATCAAACCTGAGTTACAGGCTAAAGCTGAAAGCCTGATGGTTACGGGCTACCAGCGCGAGTTGACCTACCAACGTACCGAGGGCAGTTTCTCGGCTTTTGGCAATAGCGACAAACTGGGTAGCCTCTGGCTATCGGCCTTTGTGCTAAAGACTCTCGCGCAGGCTAAAGATTTTATTTACATTGACGAGGGGGTGCTAAATGTCACTCGTAACTGGATTACAAAACAACAAAAAACCGATGGTTCTTTTGAGCCAGTAGGTTTTGTTCACCATCAGGATTTGCTGGGCGGGCTAAAAGGTACCGGGGCGTTGACGGCTTATCTGGCGATTTCACTGCTGGAGGCGGGGGATAAGGCCGGGGCGGGTAGGGCCATAAACTATCTGGAAAATAACCTGGATAACCTGACCGATACCTATACTCTGGCTATAACCGCTTACGGATTGGAACTGGCGAAAAGTGGTCAGACTGGTAAAGCCTACGATAAACTGGTTAAGGTGGTCAGACAGGATGAGAATGGAGTCTATTGGAGCAACGGTGATATTCAAAGCAAAGAAAGTTCCAACTCTCAGGCAACCCCTATGCCCGGTAAGTCTAACAGCAGTGCCGCCATTGAAACTACTGGCTACGCCCTGATGGCGTTATTATTGCACGGCGAGAAAATTATGGCAGCCCAGGCAGCGCGTTGGCTTGTTTCCCACCGCAACGCTTACGGGGGCTGGAACTCAACTCAGGATACGGTAGTGGGCTTGCAGGCTCTTTCCCAGTTTGTAACGGGTAGCAAAACGGACGTGGATGCGGTGCTGACCTTAATTGCGCCAAACTTCCAGAAAGAAGTCAGGGTTAACCCTGATAATGCCGATATTTTACAGACGATTGAAGCTTCGGCAAATGGCACCCTCAACACCGAGGTTAAAGGGAGAGGGCAGGCAGTGCTTCAGGTAGTACGCCGCTTTAATATACCTGATGCCCAGAGCCAGAGTCAGTCGGTATTCCAATTAAATGTGGATTACGGGACAGCCCAAATTGCCTTAAACAACCAGATTACGGTAAAAGCCTCGGTGAAATTTACCCCACCGGAACCACTCAAGGCCGGAATGGTTGTGCTGGATGTGGCTTTGCCTTCGGGATTTGCTCCGGTTACTGAGAGTCTGGTGGCTCTTTCCAAACAACAACCTAAACTTAAAAGGTATGATCTGGCTGGTCGGAAAGTTATGTTATATATTGAGGATATGGCCCCTAATGATAGCCTTACCCTGGAGTTTAAGGCCGTGGCCCTTTATCCTATCAAAGCTCAGGCGGTTACTTCCCAGGCTTATTCCTATTACCGCCCCGACTGGAAGGGTGAATCCCTGGGCGGTGCTATGGTAGTAAGTGGATGAGCATCTGGAGTTTTTCGAGAATAGGAGCTATGTTGTAAGTTTGGTAGTAAGCAAGAAATTGGTTCAGCCCGTCGTATCACAAAGGGCTGAACTTGCTACCCAGTACCAAGAGCTATTTTGATAGCTATTATTAATAAACATGCCTTCAAGAAGCCAAACAACTGTGGTAAACTGCTTTGAAATTCCCTGTTTAAAAGTAAAGAGAAACTGGAGAATAATATGCAGAGTGCCTCAACTGAACAGGCAAATTCGCAGCTTGTCCGGCTTTATTATGAGGAAATTAATAAAGGAAATCTGGCGATATTGGACAAGCTTTGTGTGCCAGGAATTATTCACCATACTACTCATAGCCCGAAACCAGTGGTTGGTCGCCCGGCGGTCAAGAAGCTCCTGGTTTCTTATCATACGGCTTTCCCGAATTTACAATATCAATTGGAACACCTTATCTGTCAAGGGGATTTGGTGGCAGTAAACTGGAAAGCTACCGGAACGTTTGAGAGGATGTTCAGAGGTATACTGCCCACCGGTAAAAATTGTTTGATGTCGGGGATGACTATATACCGAGTAAATAACGGTAAAATAGAAGAACGTTGGGTAGTAAATGATGATCTGGAAATATTACAACAAATGGGTCTGGCGCGTTGGGTGTTGAGCATAGGGGTAGTTATTTCCGTAATTTTCCCCTTTGGGTATTATAAGCTCAAGAAGTTATTCAGACAGGTGAAAAGTAACTAAGCATTGAGCTGGACAGCACTATTTAGGCGTTTATTAGAAATGAAGGTGGTGTGCTAGTAACAGCACGACCACCCCATGGACTCAAATTCCCAAATTTCCCAACAAGGTTAAATTAAGTAAGTTCAACCAGAGGGAATGCGCGATGCATCCGAGGTGGCACCAGAAAATTTTGCCGCCGTGTAGCAGTTAAAAAGCGTTCCAGACCATTATCCTCTTCCGGCACCTGATTAGCCTCTACCAAATCAAGCGATGCCGCATTCACCCGCATTACCCGGAAAAACTCAGCCGTGGGCAGATAAATCGAGAATTGCAGTTTAGGTTGGTCGCTGCCATCGGGTACATCCAGCTTATCAAAGCCCGGACCATCTACCCGAATGTGGAGTGGCGTACCATCTGCTGCCCGTGATGAACGCTGTAAGGCTGATAAATGCCCCATGCGCTTCTCCCCTTCAAAGGTATTGATACCCCGTGCATTCTTCAGAGCATCGTCCCTTCCCTGATAGAGGTTATCCAGATAAGCTGGGCCACCCCCGTTTGTAAACTGGTCAGTATTACCAACCGAAGGGATAGGATTGGAGCGGAACATGTATTGCACCCGTTCAATGTAGGTTTCTTCGGGCGGCTCATAAAATTGGATCAAATCCTGAATATCGTGGGCCAGATGCTGAATTGAGCCATCAATAAAGTAATCACCCCGCCGAATATTTGTGAGGTGCGCCGAGTTATTACCCTGAAAAGTAGTAATGGTGGCAGGGCCACTACCTTTAACTTGCTGGTCAGCAAAACCCATCCACATGGGGGATTGAGAGTGAACCTGGGCGGCATACGGTAACGTGTGCTTGTTGGCAATTTCTCTGGGCAAGCCCCTTTGCACAAACATCAAGCGGGTTGAGGTAATAGTAAACAATTTAGTAAATGGAGGAGAGGTTAAAGGTCTACCGTTAAGTTTGTTGCTGCCACTCAACCAGGCCAGAACATCTATCAAATTTGCCAGTAAGTCGCTCCGTAAAGTTATTAGAATATCGTTGTTTTCGATTACTACTGGCACGTTAAATCGCTGCTTGGCAATTTTAGGGTTACGTGGCGAAACATCGGTTGGGCCGGGAACTGCCTCTTCCAGTACAGAGCGATTAGGGTTGCTTGCTAGTCTTGGAATGTGATGGGAAACCAGTTGTTGCGGCAACCGCCGAAAATAAGGTAGGCCGTAACTGATACAGCTGAAAACCCCTTTAGGGCTAAACGGGTAAGTGGACTCTATTGTGGCTAGGGCTCGGTCTAACATCTGCTGGTCCTGGCGGTTGGGATTTCGGTTCAGCCGTGCGGTTGCGAAGATAGTATGAGTTGGCCCGAAGCGAAAGGCAACCCCCTCAATTGTTTGAGCAGGGGCAATAAAAGCATCCAAATCGTATTGGATATTTGGAAGTCGTGGTGGAGGAGCGGCCTCCACTAATCGTAATGGATTGCCGATAGCTTCAATCGCCCCTAGCGTTCCGAGGCTTGCCAATCCAAGTGCGCCTAGTTTGAGTGCTGACCTCCGATTAAAAGTACGCGGAGTTGGTTCAAGTAATAAGGGTGTTATAGGAGATTGTAAATCAGCTTGCACCTTACGGTGTACCGGGCACCCTCTATTCGAGACAATTGGCTCTGGGTTTGTTTGATTGGGAGAATGTTTGTCCATATTACCTCTCTTTTCGGTATTTTCTACAACTATTCAGCATCAGGGAAGTAAGAATATTCTTCTACCTTCAATAAGGGTAGTAAGTTAGCTTTGGCTGTTTATCGTGCCAATTTATCTTTTGCCCTCAAATGACTTTAGCATTGGTTTCTTAGAGGCTGTTGAGAAAATTATTAGAAAATCCTGAGAAAATAAGCACTGACAATTAAAAACTACCAGGCAGCACAAAATATAGCCTATGGTTAAAAGGGTGTCAGGCAGGCCTGGGCAGGCCGAATGAAGAGCTTATTAAATTCCCAAAAGCATCAATAGTAAATAACCAATAATAATGACTAACAGCGCGGTAATGACGATAATACCGAAATTGGTCAGTTGCACCAGGGTCCGCTTGGGGTTATTATTGCGCCGCAAAGGTCGTTCCTTTAACCTTAGCCTGGTAGACTCGCTACGGTTAAGCTCCATATAATTCAGGGCGGTACGATTACCCGATACAAAGTTTACCGCCACCGCCGAGCTATTATTAAGGGGTATATTGGCTTTGATATAAGGCTCGCTTTTGGCCTCAATAAACTGGGTAGTCTTGGGGTAAAAGGTTGCAGCTAGGATTGCGCTAGCTTCTAAGGATGCTGAATTTTGGGCTGAATCATCTATTCTGGGGCTCATTTCAGGGGCGGGTGTTGGTTCAGGGGGTTTCGGTAAAGGGGTTTCAGAAAGACGAGTGATTAGTTTTTTGCTTTCTTTAGAGTTGAAAGCCAGAGTAGAATCTTCGCCGAACGCGGCTGCCTTTGGTTCGATTTGCTCTTTCCACAAACCTGGTTCGTAGATGGTAGGAGGTTCCTGTCCAAAAGAGGCTAAGAGGGCTTCGCCCGCCTGGTTCTCGCCAACCAGCACATCTGCCAGGTCAAGCTCTTTCTCAGGTTGGGCCCGCAGTCGGCCAATACTTTGTAGGGCCATTTTGTTTTGGGGATTGAGTACCAGCACTTTTTGTAGAGCCGGTATTGCCAGATTTGGCGGAACGGAAGCTGCCAGACATAACCAGGCTTGTTGATTGCCAGGGTCATTTGTAACCACGTTGGTTAAAATCCGGCGAGCAGTTTCTTTACGCCCCGCCGCTAGTGCCGCGATTGCGGTGTTAATTAGCTGCTCGTTCTTACTCATAAAATGAATCCTCTGGATGAAAACGTTGTCGGCTTTTGGTTGCCAGTTGTTGGTAAAAATATTTATTATTTTCTGATATTTCTTAAACCCCAACGGCTGAAAACCGAGTGCAGGCCCACAAAGGGCTAGCAAAATGCCTAAGATTAAAACGAGGTTGCCAGAATGCAAGCAGTAATGGGCATTTTTCAATATAACAACATTTTAGCCTTTAATTAAATAGTTTTCAAGGGCAAACGGCATTTTCCCTAATTTGGCCTTTTGCCTATTCCTTTTGGAAGCTTCGTGATAAAATTCTCAGTCAGGAAGATAATAATGCAGCCAGAAAGAGGACAGATATGCCCGCTACTCAAAATCACAGTGTTAAGGTTTACGCTACCGTTTGGTGCGAGGATTGTAAACGGGTTCGCAAATTTTTAGGTGAGCAAAAAGTTTACTACGATTTTATTGACATCGAAAAAGAAGCCAGTGGCCTTTTCTATGTGGAACGCTTGAATAAGGGCAAAATTATCGTTCCAACCATTACGATTGACGATAAGGTTTACCCTAACCCTACTAATCTGGAAATGGCGGAGGCCCTCGGCTTGCAGATAAAAGCAGACCGACCATTTTATGAACTGTTAATTATCGGGGGTGGCCCGGCGGGGCTGACGGCGGCCTTATATTCCGCCCAGGAGCAGATTGACGCTTTGGTTATCGAAGGAGCGGCTTTGGGCGGTCAGGCGGGCCTTACTGACCGTCTGGACAACTATCCGGGCTTCCCCGAAGGTATTTCCGGCGATGAGTTTGCCGAACGATTAGTATTGCAAACCAAACGTTTCGAGGTTGAGATGCTTTCGGCGCAGGCGGTAACTTCAATTGAATTAGACGGACGGTATAAAACCGTTCGCACTACCAATGGCGATGAATATCGGGCGCATGCTGTACTTATTGCTACGGGCTCGGCCTATCGTCGCCTCAATATACCCGGCGAAAAAGAGTTGAGCGGGGCAGGGGTGCATTATTGTAGTACCTGTGACGCGCCATTTTATAAGGGCAAGGAGTTGGTAGTGATTGGCGGTGGCAATAGCGCGGTAGAAGAAAGTCTATTTTTGGCTAAATTTGCGGGGCGGGTGCGGATTCTGGTTTGGAAAGACGAAATGAGTGCCAGCAAATTGCTTCAACAAAAAGTTCTGGAACATCCTAAAATCGAGGTATTGTTCAACACCGAAGCCCATGAGTTTCGGGGAAGTGGTCGCCTTGAGTCTATTCTGGTTGAAAATAATCAAACCGGGGAGAAATACGAGTTGGCGGTTGATGGGGTGTTTGTGTTTATCGGCCTGATTCCCAATGCTGATTTTGTGACAGGCAAGGTAAGTAAAGATGCTGGTGGGTTTATTATCACCGGGGCGAACCTGGAAACCAGTCTGCCGGGTGTTTTTGCGGCGGGGGATGTACGCAGTGGCAATATAAAGCAGGTGCCAACGGCGGCGGGTGAAGGCACAATGGCAGCCTTTATGATTCAGCGTTACTTGCAAAATATCTAGGATAAAAAACGATTATCAAGGCTAACAATCCGAATTGTTACCAACCTGGACGTAGACGGCGGGGATAAGAACCGTTGTTGGCCTTGAGAATCAAGCTGCGGAGGTCAATTTGTAACTGCTGCATTCGTTCTAGCCCCAAATATTCGGTCCATTCGGTTTCGAGTTGGGCCAAAATCGTCTCGGTAAGTTTGATACAATCCCAACCTCTAGAGGTCAGCATCACAATTTTACTTCTTCCATCGCGTTGGTCAGGCTGTCGCACTAAATAGCCTCTCTGCTCAAGATATTCCAACATTTGACTGGCCGCCTGTTTGGTAACACCCAAATGTTCGGCGATTTCATTGACATTTGCCCCGCCATAAGATAGCAACTGAAAGGTAAAGCCGTGCTGGGAGCGCACATCATCAAACCCTGCTTCCACTAGCTTCTTTTGGAGGCATTCAATAATTGTCCCACAGGCCATTAAAAGTAGCCCCATAAGTTCTGATGTTTGTGTTGATTCAGCCAATGCCGCTTCCTATAGTTATTATTAAAATTTAGTCAAGCATCTTGACAAACCTCACCTTATATTATACACTAGCTAAAGTAGTCAAGCTACTTGACTACTAGCGACAAAGTTCACCTGGAATTATAGAAAGGTTGCCAAGACACTATGTCAGAACAAGGAACTTTAATAATTAATACCCCCGCCCCCGATATTGCATTGGTAGGAAGCTCGGCTGGATTTAGCCTGGCTCACTATCGAGGTAAATATAATGTCCTTTTGTATTTTATGCGGGAATTCAACTGTCCTATTTGTCGTGGACACGTAGCCGAGTTGAATCGCCTTTACTCTCAGTTTAAAACTTTGGATACCGAAATTGTGGTTATCGGTGGTGGTGAAAATAACCAAGCAGAAAAAATCAGCCAACAACTCAATTTATCTTTTCCCGTTTTAGCTGATACTAACCATTCGCTTTATAGTAGTTTTGGACTGGAAAAAGCTTTTGGGATGCTTCAACGCAGTGGAACAATCGTGATAGATAAGACCGGAATAGTGCACTATATCCTGGAAGCGGCCCTACCACTTGGCTCTTTCAATAGAAAAGGGGTTTTAAGTGCCCTTAAGGAATTGAACAGTCACCGATAAAATTAACAGAAAGGAAAAAATCATGTCAACCGCCCAAAACAGGGAACTCATCCAGCGTTATATTGAGGAAGTTTGGAACAAAGGGAATATAGATTTGATACCTGAGCTGGTAGACCAGAATTATATTGACCATAGCATTCCATTACCTGGCCTGGAGGGTTTGAAAAAATGGATTCAAGCCACCAGTACCGCTTTTGAGCATCAGACGATTATAGAAGAACAAATTACCGAAAGTAACACTTCTGCCCTGCGCATAATTTTACGGGTAAAGCATATTGGAGAATGGCGAGGCATAGCCGCTAGTGATAAAGAAGCCCAAACGGAAGGCTTTCGTTTTTATCGAGTGGCAAACGGCAAAATTGTCGAACATTGGGGGCACATAGATGGGGACAAATTGGCTACCCAGCTAAAAAATTAGGAATCGCAAACCATATTTTTGTCGTTTTTTTATCCGTAAGGCTGCGTTAGCTATTTCGGCCTTTGCCTGACGCTTCGGGATTAACACAATTAATCATGGGTTGGCTGGATAAGGCCGCTATCAGGTTACGGGCGGCAATTTCGGCCATCATTCCTCTGGTGGCATAAGTCGCGCTGCCTATGTGCGGCACAATCGTAACCTGGGGTAAAGTTAGCAAAGGGTCAGAGGAGCGCATTGGTTCGGGGTCGGTCACATCCAGACCGGCTCCGGCAATCTTGCCATTTTGCAGAGCTTCCAGTAAAGCCGCCTGATCCACCACTGGCCCACGCGCCGTATTAATCAAAAACGCGGTGGCTTTCATCAAACTAAGTTCTGTCGTCCCAATGTAATGGCGAGTTGCTGCCGAAAGTGGCACATGCACGCTTACAAAATCGCTTTTTTGCAATAATTCTTCCTTGCTAACGAAAACCGCTCCAAGTTTTTCCTCCGCTTCAGGGTTTCGGTTACGGTTGTGATAAAGAATTTGCATATCAAAGCCCCTGGCCCGTTTGCCGACCTCGTAGCCAATGCGCCCCATCCCCAGAATCCCAAGAGTCGCATGATGCACATCTGTACCTAGATTTTCCAGTGGCCCCCAGGTCTGCCACTTATCCTGCTTGACATAATCTACCATTTCAGCCATTCGCCGGGCCACTCCTAATATCAAGGCAAAAGCCACATCGGCGGTAGTTTCGGTCAAAACTCCCGGCGTATTGCCCACCAGCACCCCCCGCTCGGTACAGGCCGCCACATCAATATTGTCGTAGCCAACCGCGTGGTCGCTCACAACTCTTAGTTTGGGGCACGCATCCAGCAACTCCCCATCAATTCGGTCAGTCAGCATCGCCAGCAAACCATCGCAATCAGCGGCTTCCTGTAACAGAATCTCGCGTGGTACTGGACGGTCTTCGGGCCAGACCCGCATCTCAGCCCAATCCCGCAAAAGGGCTAACCCCTGCTCCGCCATTACCCGCGTGACATAAATTTTGGGTTTTGCCATGAATCTCCTTCAGAAAAGTAACGAGTGCCGAGTGCCGAGTTAAAAGAATTAACAAGGATGAACAGGATAGACAAGATATTTAAGAAGTGCTAAGTGCCGAGTTGAAAATTCCAGGTTTTTACCAACAACTAACAGCCAATAACCAACAACTTTTGTTACTCGTTACTCACTACTCATTACTACTTTGAGGGCTTCCAGAAGTTGGGCTAAATCTTCCTCGGTGGTGTAGCCTTGCACTGAAACTCGAATAAACGATTGGTTTTGCCAGCTAATCAGGGGAACTTCCACCCGGAACTCGTCCCACAAACGTTCCTGGAACGCCTTTTCGTCACACTTTGGCAACCTGATTGTTGCCATCTGGGCATACCAATCGGGGCTATCCGGGCAAATCGGCTCTAACCCAGTAAGATGGTTTATTTCCCGACAGGTTTTGGCTAATAACTTATGGCAATGCGCCCTAACTTCATCCCAATTTTGTTTGTCTTGAAACTCAATAGCGGCTGGGACGGTCAGGAATGCAGCAATATCACGGGTACCCTGCCATTCCAGCCACTTAACAAAGGTTTCAAGGCCGGGTTCGGGATTATCCCAACCCCAGCTAACCACCAATGGCTCCACCAGTTTTTGGGCTTCGGGTCGGGCGTAAAGAAAAGCCGCGCCTTTGGGGGCACATAGCCATTTGTGGCAATTCCCGGTATAAAAATCCGCACCAATTTCGTCCAGGTTCAGGGGAATTTGACCGGGGGCATGGGCTCCGTCAATTATCGTCAGAATACCTGCCGCCCGTGCCCTCTGACAAATCTCTTTTATCGGGAAAATCAGGGAAGTCGCCGAGGTGATATGGCTCAGACAGATAACTTTGGTTCGCGGCGTAACCCCCTGCCAGAATCTTTCAATGAAATCCTCTTTGGTGGTGACTGGTAAAGGGATAGGCTGATTAAGATAACTTAGGCCGGTTTTGCCCGCCAGGAAACGCCAGGTACGGTCAATTGCCCCATACTCGTGGTCGGTGCCTAATACCTCGTCACCTGGGCCCAGTTGCAACGAACGCGCTACGATATTTACTCCGGTGGTCGCGTTATTGATATAAACCAGATTTTCCGGCTCAGTATGCAAATAATTTGCCAGGGCGGTGCGGGACTCTTTCAACAATCCCTCACTTCGGCGACCTAAAAACTCCAGAGGCTGCTTTTCCAGTTCAATTTGCCACTGCTGGTAAACCTCAAAGACGGGACGGGGGCACGCGCCATACGACCCGTGATTTAAAAAGGCCATATCAGGCCGTAACATAAACAAATCTTTCAATTTAACCTAACCCCCTGCCCCCTTCCTGATTTAGGGAAGGGGAAAGAATTTCTACATTATTTACTCTTAAAAATCCGGTATAACCTTGTAAAATTATTCCGGCAACTAACCACCCACAACCGACAACTTTTAACTCAATACCTTAATCATCAACATACGCTCACCATTACGCTCCACCAGCCCCAAATTCTGAGCCACGCCCTCGGCTTTGCGGTGATGCTCGGCAGAACCGAGGCTAAACCACTGATTGGAATAGCCCCGCGACTGATTGATTAACAATTCCAACAGGGCTTGCTCTTCAGCTGAACCCCAATAATCTTCGCTCAGGTAGATTCGCCAACGCCCCCGATCTCCCCAATCAAAAAAATCAACATGACCCTGTGGTAAAGGTCTTTCGTCAAAATATACTGCAAAACTCACCCCCTTGCCGGAGGCTGGTAAATGTGGTTGATAAAACTTTTCCCACACCGGAGCAGTAGTCTGGTTAGAGCTTTCCTGTTCTAACTGGAAAAAATGCTTCAAATTGATTTTAGCTGGCCCATGTTTAAGCGGACGCAGCACTACTTTACGGTTTTGGGGTATTGGCGTATTCTCAAGTGGCTCGCTCCAGGAAGGGCGGGACAAATAGAAAAAACGATGGTGCTGTTCCAGATAGCCACTTTTGTGGTATAAATTAACCGCGCGGGTGTTGCTATTGGTGACACCTAAAGTCAGGTAACGAGAATTACGAAGGCGAGCCTCTTTTTCGGCAAAATCGAGCAATTTATGGCTATAACCCCGCCCTCTAAAGCCAAAATTTATCTCAATATCATTAATATGCGTCAGGAATTTCTTGTGTTGAAGATAAATTTGCCCGCCCAGCTCTTTATTAAGGCGCAAACCATAACCCCGATTTAACAGCCAATAATAAAGCGGGCCACGCAGCCAACGAGCAAAAAACTTAAATTTCTTCCCACCCATCAATCGCTCGAATGCCGGGTCAACTTCCTGATAGTTACGGTACATATGGCCTACTGTTAGCCAGTTTTCCCAAAACTTTAAAGGGGTAATCGCAATCTCGCCTGGGTTGGTCCGGCTGACGTCATACATATCCCTAAGAGTGCGCTGAGAAGTTTGTCTGGTTTTATTCCACATTGGCGAAATTACTTTAAATTTGGATTAGGCTTAACACTCTGCTTATTGTAGCGAAAAAAACCGTAACGTCAAACCCCTCTTGTGATATTTTCCGCTATATATTAAAATCTCTGCGTGTGACTAATGTAGCCTGAGCATTAAGATAAGAAGTGAGGAAAAACCATTATGCTCAATCATCTAAACCCCGACGCTTTTTTCGAGAATTGTTTGCAACAGTGCGCCTTGTTGACTACCGAAGGTCAGACCCGACCAACTTTGAGCCAGTTAAAGGCGGACGAGAAATTACGCGCTTCACTGGTACGCACCCTGACTGATATAAAAATTGGTTCAGATACTATTTTTGCCAGGGGGAAACCTTCTGATATTATTGCTGATTTTAATGAATGGGAACGCCGTTGGTCGGCCTGGGCTTCCTCCCGAACCGCCGCTTTTCATAGCCGTGCCGCCCTTTTAATGTTAGGCGACAAGAGCCACTTCGATTATTTCCTGAATGTCTTGCGTACCAGCCACAATTTAGCCTTCCTGAGTGCCAGCAGCGACGTTTTGCAGCACGCCACCAGTCATTATTTAAGTGGTCCGGCGGAAGAGCTAAATAAGGCCCATCTGGCTGATTATTGGCAAAGACGTGGTTTCTAATTTCCCTGAAGTAATATCTAATGAGCCAGCCGATTTGTTGCTGGCTTATCTCCAAAACCATAAACTTCCTGCCGAGTTTTACCAACGCCCCACTCTGGAAGTAGCCCTGGAACTGTTGGGCAAGGTTTTGGTATGTGTGCAAGCTGAAGGAGTGGCGGCGGGCTATATTGTGGAAACCGAGGCGTATATCGGGCAGGATGACCCGGCCTGTCACGCTTATAAAGGTCTCACTCAACGCAACAAAACAATGTTTGGCGCACCGGGTTTAGCCTACGTTTATTTTACTTACGGTAATCACTGGATGTTAAACGCTGTTACCGAGCGAGCCGATTATCCCGCGGCAGCATTAATCCGGGGTTTGCAACCGCTTTTTGATCTGGATTTGATGCACCAACGCCGCCAGCTTGACCTGTTAAAGGGCAAACCTACCGATTATAAGTTAGCCAATGGGCCGGGCAAGTTGTGTCAGGCTCTGGGCATTACGGGCGAACTTAACGGCTATTCCTTGCAAAGTGAAGCTCTTTTTATTGCTGAGTCACCCGCCGAATTAGCCTTGCCCCCTTTTGAGGTGGTGCAAACCACCCGAATTGGCATCACTCGCGGAATCGACTTTCCCTGGCGTTACTATGTGGCGGGGAATAAAGGGGTGTCCCGCTTTTGAGAAAGTGATAAGCTAGCACGATAAATATTTACTCCTCAAAATCGCGCTCATCTTTGAGGGCTACTCCGCTCAATTTTCGTTGCTGAACTTCTGCCATCAGGTAAAGCAGGGTATTGGCGGCTTCCTGATAGCTCAGACCTTCCGGGCGAATGTTTGAGATACAGTTGCGGTCAGATTCAAGGCGACCCACCTGCGGATTATAGGTTAAATAAACCCCTAAACTATCGGGCGCACTCAAGCCGGGGCGTTCCCCGATAAATATTGCCACCTGCTCCGCTCCCAGCAGCTCCCCAATCTCATCGCCCAGGGCCACCCGTGACTGTTGGGCAATTACCACTGGGGCAATTCGCCAGCCTTTTTGCAATAACTCCCCAGCCACCAGCTTAAGCAGTGGCAAGGCGTTACGAATCACGGCCTGAGCCGAAAGCCCGTCCGCCAGCACAAAAACCACCTCATAATCGTAACTAAGAGTTAGCTCTAGATTTTCCTCTTCCTTTCTATGGGATTGGGCGGGGTGAGGCTTTGTTTTCGTATAATTTTGTAAAAGGTCGCAAGAGGCTTGATTCAAACGGCGGCCCATATCTGGCTGTTGTAGATAAACCAGGCGGTTATCAGCGCGACTATGTACTTCTAAAGTTTCAAAGCCCTGTTCGGCTAATTCTGTGATAAAGGGCTGGGAGTCGAATTCGTGATAAACCGCATCACGGGCGCGGGCATGGGCCAGTTGAAATTCCAGTTGTTCGCGGGTAGGTAGGCTATGCCCCGCCCGCCCCAGACCGATTCGGGCAGGGGTATGCTGGCGTAAGGCCCGCCAGGGGTTAGCAATAACCAGCGCGTCTTCCACCACTATTTCTTTGGGATTCTCGTTTTCGGGCATTCTGAGCTAACTCTCTGGCTCCCTTTTTCCAACAACTAAAAACCATTAACTAACAGGCGATGGTCAAGACTAATCTGGTTGAGGCGACCATCAGCCCGTGTGACCCCCATATTTATTAGCCATTCCTCGAATTCAGGGGCAGGGCGCAACCCCAGGGCCGAACGCAGATACAAAATATCATGAAACGAAGTGCTCTGATAAAAAAGCATTATATCATCCGCCCCCGGCACACCCATAAAATAGGTGCAACCTGCCACTCCCAACAGGGTTAGCAGGGTATCCATATCGTCCTGGTCGGCCTCAGCGTGGTTGGTGTAACAAACATCGCAGCCCATCGGTAAGCCCAACAACTTGCCGCAAAAATGGTCTTCCAGCCCGGCTCGTTGGATTTGTTTACCGTTAAAGAGATATTCCGGGCCAATAAAGCCCACCACCGTATTGACCAACAGGGGTTGGAAGTGACGGGCGACGGCATAAGCGCGCGCCTCACAGGTTTGCTGATCTAGCCCGTGATGAGCGTTGGCGGATAAGGAACTACCCTGCCCGGTCTCAAAATACATTACATTATTGCCCAATGTGCCTCGCCCCAATTCCAGAGCGGCCTGTTGTGCCTCTGCCAGCAGAGCCAGATTTACGCCAAAACTGCGATTGGTGTCCTCTGTCCCGGCGATAGATTGAAAAATCAGGTCTATTGGTGCGCCCCGCTCCAGGGCCTTTAGTTGGGTAGTGATATGGGCGAGGATACAAGATTGGGTAGGTATTTCAAAACGAGTTATCAGCTCATCCAGCATTTTCAGTAAATTAGTGACAGTCCTGGGGCTATCGGTGACGGGGTTGATACCGATTACCGCATCCCCACAGCCATAAAGTAGCCCATCCAGCACTGAGGCCGCGATGCCCTGTAGGTCATCGGTGGGATGGTTGGGCTGCAAGCGGGCCGACAATCGCCCCTCCAATCCAATCGTATTGCGGAAACGGGTCACCACCCGGCACTTACGGGCTACCGTTATCAAATCCTGATTGCGCATAATTTTGGAGACCGCCGCCACCATTTCCGGGGTCAGACCGGGAGCCAGGGTCATCAATTCAGCACTATCCCTATCCTCCGACAATAGCCAGTTGCGGAAATCGCCCACCGTCAGATGGCTGACCGGAGCAAAGGCCGTTTTGTCGTGAGTATCGAAAATCAGACGGGTAACTTCATCTTTTTCATAGGGAATTAGCGGCTCTTCCAGAAAAGTTTTCAGGGGTAAATCAGCCAGACAAAGTTGGGCTGCAACCCGTTCTTCGGCAGAGTGTGCCGCAACCCCAGCCAGATGGTCGCCGGAACGGTCAGGGGTCGCTTTTGCCAGCAAGCTTTTCAAATCTTCAAAAATATAAGTTTTAGTTCCGAGGGTGGTTTTGTACATCGCTACTCTCTTGTAATTTTGTATTGCGTAAGCCTTCAGCCCGATTGTCACCCTGAGCTTGCGAAGGGTCTTGCATATAACATTGAGATTCTTCACTTCGTTCAGAATGACAGTTCTTGTGAGTAGTTACGTTACATCGTGATACTTAATTCTAACAGAAATAAATAATATTTGGGAAATCAAATGTAGCTGAAATCGCCTCGGCTGATGCAGCCTCCTCCTGCAATATCCCCCGTTTTAGCTCTGTAATAACCCAAACGAGATGTGATTTTTCAGCAATATCCAGTTATGGTATTATTTGCCAAATATTTTCAAAATCATTAGAAGGAGATTAATATGGCGGATGCCCAAAATTTAGATGGGCTGTTGCGCTGGCGTTGCATCGGCCCGTTTCGGGGTGGTCGGGTCGTGGCGGTAGCAGGCAGTTATCATGATTCCAACACTTTTTATTTTGGTGGAGCAGGCGGCGGTGTCTGGAAAACCGTTGACGCTGGACAATACTGGCGATGTGTTTCGGACGGCTTTTTTACCACATCGGCGGTTGGCGCGTTAGCGGTAGCACCGTCCGATTCAAACGTCATTTATGCCGGGACGGGTGAAACCACCATTCGGATTGATGTTACCCACGGCGATGGGGTTTACAAGAGCATTGATGCCGGAAGAACCTGGGCAAATATCGGGCTAAAGGATACCCGCTTTATCGGTAAAATTCGGGTTCACCCTGAAAACCCGGATATTGTATGGGTTGCGGCTCTTGGTCACGCTTTTGGGCCTAATAAAGAGCGGGGTGTTTTCAAGAGCATGGATGGCGGGAAAAACTGGCAACAGGTATTGTTTGTCAGCGAGAAAGCCGGGGCGGTAGATTTGAGCATTGATACCAGCAATCCCCGCATACTCTACGCCACCATCTGGGAAGCTTATCGAAGTTTCTGGCAAATCAGCAGTGGTGGGCCGGAAAGTAGCCTCTGGAAAAGCACCGATGGAGGGGAAACCTGGACGAATATCAGCACTAAACAGGGCTTGCCGAAAGGAACGCTCGGCAAGATTGGGGTGGCGGCCTCTCCGGCTAAAACCGGGCGAGTGTGGGCCTTAATCGAGCATACCACCGAGGGCGGGCTTTATCGTTCAGACGATTATGGCGACATTTGGGAGAAGGTCAGCGATAACCAAAATCTGGTATCCCGCGCCTGGTACTACATCCATCTGACCGCCGACCCTCAGGATAGTGATACGGTTTACGTCAATAACCTGGCCTTCTATCGCAGCACCGACGGCGGCAAGACCTTTGTGGAACTGCCCACCCCGCACGGCGATAATCACGACCTCTGGATTGACCCTGGCAATAGCAAACGCATGATTCAGGGCAATGATGGCGGGGCTAACGTTTCGCTAAACGGCGGCTTTACCTGGAGTTCGATTTTCAACCAGCCCACCGCTCAGTTTTATCATCTGGCGGTAGATAATCGCGAACCCTATACTGTTTTTGGCACTCAACAGGACAACACCAGCATTGCCGTACCCAATCGCAGCAGCCACAGTATTATCACCTGGGCCGATTGCTATGTAGCGGGAACGGGCGAGAGTGGCTACATCGCGGTACGTCCCGACAATCCGAATATCGTGTATGTGGGGGCGATTGGTTCATCCCCTGGCGGTGGTAACTGCATCCAGCGTTACGACCACGAAACCAGGCAAATCCGCTTGATTACCACCTGGCCCGAATATACCGGGGGTTATGGGGCCAGCGAACATAAATATCGCTTTGCCTGGACTTACCCGATTGTTATCTCGCCTCACGACCCCAATACCCTTTATATTGGTGGCAACATGGTTTTCAAGACCACCGATGAGGGTCAAACCTGGCAACCAATCAGCCCTGACCTGACCAAGGCCGACCCCGAAACCCTCAAGCCGACTGGTGGCCCGGTCAACAAAGACGCAATTGGTGCTGAAATTTTTGCCACGGTTTTCTCGTTTGTCGAATCGCCCCATGAACAGGGTGAGTTTTGGGCGGGATCGGATGATGGGTTGTTGCATATCAGCCGGGACGCTGGGGCTAACTGGCAGAATATTACTCCGAAAGAGTTGCCGGAATGGACGCTGATTAGCTGCATCGAGCTTTCGCCTTTCGACCCCGGCACAGCCTATGTTGCCGGAACGCGCTACAAACTGGACGATTATCGACCTTATCTCTATGTTACCCGCGACTACGGGACAAGCTGGCAGCAAATTAATAACGGGATTGCCGAGGTAGATTTTACCAGAGTCATTAGGGCCGACCCCCATAAGAAGGGTTTGTTATACGCCGGAACTGAAACGGGGGTTTATGTTTCCTATGATGATGGTCAGAACTGGCAACGTTTCCAGCTAAATTTGCCCGTTTCGCCCATCCACGAATTGCTGGTAAAAGATTCTGACCTGATTGCCGGGACTCATGGTCGTTCAATCTGGGTGCTGGACGACCTTACGCCCATACGCGAGCTTGCGGGCGGCATTACCGAGGGTGAGGCTTACCTTTTCCCTCCTCGCGATAGTATCCGGGTGTTGCCGGGGATTGATTGGAATACCCCAAATCCTGGAAACGTCAACTATGCTGGCACACGCGGCGGGGCTTACCTGACCACGACCTCGCCCGATGGCGAAAAGGTTCGTGAAATTCTGGATGCTGGCAATAATCCGCCAACCGGGGCAATTATTACCTACAGCCTGAAAACTGCCCCAACTACGCCAATTACCCTGACTTTCCGTAACGCTAAGGGCGAGGAAATTCGGGCTTTCACCAGTCGCAAGGCCGATGACCCGACTATTGCCAAAGAGCGGCGCGTACCGGCCCAGGTGGGTTGGAATCGATTCGTCTGGGACATGCGCCACGCCCCCATTACCAAAATCGAAGGGACTGACCCGGCGGCGGAGCTGGTAATTGAAGGGCCGTTTATGGCTCCTGGCAATTATAGCGTTACTTTGAAGGCGGGCGAAGTTGAGCTAACCCAATCTTTCAATATCATTAAACCCGCCAACCTGCCCGCTACTCAGGAAGACCTGGAGGCGCAGCACGCTTTGTTGTGGCGCACTCACCAACAGCTTGACCGCACCGCCAAGAGTATTAACCGGATGCGTTCTACCCGTAATCAGTTAGAGGGTTGGGCCAAACGCGCGACTGCCAAACCCGAAGTGGTCGAAGCCGCCAAAGCTTTGAGCGCGAAGGTGCTGGAAATCGAGAAGACTTTGCAAATTCACGATTTGCGTTCGGGTTGGGCCGATAACCTGAACAAAGGGCCACGCCTGTTTAGCAAATTGGGCTTCATAACGGGAGCGGTGGCGTTAGGTGATTATCGTCCCACTGCCGCCGCCGAGGAGGTTTTTGTCATGCTCAAGGGTCAAATCGAGGAGCAGATTGGGTTGTTTGAGAAGCTGGTGGCTGAAGAATTGCCCACCTTTAACAAAATTGCTGCCGAAGCCGGACTTGGGGCGGTCCTGGCTTAGGTTGACCTAACCCCCTTCCCTGAATCAAGGAAGGGGGAACTTCCGAATACTGAGAACTGATTACTGAAAACTTTTTAGATTGGAGATAGAAATATGCAAGAGTTATATCCCGTAATGGCGGGGGCAGTAGTAGGGGCAGTGGTGATGTTTGTGCCGATATTGTGGCTGCGGACGGTGCTGTTCGTGGGAGGTTGTATTTTAGCTGGGTTTTCGGCAAGCTTTATCAGCGGTGAACTGGAAGAAAGCTGGAACTTTCTGTCAGTAGATATGCTGCTGGCCTGGGTGGGTGGGCTAATCGCGGTAGGGATTGTTAGTGCCATCCGTCACCGTGCCGAGATTACCCGTTTTATTTCCGGCTCTCAAAACAGACGATAGCTGAAGAGGTCGAGGGTTGAGGGTCAGGGTCGCGGGATTTAAACCTGACTTCTTGCCCTCAATCCTTTAAAACTCTTGCTCAAATTGTATTAGTTCCTGTTTATTTAGTCTAACTTGCTGATTAGTTAAGCTGCTACAACTAGTAAATTTATTTATGCCTATTACCAAACAAACCTCTAAAATATATTTTTTTACCTTGATTAAAGATTAGAGAGAGATTATAATAACAGGATAAAACTTGTACAATCCTTGCTCAACGTACGGTTGTACTGTCAGCATTCGAGGCCCTCTGTTCGATAAAAGTAATTATCAGTTATCCATAAAGAAGCAGAATTAAGAAAAGCAGACTGACTCCTGAGTTTAAGGTTAGCTGGGTTCAGGTTAAATATTATTTTCTCACCGGACACAAACCATTGAGTCAGGTTTAATTTGTTGTTACCTTAATGGAGATACGATGACCCTTAAAGATTTACCTGATGCAAAAGAGTCCGCCTTAAATGACTCTAAAGGAACGACAACCTTAAAACAACTAAAAAGTTCTACTCCTTTTCGGCGTTTTTGGAAGAATCTCACCCGGAATGTACCAGCTTTAATTGGTCTCGGCTTAATCGTTCTGGTGATTAGCCTCAGTGTGGCTGCCCCAATCCTCGCGCCCTACCAACCGGATGTGCAGTTCGATGATGGACTTAGTGCCGCCGGAGAACCAGTTGCCCCTAACCAAACCTATTTACTCGGTACTGACCCGGTAGGGCGTGACCTCCTTAGCCGAATGCTCTACGGCGGGCAAACCTCGTTGCTGGTGGCCCTGGTGGTTAATGTCATAGCGATTACGGTTGGCACTATATTTGGACTGGCTTCAGGTTATTTTGGCGGTCTGGTAGATACAGTTTTAAGCCGGGTGGTGGACACGATGTTGGCCTTTCCGGCTGTTTTATTTGCTATTGCTCTCTCCAGTGCCATAAAACCCAGCGTGGGAGTGGCAATTCTGGCTTTATCTTTAATAAGCTGGACTTCCATTGCCAGAGTTGTACGCGGGCAAGTCTTAGCCTTGAAAGAAAGAGAATTTATCCTGGCTGCCCGTTCGGTTGGGGTAAAAAACAGCCGAATTTTGATAAGACATATCATTCCTCACCTTATTTCTCCGCTGATTGTTTTGCTGGCGTTAACAATACCCACAACGATTTTGCTGGAAGCAACCCTGAGTTACCTGGGCGCGGGGGTTCCGCCCAACGTTCCAAGCTGGGGCAACATTATCCAGGATGGTACCCGCTATTACCGTACTGCTCCCTGGATTGTGATATTTCCCGGTCTGGCTATTTTCCTGACTGTGTTTGGTTTCAATCTTTTTGGCGAAGGTCTTCGCGACGCTCTTGACCCACGCCAGAAACAATAGTGTCGGTTAGATTTAATTATGACAACGGAGGAGATTTACAAGAACGATGATTAACTATGGGAAAAATCTTCGGAGGTATTTTAGCCTCACTTTCCTGGTGGTAATGCTGGCGGGGTTGGTTCTAACAGCTTGTGGCGATAACACTGCCACCACTGCCGCTACTACTACCGCGGCTGCAACTACCACCGCAAGTGCGACTACTGCGGCTGCCGCAACTACCATTGCGGCTGCCACCACCGCTTCAGCGGCTACTACCACTGCCGCGCCCGCCGCCACCACTGCCGTAGCCACTACCGCCGCCGCGACTGCTACTGCTGCTACTGGCGTAAAACCAGTTGCAGGTGGTACGCTTAATGTTTCCTACAAAAGTAACTTTGACTCATCTGACCCGGTGGTGGGTTATAGCGTCCAGACCTGGAACGTTGAGCATCAGATTTACATCGGCTTACTTGGTTATGACAAAGGCACCACTTTGGTACCGGAGTTAGCCGAAGCCCTGCCTACCGTTAGTGCGGATGGCAAGGTTTTCACTTTCAAGTTGCGCAAGGGTCTAAAATTCTCCAATGGTAGCCCTTTAACCGCCGCTGATTTCAAGTATAGCTGGGAGCGCATTTTCGATCCAGCTATGAAGAGCCCCTTCCCGGCCTTTTTCCTGATTGTCAAAGGGGCGAAGGAGTTCGGGGACAGCATGAACGCTGGCGATGGCAAAGTTAAAGAGATTACCGGAATCAAAGCCGTAGACGATGTGACCCTGGAAGTCACGTTGAACGACGCTGACCAAACCTTTCTGAACATCATCACCATGCCACAAGGTTCACCCGTACCAAAGGCCGAAGTCGAGAAGCATTGGGACGCTGACCGCAAGAATAACGACTTCTACAAAACGGCGGTAGGCACCGGGCCGTTTATGGTTAAGGAATGGTCTGAAGGTAAAGGGATTACTCTGGTGAAAAATCCCAACTACTATAAGGCTGCTGAGGGCTTACCCTATCTGGACTCCATTTTCTTCCAGGTAGGCATTGATGAAACCTCCGCCATTCTGAAAGTCAAGAATGGTGATATTGATATGACTGGCGACAACATCCCCGCCGCAGAGTATCCCGGTCTGTTAGCGGATTCTGCATTCAGCAAGCAAGCCAAAACTGAAGCAGTGGTAGCGGTTAGCTATGTGTTCCTGAACAATCGGATGAAACCCTTTGACGATGCCAAAGTGCGGCAGGCTTTCGCCTATATCTTTGACCGGAAAAAGGTTTTGAAGTTGATTAACAACCGCGGGGTGGAAACCGGGGTTATTTTACCACCCGCGATGCCTGGTTATAGCAAGGAACTTGCTTCAACCAACCTCCGCTTCGACAAGAAAAAGGCCAAAGATTTACTGACTGCGGCTAATTTCGATTTCGGGCAGACCATAACCTTTGTTTCAGACGATAGTGACGACTCCAAGAAAATTGTCACTTCCTTGATCGCTGACATGAAGGATGTAGGGATAAAAGCGGAGCCGAAAGTTGAGCAAAGTGAGGCTTTCTTCAAGGATACTGGTAAGGAAAAAAATATCCAGATTGGGATTATTAGCTGGTATCAGGATTTCCCCGACCCGTCCGACTTTATTGCGCCAATTCTTAGCTGCGACTCGGCTATCGAAGGGGGTGCAAACTCGGCCTGGTATTGCAATAAGGACGTGGATGCCCTAGAGCTCAAGGCTCGTGGTATCACCGACCCTAAAGCTCGTCTAGCTGCTTATCAGGAAATCGAGAAGAAGATTATGGATGAGCAGCCCTGGATACCGCTTTACAACCCGGTAGCTACCCTGTTTGTCGGTCAGAAGGTTCAGAACTACGCCTTTCACCCGGTGTGGGGTCCTGAATATTCGCAACTGTTCAAAACCAAGTAATCTGCTTGTTAGTGGAGGGTCTGCCAACTTTGGCAGGCTCTCTGCCTAATGGTTAGCTTTAAGGAAAATAGCAAGCCCATGGTAATTCGTTACATTATAAGACGTCTGGTTGGCATGTTTTTTGTCTTGATTGGTGTTACTATTATTACCTTTATTTTGAGTAACCTTGTTTCCGACCCCATCACCGCAACCTATGGAAATCGAATCAAGCCCGAACAGCGCGAGGTGATTAAAAACCAGCTTGGTTTAAATGATCCTTTACCCGTGCAATATGGTCGCTATGTAATTAAAGCGGTACAAGGTGACCTGGGGCGTTCCTACCGTACCAATACTCCGGTATTAGAAAGTATTTTTAATGTACTGCCCAATACTCTTGTGCTGGCGGCGGCAGGCTTATTTGCGGAACTGTTAATTGGGATTCCGGCAGGCATAATTGCCGCCATCTGGCGCGGCTCTATACTAGACAGAATTATCCAGGGAATTACTCTGGCGGGGCTTTCTTTACCCACCTTCTGGGTTGGGCTGGTTTTCCTGTATGTTTTTGCCTTTTTATTAAAATGGTTCCCGCTGGGGGGCAATACCCAGCCAACCAGTATTATTCTACCAGCCATAACAATCGGTTTGGGTGGGGCGGTTTTTTACGCCCGCTTATTGCGCAACCAAATGTTAGAGGAAATCAATAGCGACTATACTCGTACAGCCCGTTCCAAAGGATTATCGGGGAGGAAAGTAATTAGTCGCCACGTACTCAGGAACGCCTTGCTTCCAATTGTTACCTGGGCCGGGTTAGACCTCGGTTCGTTCTTGGGTGGAGTCGTATTGATTGAAGCAGTTTATAGCTGGAATGGGATTGGCAAGTTGGCGATTGCCGCTATCGGCAACCTTGATATACCCTTAATTATGGGTACGGTATTAGTAGCGGCGACTTTTATAGTAATATGCAATCTGTTTATTGATCTTCTTTACCCCGTGCTGGATCCGCGGATTCGGCTCAGATAATCAGGAGTGCTTTCTGTGGCAATCGAACAAACCCACCGTTTAAACGATGAACTGATTCATTCCAAATGGGATAACAGCCTTGCCCCCCTCTTATCTATCCGCCCCGGTGATGTTGTAGAAATGGACACCCGCGAGGCTTCGGATGGACAGTTGGAGCATGATTCTTCGATTTCTGCCCTGGAGAGTCTGGATTTTGGGCGGATTCATCCACTAACCGGGCCAATTCAAGTTGAAGGGGCCGAACCGGGCGATTCGCTTGAGATTGAAGTGCTTGAATTGACCCCCAAGGGCTGGGGTTGGACTGGTATTATCCCCGGTTTTGGTTTATTGGCGGAGGATTTTACCAAACCCTACCTGATTCAATGGGATTTGACGGCGGAGAAAGCTGAATTAGGTAGCACTGGAATCCAGATTCCGCTTGACCCTTTTATGGGAGTAATGGGCGTTGGTCTGGATGAGCTTGGGGCACATTCTACCGTGCCACCCCGCCGAAATGGTGGGAATATAGATATCAAGCAGCTTAACAAGGGCAGTCGGCTCTTTCTTCCGGTGCTAGTGCCGGGGGCGTTGCTCTCACTTGGCGATGGTCACGCCGCGCAGGGAGATGGTGAGGTTTGCGGCACGGCTATTGAATGCCCCATGAACGTGCGTTTCCGGGTTAACCTTCACAAGAATACCAACCTTCAAGAGCTTCAGTTTTTCACAATGGGTAGTAGTGCCGACAAAACCAATCAGAAAGGTTATTACGTTACAACTGGCTATGCCCCAGACCTGATGGAAGCTACCAAAAAAAGTTTGCGCTTTATGATTGATTATTTAAGCCGGACTTACAAACTATCAGCCGAGGAAGCCTATATCTTGTGTAGTGTGGCTGCCGACCTGAAAATCAGTGAGGTGGTAGACGCGCCCAACTGGATTGTTTCAACTTTTATTTCACAGGATATTTTCCCTGGGTAATCCAGGTTAAAAGGAGCTAAAGATGTTAGACCGGGAAGGTTATCTTCCGCTTGGCGAATACAAAATCTATTACCACCGTTTTGGCGGTGATAAGGCTACCAAAACCCCCTTGCTGGTATTACACGGCGGCCCTGGGGCGTTGCACAACTATCTTTTAAACCTGCAAGGATTGGCTTCGGAAGAGCGGGAAGTTATTTTTTATGACCAGCTCGGCTGTGGTAATTCGGATATCCCGGATGACCTCTCGCTCTGGCGTGTTGAGCGTTTTGTCGGGGAATTGGGTCTGGTTATCAAAGGGCTTGGCCTTGAAAAAGTTCATATTCTGGGTCAGTCCTGGGGCGGTATGCTAGCCCAGGAATATGCTCTAACTCAGCCCGGTAATATTGAAAGTTTGATTCTGGCTAACACACTTTCCAGTATTCCCATGTGGGTATCGGAGGCTAACCGCTTGAGGGCCGAACTACCTTCTGAGGTGCAAGCCACACTACTTGCCCACGAGGGAGCGGGTACAACCAGCAGTAAAGAATACGAAGAAGCGATGATGGTTTTTTATGAAAGGCATGTTTGTCGGGTGCCTTATCCCGATTATGTAACCTACAGCTTTGCCCATATAAATGACGGCCCGGTCTACGGCTATATGAACGGGCCGAGCGAGTTTCATGTTATCGGCGTTATCAAAGATTGGGATATAACCAGTCGGCTGGGCGAAATTAAATCACCCACTCTTATTATCTCCGGTCTGTATGACGAATCCACCCCCGCTATCAATAAAGTATTACAGCAGGGTATTGAGGGGTCGGAGTGGCTGATGCTGGAGAATAGTTCTCATCTGGCTCATGTGGAAGAACCGGAAGCTTATTTTGTGGCTGTTACCAAATTTCTGAACAAAGTTGAAGGGGCGGGTTTCTAAAAATTCGCGCAATTTGATAATAGCGAAATCGTCAAGTTAAGTTTTTGGAACAAATAGGCTAAGTCCAATAAGGGATTAAGCGGCTTGAAAGATGGGTCGAACTAGATCCCTAACCTTTTAGGCCGCCACTTTTAAGGCCGTTACCTCCTGCCAACTCTCAAATTGACCTTGAATTTGGGTCCGATAATCCGAGGCACTCATTTTATGTCTTTTTAGTCGAAAATACTGACGGTTCAGGACAAAAGCACAAAGGAACCGCTGGGCTTTGCCAGGGGATTTAAAACGCTTCATTATTTTCTCTCTAACCCTGGTGGGCTGATGCGAATTCTCCGCCCGGTTGTTAAGCCGTTTATGCTGGCGGTGTTCGACACTGGCTAAGCTTACCTTTTTCGCCGCCCCCACACTCTTTAGTTTATCGGTAATAATTACCCGCGGTACGTATTCTAAACCCTTCAGTAACTTCTTAAAGAACTTTTTAGCGGTATTACTATCACGGCGCGATTGCACCAGGATATCTAAAACTTCCCCGTTTTGATCAACTGCCCGCCCCAAATAAACGGTTTTACCCTTGATTTCGAGGTGAACTTCATCTAAATGCCACTTATCGCCGGGTCCAGGGCGGCGGCGGCGTAATTCATTGGTATAGGTTCAGCCAAATTTGAAACCCATTGCCGTATAGTCTCATAAGTCACCACTATCCAGCGGCGGGCCAGCATGAATTCCACCTCACGGTAGCTTAAGGCGAAACAAAAATAGAGCCAAACAGCCTCATCAATGATCTCATTGGGGTATCGGTGACGTTCGTAAGAAGGAATGGCCTTCAGTTTTCGAGGTTTAGTTGATTTAGGTGGCAAGTTGGTTAGATTACTTTCGTCGCTATTGTGGGCTAATGAAACCTATTTGGTAGAAATGTAGCATCTCACATTTTTACTAACTTGCCTTTTTAACCTGATAATTCCCTACAGACTAGAAGTAGCAATACCCGGCAAATAAAAACTTATTAAGAAGCTTGACTCCACCAGGAACTATGTTATGATTCTGTTTAGGCAACTGGTATATACATCTATACATCTACCCGATTTCGAGAGGATTGCATGCAAAGGAAATTTATGGAAGGGGCCGCCAACGATAGCGATGGGTTAGCAACTGAGAGTCTTAATGAAGCCAGCCGTAACCTGGATACGATGACCTCCCTGGAAATTGTTAGCCTGATGAACCAGGAGGATTCGACTATTCATCAGGCTATTGCCGCCGAAATGGCTAAAATCGCCAAGGCGGTTGACCAAATTACCGCAAAGTTGCAAAATGGAGGCCGATTAATCTATTTTGGAGCCGGCACTAGCGGAAGGTTGGGAGTGCTGGATGCCTCTGAATGTCCCCCTACTTTTAACACGCCCCCTGCAATAGTAGTTGGTATAATAGCGGGTGGGGTCGGTGCTTTGACCACCTCCGCCGAAGAAGCCGAGGACGACGCTGGGTTAGGCCTGGATGATGCCATAAAGGCAGGGGTTAGAGCGGTGGATGTGGTGCTGGGCATTACCGCCAGTGGTCGCACCCCATATGTGATTGGGGCTTTGAACTATGCCCGTGAGCAGGGGGCGACCACGCTTGGTTTGACCTGTAACAAAGGGACTCCGCTTGAGGAAGCTGCCGATTTGGTTATTTCGCCCGTAACCGGGCCGGAGGTGGTTTCCGGCTCAACCCGCCTCAAGGCTGGCACTGCCCAAAAAATGGTCTTGAACATGTTAAGTACCGCCACGATGGTGCGACTGGGCAAAACCTACGGCAATTTGATGGTAGATGTGCGCCCCAGTAATGCCAAGTTACGCCGCCGGGCGGTACGCATCCTGCAAGCTTGCACTGACTTGAACGATGAACGGGCCGCAACTTTGTTGGAGAGTTGCGGCGGTGAAACCAAAGTGGCGATTGTAGCGGCTTTGAGTGGCTTAACCCCAGAGGCCGCCCGTGAACGATTGACCCAGGCTGACGGTTCGGTGCGAAAAGCCTTGAACCAAATTTAGTTGTCGGTGGTCATCGGGAAAATTTGTAGGAGCAAGTTCTGTCCTGCGATAATTATCGGATGACTGAGCACCCTTCTACAAATTGCATTTTAGGGTAGACATGGCGGTCTACCCCTGCAAGAATTCTTTTTTATTCTGACTCCTGACTCCTGAATTCTGACTCCTTTTTCGAGTGTGGAAATGAACTTTTTTGCCGGAATAGATGGCGGTGGAAGCAAAACCAGCGCGGTAATAGTTGACCAGGAAGGGCGCGAAATAGGCCGGGGCAGTAGCGGCGGCTCGAACTATCAGGCGGTTGGCCTGGACGTGGCTTTGCGCGAGGTTCAGGTTGCCCTTAAAAACGCGATGCTGGCGACAGGTCTACCCAATATCCCAGCAAAGGCTATGATAGGGTTGGCGGGGCTAGACCGCCCTGAGGACGAAGCAAACTGGAGGGGGGCTATCGCTAAACTTCCCAACCCCATTGCTCACGAACTCACCTTTAGCAATGATGCCGAACTAATTTTGAGCGTGCATCCTGAGCGGGTTGGATTGGGCTTGATTTGTGGCACTGGCTCTATCGTGGTTGGGCGGGATAGTGCTGGGAACAAGGGTCGGGCTGGCGGTTGGGGCCATTTCTTTGGGGACGAGGGTAGTGGCCTGTGGTTTGGGCGTGAGGGTTTACGGGCGGCAGCTCATTCGGCGGACGGGCGTGGGCCTCAAACCTTGTTACTCGAATTGATTTTGCAAGAGTGGAATTTAGCTCAGGCTGCTGCGCTAATCGGTCAGGTTTATACCTCGCCCCGCCCGGATAATGCTCGAATTGCCCGCCTCGCCGGAGTGGTTTTTGCGGCGGCGGAAGTGGGCGATATAGTTGCCAGTCATTTGGTGGAAATGGCGGCTCATGAATTGGCTCTGGCGGTGCAGGCAACTTACCACAAACTGCTTTTTGCTGAGCCGCCAGAGCTGGCGATTGCGGGTGGGGTATTATTATCTTCAGGTTTGTTATATGAGCGGCTTGAGGATGTTTTGCGGACAAACTTAAAATTAGGGAAATTTATAAAAGTGCCAGACCCTGCCCTGGCGGCGGCGGTAGCACTTGCCTATGAGGGGAGGACTTAAATGCTAAGTTTGCGGGATAAAGTTGGACAACGTTTGATGTTGGCCTTTGAAGGAACAGAACTAACCCCTGAACTGGCCGATTGGCTGATGGCTTGTCGAGCGGGTGGGGTAATTTTGTTTGGTCGGAATGTAATAAGCCTTGAGCAGGTTACGAAACTCTGCCGGGATGTTCAGGAGTTAGCCGCCAAAAATGGCTTGCCCCCCCTGATTATCGCGGTAGATGAGGAAGGTGGACGGGTTAGCCGAATGCCCGCCGATGGACAGGGGTTCGTGGCACCCAGCCAGATGGCTCAGTCTGCCGCCGGATTAGAAGGGGTGCGGGCTAGTGTCGGAGTTATCGCCCGCAATTTGCGACGCATAGGGATAAACCTGGATTTTGCCCCGGTTGCCGATGTTAATAATAACCCGGCTAATCCGGTTATTGGTAGCCGTAGCTATGGTAACGACCCAGCTAAAGTGGCGGAGGCGGTAGTGGTTGCGGTTAATGAATTCACGGCGCAAGGGGTTGGTTCTTGTGTCAAACATTTCCCCGGTCATGGTGATACGAATGTTGACAGCCATCTGGGGTTGCCGATTGTTAACCTTTCCCGCCAACGGCTGGATGAGGTGGAGCTTGTTCCCTTCCGCAAGGCTTTTGCGGCGGGCGTACCTTCGATAATGACCGCCCATATCGTCTACCCCGAAATTGAGCCGAACATAACCGCTACGATGAGCCAATACTTTTTAGTCGAGGTGTTGCGCAAGGAGTTGGGTTATGAAGGGGTAGTGTTCAGTGATGCCCTGGAAATGAAGGCCATTTTTAACCGCTATACCATCCCGGAAGCTACCCTTCTTACCCTCAAAGCCGGAGCCGATATTGCCCTGCCTTGCTCTACGATGGAACACCAGCAAGCGGCTTTTGAAGCGGTAGTGCGGGCGGCTGAAAATGGCGAAATCGAGCTGGAAGAATCACTGGCCCGCATTTTGGCCTTCAAGGAAAGATTTTGCCAGTTACCCCCGACCAATCCTACTGCCGAGGATTTAGCGGCGGATACTAATACTATGGCTGATGTGGCGCGTAAGAGTGTTACGCTGGTTTCAGCCCGGCCCGACTATAAAGCAGAAGTTAACTGGCAGCGTCCGATGGTAGTAGATTTTAGTTTGCTTAATGCCTCAAGCGTGGAGGATAGGCGGACTGGCCCTGGTCAGTTGTTGCAGGATGGTTTAGAAGCAGCCTGGCCTAATACAAAATATTTTAATCTACCTGCTAACCTCACCCCTGACAATTTAGCGGAGGTGCTTGAACCCGCCAGGAGTGCCGAGGTGGTAATCGCGATTTTGCGTAATGTCCGTAATAGTCCGGTTCAGGCCGAAGCTCTGCGAAAGCTCCTTGCTTCCAATTCTAACCTGATTGCGGTAGCGGTGCGCGATCCCTACGATTTAGTTTTGGCGGAGGGCGCGTTGGCAACTCTGGCAACCTATGGGGATGCTCCCTGTAGTATTCTGGCGTTGTTGGATGTTTTAACCGGGCGGATATTGCCTACAGGTCAAATACCTGTAACTTTGTGAGCGATAATTATGACTGAAAAAGGCAAGAAAATCACCCTTAGCGGGCAACTCTGGCAACCGGACGGTTTCAGGGAGGGACGGTTAACCCTGGAGGAGGCTAAGATCGCTCGCCTTGAATTTGGGGCGAATTTTGTGGCTGATTATGAGTTGCGAGAGAATTATATCTGCCCCGGCTTGATAGATTTGCAACTGAACGGCGGTCTGGGCTACGATTTCACCCGTGACCCGGCTACCGTAGCGCAAGTGGCAGCCGTTTTGCCGCGCTGGGGGGTTACGGCTTTCTTGCCTACTTATATTACCGCTCCGCTTGCAATTTATTATACCGCTCTGAAATGGCTGTCAGCCAACGCCGCGAATTTACCGGGGGCGCAGGTTTTGGGGGCGCACTTGGAAGGGCCTTATCTCAACCCGGCCTATAAAGGGGCGCACCCCGAAACTCTTATCCGCCCGCCCAATTTAACCGAAATTAAAACTTTGCTCGAAACTGGCGGGAAATGGGTCAAAATGGTGACGCTTGCCCCCGAAAACCTCGGCGCGTTGGAGATTGTTCAATATCTTTCCAATGCTGGATTGTTAGTTTCTGCCGGACATAGTGGCGCAAACTACGCTGAGAGTCTTGCCGCTTTCGAGGCGGGTGTTGGTAGTGCCACCCATCTTTTTAACGCGATGCCGCCCCTCCACCACCGCAAACCGGGTCTGATTGGCGCAACCCTGACCACTCCCGGCATCAGCGCAAACTTGATTGTGGACGGGGTACACCTCCACCCTTCGATGGTGAAGCTGACCTATCAGCAAAAGGGTGTGGATGACATTGTGCTTATCACTGACGCGATGGCGGGAATGGGTATGCCGCCCGGTCGCTATGATTTGGCAGGGCAAGCGGTGATTGTGAATGAAACTTCGGCCTATCTGGACGACCAAAATCATACTCTGGCGGGCAGTATACTCACTCTCAACCGGGCTATCCAGAATATGGTGGAATTTAGCGGCTGTTCTCCGGCGGAGGCAGTTCAAATGGCGACTTTGAACCCCGCCCGTTTGCTCAAACTGGACGACCATTTAGGCAATCTCGTCCCCGGTTATTCGGCGGATGTTGCGGTATTCTCCCCTGACTTCCAACCCCTGCTTACCCTCGTTCAAGGGGAAGTTGTTTTCTCTAGTACCAATTCCTGACAAAAGATTTTTTTGATTTTCACCACAGAGACCCAGGGGCACAGTTAAATTCAATATTAAAATCTGTGTCTCCGTGCCTCTGTGGTGTATAATCTTGTGAAGTATTTACCGGAAGATTAGGGATTTAACTAGAGGGGGTGAACAATGCCAGACGAAAAGAAATACGAACAGGTAGATAGCACTTTTGCCCAAAATGTTTACAAAATCGTAAAAGCGATTCCCCAGGGCAAGGTTATGACTTACGGGCAAATTGCCTTGCTGCTTGGTACGCCCCGCGCCTCGCAACAGGTGGGTTGGGCCTTGCATTGGGTGGTAGATAGCGATGATGTGCCGTGCCAGCGGGTGCTAAATCGGTTTGGGGGGTTGGCGGAGGGATATGGCTGGGGTGGGCAGATTTCGCATCGGGCCGACCTGGAAGCCGATGGGGTTGAGGTCAAAGAGGATTTCACGGTGGATATGGCCCACTACCAGTGGCACCCCACCCCGGAGGAAGTTGCCGCCATGGAGTTGCCCCTGGAAGCTCTGGATCGCCTTAACAGCAAACTTGAATTCAGCAAAAGCCCTCCCAGGAATAAGAAAAAGGTAGAACAGGCTACTTTCGACTTTTAAGTTACAACCTAACCCCCTCGCCCCCGGACACGTGACCCTCCTCTACTCAGGGAAGGGGGAAGATGGTTAGGTTTGTCTTACAAAATTCGTCCGATTTCGTGCTGGGAGGGGTCGGCATCCTTACGCCGGGAGAGCAACAGGGCCGGGATAAGGCCGATTGACACAATAATCGCCGCCGCCAGGAACATCTCTGTCACCACCTGGGCCAGCGGTAGCCGTAACATATCGCCGTTTAATTCCTCAATCTTGATATTTTTGGGCTTTAGCTCGTTATAGCGGTTCAAGGCCCAGGATGTTACCGCCGCAGTCCCGATGGTCATGCCAATCAGCCGCATAATCAGCACTAACGCCGCCGCCACCCCAATATCGTCACGCTCGGCCCAATCTATTACCGCGCTACCGACCGGGGCAATCACAATCCCAAAACCTACCCCGGCTAACCCTGCCCCTGGAAACAGATTGAGCAAATCCGCCGGAGGTTTCCAGCGAATATCCCAATTGTACATCACGACAAAACCGCCAATCGCCATTAGCAAACCGCCCACTGTCACCCAGCGATATCCAAACCTGTCGCTAAACCAACCGCCACCAATCGCCCCAAGTGCCATCCCCAACGTCATGGGTGCGAGTGCCAACGCGCTATGGAAAGATATATCTACTAAAGTTGTGCTGGTGTCGGTAGTATTTACAAAGAGGGCAATCCCGACCAACCCTACAATCAACACTCCGCCGATTATCAGGTTTACCGCGTTTGCCGCGCTGTAAGCCCGGTGGCGGAACGTCCGCAGGTTGAGCAGGGGATACTTTACTTTTAGTTCAACGAAAATAAAGAAAGCCATCGCCAGCACCGCCCCGATAATCAGCGGGATTTGGAACTCTCGAAGTTGGTTTTTATCTATATCCTCCAGCGACGCACCACTCAAGGCAGTAGTTTCCTTGCCGCCACCCAACGCCAGGGTCAAGCAAGTCAGCGAGGCCGCCAGCAAACCAAAACCAAGATAATCAATCCGTCTGTTACCCTTTTGTTTTTTAATCTTTTTGATTGGTTTCAGGGCGAAAAAGATAATCGCGGCGGAAATCAGGCCAAGCGGTACGTTAATCCAGAAAACAGCGTGCCACCCAAGAAATTTCAACATAAACGAGCCATAAAGCGGCCCAATCACCCAACCCGCCGTATCCGCCGCCCCGATAATACCCAGAGCCATACCGCGTTTCTTGGGCGGGAACAAATCGCCCACCACCGCCATAGAAACCGGAACCATCGCCCCGCCCCCAATCGCCTGAATCGCCCGCGCCGCAATCATCATTGGCAGGCTGGTCGAAATTGCCCCCAATAGAGAGCCCGCCACAAAAACCATCAACGCTCCCAGGAAAACCCCCCTCCGCCCATATACATCCGAAACCCGCCCCATCAAAGGCATCGTCACGGTGTAGGCCAGCAGATAGGCACTGACAATCCAGGCTCCCTTGTCAATCTCGGTGACAGTGATGTTCAGATCGTCCATAATGGCGGTCAGAATCGCCACCACCACCGTCAGGTCGAGAGCCGCCAGAACTACCCCCACCGACAGCACGCCCAATACCAGCCAGGGATTGCCCCCCGCTTCATTTTCCTCTATAGAACTTTCCGCTGCTTTAGTTTCGTTCTCAATCATGGCCTGCTAAACTCCAGCGGGTTTTTCAATTTTCATTTCGGTGTTAAATTTGCTAAAACTCAGCACCCAATAGACCGCTTTGGTGGTATTATCGGTCACCACCTGCTTGAAAGTGGTCTGGCGCATGAGGGTATCGCTTTTGCCTACCCAGGCGTTAAACTCCACCTGCGACTGGTCAAGCGTTCCGCCCGTCAGGGTGCTAATATCCTTGCCATCCACTAATCCGCCCACTTGCCAGCAATCCACCCCGTCTATCACTTCGCTTTTAACAACCTTATAATCGCGAACTTTCTCGACAATTGAGCCTAATCCCTTCTGAAAATCGAATAAATCGGCGGGTTTAAAGCCGACAGTTGGGGGGAGTTTTTGCCAGTTATCAATCAAGCCTTTGACCTTGATATACTGGTCGTCGCCCACCGCCACAATGTCACCCTCGACTTGCCCAATAATCACCCCGACCCGCATTTTGCCCTGATAGCGGTCTGGCTTTACATAATCACCTTCAACCCGCCGGAAAGTAATGCCTTTGATAATCGGCACTTCGCCTTCTTTAATATCAATCAAAAAATGGAGAGTGTTCAGGTCGGTTAGCTTTTGGGCGGCCTGTTTTGCCAGGGTTTTGGCGTCAGGGGTGGGAACGGCGGTAGGGGAAGCATCCCCACAGGCCGCCAGTCCCAGACTGAGAATTATCAATAATAATAAAGTCAGACTAAGCCCAGTCCTACTTTTTTTGAAATAATTTATTTTCAACTTTGTATGCTCCTGAAATTGTTTGCCAGGGTTAAATTTCCCGATTGATTATATCACGACTCGCTGGATACAAGGTTAACCAGACTACCAAACTGAGGCTAAACTTTAGCGGAGAGGATTATTTTATGAAGAGCCAGGGCGCAGTTAGGGAGGTACAGTTTTGCAAGAAGAGAATTTTAATGGTAGCAATTATTCCTGTGCCCTTACTCAGGTGTAGTCGCTTCTTTGTCTACCAAATGATAACACGTCGTACCAACCGTCCGCAATCCTTCATAAGTCCGACAACTGGTATTAAACATAAAGCTTTTATTTAGCTAAGGCCCAAAACCTGATACCTATAACCTATTTATTGCCCTGGTTTCCAAACGTGATATAATTCACCTATGTTAAAAAACCTTTTATTAGAAAATAACCTTTAATATAGATTTCTGAGGAGTTAGAAAAATGGCAACTGTAACCGAAGAGGCGGTGCTTAGGGCTCTTGGCACCGTGCAGGAACCCGAACTGGGGGGCGACCTGGTAAGCCGCAATATGATTCGCCGCCTGAAAATTGAAAATAATAATGATATAAGCTTTACCATTATGCTGACCACCCCGGCCTGTCCGCTCAAGGATTTAATGGAAAAACAGACCACCGAGGCTATTCACAGAATGGTGGAGGGGGCCGGGAGCGTCAAAGTTGGCTTTGATGCCGAGGTAAAAATGGGACGGCGCACCCCCGTCGCTGGGGCCAACCAGCAAGAGCAACTCTTGCCGGGGGTTAAGAATATCATCGCCGTGTCCAGTGGCAAAGGCGGGGTTGGGAAATCCACCGTCAGCGTAAACATAGCGGTAGCATTAGCCCAGGAAGGGGCTAAAGTCGGGTTGCTGGATGCCGACATCTATGGTCCGAACATCCCGATGATGATGGGCAGCACCGAACGCCCCAAGCAGGTCTCGGCGGATAAAATTGGCCCGTTGGAAAATTACGGCGTAAAAATGATGTCCATCGGCTTTCTGGTTCCAGCCGGAAGCAGCATGACCATGCGTGGCCCAATGGTACACGGCACCCTCTTGCAACTTTTGCGGGATGTAGAGTGGGGGACGCTCGATTACTTTATTATAGATATGCCCCCCGGCACGGGTGATGCCCAATTGACTATCACTCAATCGCTGCAATTAAGTGGGGCGGTGGTGGTTTCGACCCCGCAGGACGTGGCGTTGGGTGATGCGGTGCGCGGTATTGCCATGTTCGAGCAAATGCATGTGCCGATTTTGGGTCTGATTGAGAATATGAGCTTCTTTGTCTGCCCTCACTGTGGCATGCGCTCGGAGATTTTCGATCACGGTAATACCGAAATTGAGTCCAAACGCCGCAAAGTGCCGTTCCTGGGTGAAATCCCGCTGGATACCAACGTGCGTATCGGTGGCGACAAGGGTATCCCGATTGTGGTAGGCGACCCTCAATCCCCCACCGCTCAGGCTCTAAAAGCCGCCGCCCGTCAGGTAGCCGCCCGTATTTCGATTATGTCGGCCCGCACCTTACCCGTAATCAGGGGGTAGGTCGGTGGTTGGGAATTCGTAGGGACTGGCCTTGTGCCTGTCCTGTTCTGGAGAATTCATAGGGGTAGACCAACGCGTCTACCCTTTCCCTTTCTTGCTAGGGTTAAAGGTAAGTAGAAAAGATTAAAATTAAAGTTTAGGCTATGGGAAAAGGAAAATTTCATAAATTCCATCTAACCCCTAAATGGAGTATCTATCAAATGATCGATTATATTGAAGTGGGAAACGTCCGAATCTTTGAAGGTGAAACCTGGAAATTCCCTCTCGCTCCACTGACTATATTTTGTGGAACAAATAGCTCCGGCAAATCAACTCTCCTTAAAACCCTTCTTTTAATAAGTCAGAGTATAGGGGTTGATAATAATTTTATAAAAAACTATGGTTCCTTGAAATTCAACGGAAGTCATATTGATTTAGGGAATTATGAATCCTTTGTTTCTAATAATGATACAAACCTTGATATAACCATTGGTATCGGATTAAGTGGAACCATACTTGACTACGGTAAAGCAACTGGTATATCGGATAATCCATTTGATACTAACGTGGAAGTTCCAGCTTATGATTATAAGCTGAAAGCAATATACAAATATGGCCTTTTGCCTTTTTATTACGTACTGGTTGACGAAACTTATGAGTTATTAGATACGGTTAACTTAGATTCATATAGTAATTACCAATTGAACCGAATATCCCCAGTCCTTAAGGAAGCTAAATTTGAAGTAACACTTAGTGATAATTACAAGTTAGAATGGGGTGTATTTATAAAGACCTCGCCCTCAAATACTATCACTTATAAAGCGTATATAGATGATCAGTCATGGATGGAACCCGTATTATCTCAGCTCAAAACATTCGATCAAGATATTATATACAATTCGGATGATTTCGAGTTATGTGCATTCATTGAAGGATTTTGGATTGACTCTTTTTACTTTTCTCCTAAAAGCAATTCTATTAATATTTCTTCTCAAAAGTCATTAAGAGGTATGGCTTACAAAAGTATATTGTCGTCTTATAAAGATTTAGCTTCTACAGTTTTTTCGAGAGTCAAAGAAGATGTTACACGTCATTTATATTATATTGAATATGTAGGCCCTCTTCGTTCGACTGCAAAAAGGTTTTATAGCACTCAAATGAGTAAAGGAGATTATTTAGATTCTTCTGGAGAACTATTACCTTATTTCCTTAAAGACTCAAGTTACAAAAATGTAACATATACCTCTTTGGGATCTAATGAGCGCAAGTTTATTTCGTTGACCAAAGCCCTAAACTACTGGTTATATTATTTAAGAACCGGAAAAGAACTACCGGAAGGGGAATCTGGTAGTGAAATAGAAGTAGAGGTTTATAAAGATATTTTGGTCAAACTAAACAGACAGTCCCTCAATTGTGTGGTAAAAGCCGTGAGTGAGGCTTTAACCAGCGGCACTTAGACAAGTTAATCATCACGAATTGCAACCAGGGTAGGCCATTTAACTCTAGCCCAGCCAGCTCAACCGGGCTAAAACCTTCC
>JBBQZS010000040.1:0-63062 GCA_038207495.1 Chloroflexia bacterium
ACGAAAAGTTTGACGGTTTCAAGCAAGCGATTAGTGAATGTTTAAGCCAGACTACTGACCTTCATCAGGCGGCCTTGTATAAGTTGTTAGTCCTAAAGTTTCAGACCTTTGATAGCGCAGTTTGTGACCTTTGATAGTATAAATATGATAAGTGCAAGCTTTAAAGATAGCACTGTCACATTTGAACCCTGGCTAACTGTATTTATAGAACAACCCACTGGAGCCGAATTTTTTGGCGCGTACAAGCTTGCTTTCCCCTCTGAAGATGAAGATTACGAAACTTCTTTACCGAATCTTTGCTTGCGAAGGTCAAATTGGAATAGAAAGGCCGATTTAAAACGATATCAAGCAGCCTTAAACAAAAAGGATTATATTGAGGGTGACGAACAGATTTCATCTGAGATAAGCTTCTTTTCAATCGCTTACCAACAAAAAACCGTCGAACTTATCCAAGAATTGGTAACGTTTATTTATAGTGGGGTTACTACGAGAGCAATTGAAAGGCGAGAAGCCGATTGGCAAGGGCTTACAATACGATTGACCGATAGCATAATGGCTTTTGAACTTGCTTATGACCTTGTGACAATAATTGAAGAAAAGTTGGAAGAATGGGCTCAAAGATGGAAATCCAACTTTTTAGAGTTAAATTTTCAGTCAGGTTTTATACCAGATGGAGATTGTAGAATAAGTTACCGTGCATCACTCGAACAACTTTTAGATAAATTTTAAAATAATTTGTAGTGAATATCTGTCCTAAAGGAAAATATATGGAAAGCAAAGTCCTACCCAGTTTTGACCAACTACCTTATAAGCCCGGCAATCCACCCCGTTCGGCCTGGGGCTTGTGGGGCGATGACGATGAAATTGGCATGCTTAATTTACTAACCCCAGACCGAGTAGCCGCCGCCGCCAAATTAGCCAAAACAGGCAAGGTTTTTGCCTTTAATTGGGAATTGGAACTGCCTAACCCACCTCTTTTCGGACGTGAAGAGTTAAAACATACAATTAAAAACAAACGTGATTGGGTCAATGATGACGTTTACCACGATTTTAACACCCAATCTTCCAGTCAGTGGGATGGCCTGACCCATTACGGCAATAGCACCTATCACGGATTTTATAACGGAATTCAGGCGCAAGACATTACCGGACAACCCGGTACGCGTAACGGAATCCAGGCCTGGGCGCGGCGCGGGATTGCCGGACGGGGAGTGCTGATTGATTATCGGCGGTTTGCCCTGAAAAATGGGATAACTTACTCACCGGGAGAATGTTACGAAATCAGCGTGGGGGCGTTGGAAGCGGCGGCTAAAGACCAGGCGGTCGAGTTTCATGTGGGTGATATTCTATTTGTCCGCTCTGGATGGATGGAATGGTATTTAGGGTTGAATCAGGAAGAACGTGTGCAGGTCGCTAGAATGCCGCATACTGCCGTTGGGGTGGCACAGGGCGATGAAATGCTCCGTTTTCTATGGGACAACCACTTCGCGGCAGTGGCGGGCGATACGATTGCCTTCGAGGCTTTTCCTCCTAACCCCCAGCACGGTTTTATGCACGAAACTTTTCTAGCTTTGTGGGGCATGCCGATTGGTGAGATGTTTTACCTTGAAAAATTGGCCGATGATTGCGCGGCGGACGGAGTGTATGAGTTTTTCCTGACTTCCGCACCGCTCAACAAGTTAGGTGGGGTAGCCTCTCCGCCTAACGCTCTGGGCATTAAATAAATATTATGTCAACTTATGTGCTACTTTTAGGCTATATTCTGGCTGTGCCACCACTCATCCTTATTATTTTTCGCTTTCGATATGCCACTGCCCGCTGGTGGATTATGGCAGCGGAGTGGCTAGGCACGGCCCTGATTGCACTTGGATGGCTGCTTCTTGAAAGCCCGCTAATAGTCTTTATTAATGCAAGTTGGTTGGTAATTTTCACAATTCTGTGGCTCTGGACGATTTACCGAAAAACTAAAAAGGCCGAATGAAATTTGATTTCCAACTAGGAAAATTGTATGACAAATCAAAATGAACCAAGTAAAAAACTACTACTGGAAGGGTTTCAAAGCTCCCTTAATGAACATGGATATAGCTTCCAGTATAGCGTTTTAAAGCACGTTCAGAGTCTTTACGATAGCAAAAAATCGTTATGGAGGCTGCCCCTTTCTGAATTTCCCGTAGCTGTTGGGGAAAAAGATACGAGAATAGATTTCTTATTGTTACGACAGTCTTTTTATCTTTTGGCTGAATGTAAGAGAGTATTTGGAAAAAAATGGTGTTTTGTCAGATCATCATTCCTTCGTCAAAACATGTACGACCCTTACTTTCTTGAAAGTGCCTTCCACGAATTTAATAGTCCAAAATGGGAAGCTTTTGGCATACAACAGATGCCTAAAGATTTAACGTATGATGCAGGATTAGAACTCGAACCAGTTTCAATAAACAAAGTACAGGGATTTAAGGGAAGCCCAGACCCTATTGAAAAAACTATGGTTCAAATATCAAAAGGTTCTAACGGATTTATTCAATTTATGCTAAAAAATCCGCATTTATTTGGTGCAGCCCAAAAAGCCGTTTTTATTCCTGTTGTATTCACGAATGCGCCAATATGGGTTACAGGGGGTGATTTGAGCAGCGCAAATTTAGAAACAGGAAATTTAATTCTGGACGAATCCTCCTTTGAATTAAAAAAATGGATAGCCTACCGCTATAATATTTCTCCTACACTTAAACATACTTTCCAACGAAGTCAGCTACCTCATTCATTGTCAAGCGTATTGGATGAGGAATATACACGAACAATTTTTATAGTGAATTGGGAAGGAATAGAAGATTTTCTTCGGTGGTCATCTAATCTTGATTTACAGTAATTTAGGTTTGTTAAATGAAAACCTCAGTTCAAAAAGTCGAAGTAGAGCTGTATCCAATTGCCCCATATAACCTCAATCACGCTTTGGAATATCTGGCTTCTTCATCCTCGTCTATTCTGGAAAAAATAGAAGATAATCAGGTGTATCGGCGAGCAATAGTTCTGGCTAACAAGCCCATATTATTGACCTTGCGCACTATCGGTACAGTCGAACAGCCTCGCCTTTTACTCGAAATCCAGGGGCAAGAGTTAGCCGAACCACAGGTTGCCGCCGCCACTTCATTTATTAACCGGATTTTTATGTTGCAGGAAGATCCTACCGAGTTTTACGCCCTGGCTCAGGCTGACCCAATGCTGGGGAAAATCATCAACCATTTTCACGGCTTGCGCCCGGTGTTAATTGCCGCCCCTTACGAAGCTTTGTTATGGGCTATAATTGGTCAACAAATAAATATTAGTTTTGCCCGCCGACTAAAACACACCTTAGTTGGGCTTGGGCAAGAAAAATTCTGGCTGGGCGAAACCGAATTCCAGCTAGTACCCCGCCCCGAAACGGTTGCCGGGATGAGCGAGGATACATTACGAGCTAATCAGTTTAGCCGCCAGAAAACCAACTACCTGATAAATGTATCCAAAGCAATTGTCGAGGGTCATCTTGACCTGGAAAGTTTGGATAGTAAATCGCAGGAAGACAGGCTAACTGACCTTATTATCCACAAAGGAATCGGGCGTTGGACGGCTGAATATGTGCTAATGAGGGGATATGGCGAGAAAGATATTATTCCCGCCGCCGACATTGGGTTGCGGACGATTATGGGTCGCTCTTATCGGCTAGGTCGGCATGCCAGTGAGCAAGAGGTGCGCGATTATGCCGAGCAGTGGGCAGGATGGCGGGGGTGGGCGACCTTTTTCTGGTGGCTGGCCTTGCAAGCCAAACTGGAACTTTAATTAGTCTAAAACAAGTCTTTGAGGATTCTGGCTCTGTCTTCTGGCTTGACGCTGGCATAGTCCAGAATATCAAAGATTTTATTCCGCGCTTCTGGCAACCACAAACTTTTGACCATCGCCTCAGCCACATCCTGACGCAGCACCCGCCCCAATCCACTAAAACCACCCTCGCCACTTAGTTTGGCATTGGTCAGGGCTGGTTTGTGGGTCCAGCCGGGCGGGGCTTTTAAATCCTCTTCCTTATCCACCAGCCCACCGGGTCGGATAATCGTATAGGTCAGACCGCTTTTGACCAAATATTCTTCGGCTTGCCATTTTGGATAAAAGGGGATGCTAAACGGCTTTAAAATACTTCGTCGCTCGGACACACCCATCGTTGAGTTTAGAATAAAATGCTCAACTCCGGCGGTTTTGGCGGCATCTACCAGGCGGCGTGTCCCATAATAATCCACCTGTTTTAAGCCAGCCTTAGCCCCAATAAACTGGCGAGTGCCTAACGCACTGAGTACCGCTTTCACCCCAACCATAGCCTCTTTTAACAAAGCCGGGGCTTTATCGCCATCGGTAACATCGGCGATAACCACCGCTGCGCCAAGTTTTTCAAATGGAGCAGCTTTAGCGGGGTCGCGCAACAACACCTTAATAGAGATACCTTCGCGATGCAAGGCTCTGACCACATTTTTACCTACCCCGCCACTCGCGCCCACCACCAACACCAATCCATCATACATTGCCATTTTTCAATATCGCTCCTTTGGTCGTAGTCAAAAGTCTAAGGTCAAAAGTCAAGAAATTTCTAAACCAGGCGCGGAAACCACGCCCCTACAATTTCGATTTCAGGGTAGACACAGAGGTATACCCCTACAAAAATTCCCTTCTGGTCTGACTCCTGACTCCTGAATTCGTGCTCCTTTATTCTTTATTCTTTTCTATCGCTTCCTTGATTTCCGCCGCATGTTGGCGTTCGTGCCGATAGATAACCACAAATAGACCGTACAGGTCAATCTTGCCAACGGTTGGATGTTCGACGGGTAGGCTGAGTTGCTCGTCGGTGGTGGATTCGAGTAGAGCGAGCATGCGGACGCGGCTCTGGTCAAGTTCGGCAAGGAGTTCGGGAACAGCTTTTTCCTTACGCTTGCGAATACCGCCCGTGTTGAAGCGATGAATATCAAACCCCTCTACCATCGAAGGCTGACCTAACAGAGTACGCTGGGCAATCACTTCCATGCCGCCTTCCGCTCCGGCAATATGACAGGCTACATCATAAGCTGACCAGCCTTCGTTGGAGGTGGGAAGATTCATATTATCGGGCGTAAAACTATTAAAAACCTCGACTAGTTCCTGCCTAGCTTCGGTCATTTTTACCTTCAGGCGGGTTTTGCGGTCGTTCATATCTAGCGGGGCAGCGTCATTGCTCATGATATTCTCCTCTAAGCTCTTAACAAAAAGGGGCGGATAAACCACCCCATCTTACCGTTTTTATTATTGGAACAGACTAAACTTAGTCGTCCTTACCCTTGCCCAGGTCATCAAGGTCGAGGCTATTGATGAAGTCGCGGAAAACCGACAACTTCTCGTCGTCCACTTTATTACCCCCATTGGCGCGGTCAGCAGTAGGCTGTTCGCGACCCTGACCATCCAGCAACACCCCGGCTTTGTCCATTACCGCCTCATCAATATAGATGGGCGATTTGACCCTAACAGCCAGAGCTAACGCATCGCTAGGACGGGAGTCAACCTCAACGTGGCGACCATTAAAATCCATAACTATGCGGGCAAAAAAAGTGTCATCATGCAGGTCGTTTACCAGCACACTGGTCACAGTTGCGCCCAACTCACCGACTACTGAACGCAGCAAGTCATGAGTTAAAGGCCGTGAGACCGAGACATCCTGCAATTCAACCGCAATTGCATCAGCCTCATACGCCCCAATCCAGATAGGAAGATACCGCTCGGCATTTAATTCCTTGAGGATTACTACCCTGTGTTGAGTTACCAGACTCATTCGGATACTATGTATTTTCGCTTCTATCATTATTGGTTCTCCTCAAAATCTAGAACCGAGACCCTTTGAATCAGGTCACTCAGTTACCCCTTTAGTATATCACTTTTAAATGTATCTGCAAAAGTAATCGGATAGTTAAATTTTAATTTTGTTATTTATATGATGGGGCGGAGACTAGACCCCAACCCTTGCCAAAGGGCCAGTAAACAATCAGAGCCTTGCCAATAACGCGGTCTATTGGTAAAAAGCCCCAGGCCCGCGAATCGCTACTGCCGTTGCGGTTATCCCCCATCACAAACAGGCTGTCCTGCGGCACTACCACCGGGCCATAAGCCGAAAAGGGCGGCTCTTTAATATAAGGCTCATTAAGGGGTTTATCGTTAATATAAACCACCCCGCTTTTAACCTCAACCTTTTCACCGGGCAAGCCAATCACCCGCTTGATATAATCCTGGCTGGGGTCACGGGGATACTCGAAAACCACCACATCGCCTCGCTGCGGTCCACCAAACAGCCAAAAAGTATGCGAACCCTCGGCTTTGACCCAGGGGAAAATCCGTAACCAGGGATTAATATCAAAATGGAAATAAGCCGCTTTATTGACCATCAAAAGTTCATCAGTATGGAAAGTAGGGTCCATACTGCTACCCTGGATGCGGAATGGCTGGATTACAGATTCAGCCAGAAAGAAAATCAGAATGGTGAGAATGACCGTTTCCAGCACTTCCCGCCAGAAGGATTTGGGCGGCTTGGCAGGCTTAACGGCAACATCCGGCACATCCGAAACAACTGCTGGTGCTTCGGCAGCATCCACCGAGGCATCTGCTGCCGGGCTGTAAATCTGTCTTTCAACCACTGTCTCAAGTTGTACCTCATCTACCGGGGGTCTAAAAGCCTGGGCAGGTGGGATTGCACTCTCATCAGGTCGGGGTTTGGGAAATAAATCTTCGGACACGATAATAAAAGCTCCTTAGCTTGAGTGTGAACGCTACGTTCAACTCCGTAAATTATAGCACAGAAATAATACAAAAAATACAGTTAAACGCCTTTCGCCTTTGACTTACAAAGCCTTAGCCCGTTAAATTACATCAGCCTAAAGCCCTAAGATTGGATTTTAGAACCAATTTGTTATAAAAGTGTTACCCGTGTATTACAATTACGCACTCTACCCCTAACCTCTGCTAAATCTTATTAATAGGGGGTAGCTTTATACCGATTGCGCTATTATAATAACGTTGGTATTTACTTAAAAGTTCGTTTTTGGGGTCAAACCAACCCTTACACAAATATAGCGGCGGTATGAACGTATCCGCTACGATCGAGTCGTTGGGCATTAAGGCAGTTTCAGCTATTTTTCCTGGTATAATTAACCAGCACACCAAAACCACTTCCTTAACCCTAAATCTACGCCACATGGCAACGTTTCAAAGGGAATTGTTATGAAGAAAAGAACGTTGATTATTGGCGGTGTGATTTTAGTAGTGTCAATTGTTTTTGTGACTTTACTTTTCACACCTGGTAATCAGGCTACAACTATCTCTTACAGTGACTTTCTTCGCAGGGCTGTAAAAGGTGAAGTTGCCACTATTACCACCAGCCAGAGTAGCAACATTATCGGTATCATTTATGTCGGCGAGCCCAATAAAAGCTATAGTACTACCCTGCCGACGGGACTGGCTAAAATTGATGACATTTTGCTCTCCTATGGAGTGCCTCTAGATAAATATCCAATTGTTAAGAACGATGGTATGACCTGGCTTAGTGGTATACGCAGCTTCTTGCTGATGTTGTTGCCGCTGGCCCTTATTATTGGAGTGTTCGTCTACTTCAGTCGGCGCGGCAGCAACAATGCGGCTGGCGGCGGCGGGGCGGACGGTCCTTTCAGTTTTGGCAAGAGCGGGGCTAAGACCGTAATGCCTCAGAAAGTTGGCATTACCTTTGCTGATGTCGCCGGAACTGACGAAGCCAAGCAGGAATTGCAGGAAGTAGTAGACTTCCTCAAGAACAGTGAAAAATATCTCCAGCTAGGGGCGCGTATCCCTAAAGGGGTGCTGCTAATTGGCCCTCCCGGAACTGGTAAAACCTTACTGGCTAAGGCCGTAGCCGGGGAAGCCAACGTTCCCTTTATGAGCGTTAGCGGTAGCGAGTTTGTGGAAATGTTTGTAGGGGTCGGGGCGGCTCGTGTCCGTGACCTGTTCGCTCGCGCCAAGAAGATGGCTCCCTGCATTATTTTCATTGACGAGGTGGACGCTATGGCTCGTCGTCGCGGTGTTCGCGCTGGTGGTGGCACTGAGGAACGTGAACAAACCCTCAACCAGATTCTGGTGGAGATGGACGGCTTTGATAGCAACACCAATATTATTATTATCGCCGCTACCAACCGGGCTGATATTCTTGACCCGGCTTTCCTGCGCCCCGGTCGCTTTGACCGACAGGTTCATGTAGATAATCCTGATTTTGTAGGTCGGGCCGGGATTTTGCAAGTACACTCCAAAGGCAAGCCCCTGGCCCCCGATGCCGACCTCAATCGGATTGCCCGCCAGACCGCCGGATTTAGTGGAGCGGATTTAGCCAACCTTATGAACGAAGCTGCTATTATGGCTGCCCGCCGTAATAAAAAGATTATCGGGCTGGATGAGTTGGAAGAAGCGATTGACCGGGTAGTGGCTGGGCCGGAACGCAAGAGTCGGCTAGTGAGTGAACATGAGAAGATTGTCACCGCTTATCACGAAGTTGGTCACGCGTTGTGTGCCAAGTTAGCGGGTGGAGTTGACCCTGTTCAGAAAATTTCGATTATCTCGCGAGGCCGGATGGGTGGCTACACTCGCGTAGCTGCCGATGAAGACCGCACTCTGATGACCAAAACTCAGCTTGATGGCTTTATGGTCTTTGCCCTGGGTGGGCATGCTGCTGAAGAACTCACCTTCGGGGAGGCCAGCACCGGCCCTAGCAACGACATTGAACGAGTCACTCAAATGGCGCGGACGATGGTTACGGACTATGGTATGAGCAAGCTTGGCCCGATTGCCTATGGTGAAAACCAGGGTGGACGCGCCAAAGCGATAAACTATAGTAACGCTGTAGCCTATCAGATTGACCAGGAAGTTAGTGCCTTGATTAGTTCGGCTCTTAACCGCTCGCGAGCCATTCTGACCAACTACAATCGCCATCTGGTAGCGATTACTAATGTGGTGTTGGAAAAAGAGGTCATTAGCGGTCACGAGATGGACGAGATTTTCGAGATGGTTCAAAAGGAAATTCAGACCAACGAGAATGAAAACCTCTTGACCCTGAACCGCCCTGCTGAATTATCCGCGCTCCAGCCCCTTGATTTCAAAACCGAAGTCCAGGAACGCAAAACCGATGCCGCCAGTTAGTTGTCGGTTGACCTAACCCCCTGTCTCCCTTTCCTGAATCAGGGAAGGGGGAATTTTTATCTCTTTTTATTTCTCGCTCAGGGTGTATTTTGGTGGAATATCCAGTAAGGTGCAATGTAAAACATAACTGGGAAACACCCCATATTTTTTACCATCTTCCCAAACATCCGTCTTATCCAGTTCCAAATAACTTTGACGGGACGCATCACGTTCCTGAGTTTTATTGCCGCCAGGGGTAATAACGGGAATATAGGGGGTTGTATTTAGAAGAATACGATTTATTTGCCAGGTGTAAACCAGCGGTGGATAATTTGGATCATCCCGCAGTTTGTACCAATAATTCTCATCATCAACAAACAAAGTTGCTTGCCCGATAAGATAAGAACCCGCCGAAACATCTTTCAAATCCCGATAGCCACCTCCAACTTTGAAACCCAGATCCAAAATACACAAAAAGTTTTCATGCTTAGTTATATAGGAAACTTCACTGACAAACATATATTCGGCGTTGCCAAGCGAAATGGTGGATTTTTCGGTCTGGGTAGTTGGCTCTAAGCTGTGTGCATTAAACCCAATCTCAAATTCTACAATCTGCCCTAGCTTAACATCGTCATAAGGCCCATCCATTGCATTTGTATCGTCAAACCAGAGTTGCCAACTATCCATTTGCTCCCTTGTCTCTATTAAATTCCAAACTCGTTACTCAGCACTCGTTACTTCTTTATGGTTGGGGCTTATCAGTAATAGGGCGGAGGGGGTCGGTCTGACGCATATGACGCACCGCCATTATAGCTTCTTCTTTGGTTATATAAATATTGGAAGGCTGCCCGGATTTAATCGCATGCACCCGGATACGGTTTCGGGAACTGGCATCCCCACCCCACCGCACGATATAATTAAGATAGTTTTCGGTCATCCAATCCACATAAACCGCCCTTTTCGCCAGCAATGCCTCGTCAGGCTTGAATTTGACGCTGTTCTGGGAAATTACGTAAGCCCGTTTACCCTGCTTTTTGGCTATATTCACAATCCCGGTGTACAGGCGGATTAACACCTCATCCGTTTCAATAACTGAGTCTGGTTCCCAATCCACGAAAATAATGTTTTCTACCGGGTCAAAGGTTAAAGTAAAATTATTCATATTTTGGTTTTGGTTGAGGGTAAATAGATTTTGGTTAAATGCCGAATAGCGCAACCGATTTTAGATATGCGATTTTAGATTACTTATGGATAGGTTAACCCATTTTGCAGGAGATTTGCAAACATAGTGGCGATTTGCTGCTGACTATACTGCCCGTTGGGTTTATACCACTGGGACAGCCAGTTGCACATACCGAGGAGACCAAAAGTTACGATTTTTGGGTCAAGGTCAGGCCGGAAATCGCCCGACTTAATTCCTTCCTCAACAATTTGTTCAAAATAACGCTCGTAGGCTTTTTTTCGCAAAACGATTTCGCGGGCAAAGGGACCTGTTAAATGAGGTTGTTCGCGGTAAAAAACAGTCATAGCCGGGGAACGGTCTGCCGCCACCGCCGTATGGTGTTCTATAGCTCGCCGCAGCTTTTCTGCCGGGGGTATTTCAGCCTCTACGATACGGCGCAACGGCTCTTCACTGACCGTTAAAACCGTCATAAAAATCAGGCGCAGGATTTCCTCTTTGTTTTTGACATGGTAATACAACGCCCCTTTGGTCACGCCCAATTCTCCGGCGATATCTTCCAGGCTAGTCGCGCCAAAACCGTTATGGGCAAAAAGAGTTGCCGCCGCCGCCACAATCGCCTTTTGGGTTAAACGAATCTTTTTAACTTTTGCTGGTTTTTCGAGGGTTATGGTATCTAATTTTTCTAAATCTGGAACCAATTCTACCTCCTGTTCAAATTTATCTTAACTTGAAATTCTAAAGATGTCAAGGTGATTAACTTTACCAAAAAGCTTATACAAGTCAGGAATCAGGTAAAAATTTGGTAAAAAACGGTGAAACAACCCTTGACTCTTCGGCATTAATTTTGTAGAATTCTACCAATCGTTCAAATTTTTATGTGATGTGACTTTAAGCTTTCAACCATAAAGAAGAAGCCAATAGAAAGAATCCAAAGGAGGGTTTTAACATGACCCAGGCAATTGAGGCTCCCAGCACTGACCGCTATGCTTCCGCCCGCACCAACGGCTATGAGATTAATAGCGACGGCCCCCTGGTAGAGTACCGGGTTGAGGATGGGGTAGGCATTATTGAACTCAACTACGCCCCCGCCAACTGCTACACTCACGAGATGATGCGCGAGTTGGACGAAGTTATTCTGCAAGCCCGAATGGATAGTGAGGCCCATGTGCTGGTGATGCGCGGCAAAGGCGACAAGTTTTTCAGTGCCGGGGCTGATATTAAAATGCTCCAGAGCGTCAACCCACGCTTCAAATATTACTTTTGCCTGCACGCCAACGAAACCCTTAACCGTCTGGAACAAACCCCCAAACTGGTAATTGCGGCCTTGAATGGGCACACCGTCGGAGGTGGGCTGGAAATCGCCCTGGCCTGTGATATTCGGATTGCCAAGCGCGATGCCGGACGGATGGGACTGCCTGAAGTTGGTCTGGGGGTACTCCCTGGCACAGGTGGCACCCAACGGATGGCCCGCGTGCTGGATAAAGCCACCGCTATTGCCCTGATGGTCGAAGGACGCACCTTCTCCTTTGAAGAAGCCAAAGATATGAAGCTGGTCAACTATATTTTCGAGGGTGATGATTATTGGGAACAAGTGTTGGATTATGCCCGTCAGTTCTGCCCACCCAACAAAGCCAGCAAAGCGGTTGGCCTGATTAAACGCTCGGTGCAAAGCGGGGCTGAGGTTGATTTCAATAGCGGTCTGGCAATCGAGCGCGAGTTGCAGCAGCAGCTTTTCCAGAGTGACGATGCCAAGCTGGGTATCGGGGCATACCTGGACAAAACCATCGCTAACTTCACCGGGAAATAATGCGGATTGCAATAATTGGGGCGGGGGCGATGGGTAGCCTGATTGCTGGGTTGTTAGCAATTGCTCAGGAAGTTTCTAAGGATGAAGCTAAGGCCGAAATCTGGCTAATCGGCTCAAAATCGGCGGCGGCTCATCTGGAAGCAATCCAAAAGCAAGGCTTGAGCTTTACTTTGACCCCAAATGTACTGAAACAATTGCCAGAAGGGTTGGTGGCAAAGTTTACCAGCCCTATCCGCAACCTGAATGTAACCCAAAATCCGGCGGAAGCCTATCCTAGCGAATTGGCTTTAGTGTTAGTAAAAAGCTACAGCACCATCCAGGCTACCCAGGATTTACAGAAAGTGTTAACCCCTGACGGACTGGCTCTTAGTTTGCAAAACGGGCTGGGTAATACTGAAATTTTGGCGGCAGGGCTAAGGCAAGAGCGGGTAACCCAAGGCACAACTATGTTAGCGGCAAGTCTGGATAAGCCGGGTGTAGTGCGGCTGGCGGGGCTAAACCAAACTTATCTGGGAGCAAATTCAAATTTAACCACCGAACGTAGGAGCTATCTGGAATTTCTAAAAACTCGGCTGGAGTCGGTAAACGCCCCGGTCACTATCACCCAGGAAGTGGAAGGGCTGATATGGAGCAAACTAGTAGTTAATTGCGCGATTAACCCGATAGCGGCCTTGCTGGATATTTCCAACGGGGAGTTACTGGAAAAAGCCACCACCCGTCAGCTAATGACCGAAATTGCGTTGGAAGTGGCAAAAGTTGCCGAGGCAAAAGTCATAAAACTGGCCTTTCCCGGCAACGATGCGGCCAACCAGGTGATGGAAATTGCCCGACAAACCGCCCAAAATTATTGCTCGATGGTGCAGGATTTGCGGCGAGGTCGCCCTACCGAAATCGAAGCCTTGAATGGAGCAATTGTGCGTGAGGCCGAAAAACTCGGCCTGGATGTGCCAGTAAACCGCACACTGACCGAACTAATCAGGGCACGTCAGGATTTAACCAATGGCTTTCAAGCATAGACAATCAATCAAAAAACTGATTACTAATTACTGAAAACTTCTCATAAACGGAGGCAAATATATATGGCCCGCATAGCTACTTTTGACGATTGGACAGACGTTTTTCAGGAATGGCGCAAGGAAATGGATATCCAGCACCCCGATGTGCTGAACTATAAATTTGAAACCAAATTTGGTCAACTTGAAACTGACGAGGTAGAATTTGGGGCGTATAAAGGTCGCAAAAAATGGGAGCGCATTTCCCAGGTCCCCGACCAACGGGTGCGGGACGCCCTGCTAAACTATATTGTATTTCAGGGCGATACCGAATTCGCCTCGGTGGAGCAGCAACGCTTTCTCTATGCCACCGCTCCCTCCGAATGGGATGCCGCCGCCCTGGCCCGGATTATGACCGAGGAAATGCGGCACGGCTGGCAGATGAGCTATTTGTTAGTGACCTATTTTGGCGATAGCGGCAAGCTGGAAGCCCAGAAATTGCTGGAACGTCGAGCCTTCCAGAAAAATCGCTTACTAGGTAGCTTTAACGTAGACATTGAAAACTGGATAGACCTTTTCACTTTCACCGAATTCATTGACCGCGATGGCAAATACCAGCTTGGCATGTTCGCCCACAGTGCCTTTGCCCCCCTGGCGCGAAGTATGGGCCCGATGTTGAAGGAGGAAAGTTTCCACCTGGGTACAGGCAATAGCGGGTTACGCCGCATTATCAAGGCTGGAGTTATACCAACTAGCCTAATTCAGAAATATATCAACAAGTGGGTGCCAACCGCCTACGACCTGTTCGGCACTGACCACAGCAGTTCGGCACATTGGGCTTACACCTGGGGCTTGAAGGGGCGTTTTAACGAGGGTGAAACCAATGAGGAAGTTAATCCTGATTTTATGAACGAACACGCCCGTAATTTATTTATGGCCGAATGTAAGGGCTTGTTGGAGCGTCTTAACAAAAACATCCCGGAGGAGCAGCCCAAATTGTTCCTGCCTGACATTAAGTTTAACCGTCGCATTGGAACTGCCGCCAACCAACCCTACGATATTCATGGCAACCTGATGCCCGCCGACAAATTCCCGGCCTATATGGAAGCTAATATCCCTTCGGCGGAAGATAAAGTCATTCTGACTCAGCTGTTCAAACAGGATTGGATTGCCCCTAAAGATTTGAAGGAAAGCTATAACTAAGCCCCTTCAGGTTGGTGAGTAATCAATTTCAAATGGTATGCCCGTTCCCAACAAAAATTAGGGGGGACAATAGGTATTAAAATCAACTTTAGAGCTTCAGAAAAGTTTTTTGACCTAACCCCCCAACCCCCTTCCCTATAAAGGAAGGGGGAACTTACCTCTTGAGGTATTTTTCTTCCTCAACGAGATAAGTCGCCCAGGGTAACACTTCCAAACGCTCGTCTGGGATGGGTTTACCCGAAACGATTGAGGTACCGTAGGTGTTGTTCCTGATTCTTTTCAGAGCATTATTGACTTCAGACAAATGAGCAAGCAATTGCGCGCGCCCCGTCAGAATTAATTCTTCCTCATAAACATCCCCAGCCACGTCAAAATCGCGAGTACCTTCCCGATATTGCTCATAGCTGTTTTCCAGGCTGTCCCGCTCTATTCGAAGTAATTCTGCCAGCAATTCCTTCTTTTCTTGCAGAAGCCGAAGGCGGAATTTTTTATAGGTTTCGTTTTGCGTCATTGCAAAATCCCCTCCACTAGATATCATCCCCCATTAATATTTCCATGTATAAAAATATAAGCCGATTTAGTAAATAAAGCTGTAAAATAGGGTATCTGTATGGTAAAAATTAAGCAGAGAGAATATTCACCAGCCGTTTACCTCCTGCCACGCTAACTTTTACCCTGAAGTAATATCGTAGGGTCATAATAGTAACGATTTTGGTGTTTTTTATAATAAAGAGAAAGAGTAAAGATGGTACAAATACTCCTTGATAATCCCCTCTTGTTGCTGTTTGTAGTAGCTGCCATTGGTTATCCCATCGGTAAAATCAAGATTGGGGGAAGTAGCCTGGGGGTAGCGGCAGTGCTTTTTGTGGGACTAGTGTTTGGCTCACTCGACCCGAATATGAAACTACCAGAAATACTCTATTTGTTGGGGCTAGTGCTTTTCATTTATACCGTCGGAATCAGTAGTGGCCCTGGTTTCTTTGCCTCCTTTCGGCGAAAGGGCTTGCGGGATAGCCTACTGGTTGTGGGCATACTGACTTTCGCTTCCGTGTTAGCCTTTATTGCCCACAACGTTTTACAGCTAAAAGCCACCCTTACCGTCGGTATGTTTACTGGTAGCCTTACTAACACCCCAGCTCTGGCGGCAGTTTTAGAGCATTTAAAGGAAGTTACCCCTAAAAATTTACTAGACCTGGCCCTGGCCGAGCCAGTAGTAGGCTATTCGATTACCTATCCAATCGGGGTAATCGGGGTAATATTAGCTATCCAAATATTGCAGCGGGTCTGGAAAATTAACTATGTAAAGGAAGCCCAAAACCTGCGGGATTTGAGGGCGGGTACCCAGAGCTTGCAAAACCGCACAATCCTGGTAACTAAGCTAGCCGCTACTCAGGAAACGGTTGGTAAACTAATGGAACGAAATAAATGGGAGGTGGTTTTCGGGCGGCTCAAACGCGGTAATACCCTGACGATTGCCGATAGCCATACACTCTTACAAATGAACGACCTGGTAAGCGTGGTTGGTTCGCCCGAGGATTTAACCGGGATTATCCAGCAACTTGGTGAACCAAGCAACGAACAATTAGAGTTGGACCGCAGCCAGTTGGATTATCGCCGGATTTTTGTTTCTAATCCCAAACTTACTGGCTTACCACTCCGCGACCTGAATCTGCCCCAGCAATTCGGGGCAATAGTCACCAGAGTAAGGCGAGGGGATATTGAATTTATTCCCCATGGCGATACCGTGCTTGAGCCAGGTGATCGGGTGCGAGTCGTCACTCCCCGCGAGAATATGGAAGTTTTAAGCAAATTCTTTGGCGACTCCTATCGCTCCCTTAGCGAGGTAGATGTGCTGAGTTTCAGTCTGGGGATTGCGCTTGGATTGTTGTTGGGTTTAGTGCCAGTACCATTGCCCGGTGGTGTAACCCTGAAATTAGGATTTGCAGGTGGGCCACTGGTAGTAGCCCTGATATTAGGTTCATTCGCCCGCACCGGGCCGTTAGTCTGGACTCTCCCCTATAGTGCAAACTTGACGCTGCGACAACTCGGCTTGGTTTTATTCCTGGCTGGGGTAGGCACCCGGGCTGGTTATCCCTTTGCTTCTACTTTTACCAAAGGGGGGGGGATTTACTTGTTGTTGGCGGGTGCGGTTATTACCTGCACAGTGGCACTGGTGACCTTATGGATTGGGCATAAGTTGCTAAAAATTCCCATGGGGCTATTAATTGGTATGTTAGCCGGAATACAAACTCAACCGGCTGTGCTGGGTTTTGCCCTGGAACAAACCGGAAATGACCTGCCCAACATTGGTTACGCCAGTGTTTATCCAGTGGCTATCATTTCCAAAATAGTCCTGGCCCAGTTACTTTTGTCCCTTTTACTGTAAATTTCTGACTGTTTACTTACCGTAAACCTTGGTTAACCAACCTGTTAACACTTACCCGTTATATTGGATATAGGCCAATAGCTTATACTATGAATTATAGGGGAGGTGGAATAGATGTTTGACAAAATTATTGTTCCGCTTGATGGTTCGGAATTCTCAGAAGAAGCTTTACCTTATGCAGTCAAGTTAGCCAATACTCTGGACGCAAAACTGATTTTGGTAAATGTAACTGAGTTACCATTCCTGGTCAAAGATACGCCTGAAAGGGAAATGAGAGTGGTAAACCAGGGTGAATCTTATCTGGAAGATATTGCCGACATTATCAACGATGAGAATTTAGGATTACATATTGACCCCAAAAAGGTTCAAACTATTTCAGTCTATGGTGATCCAAACCAGGAAATTGCTAAAACTGCCCAGCTTGAAGGGGCAAATTTGGTAGTAATGACAACCCACGGACGGGGTGGCATATCACGCCTGATGTTAGGGAGTGTCGCAACTGCGGTAGTTAAAAGGGCTTCAATACCAGTAGTGCTAATCAAGCCAATTGAAACTTCCCACCCTAAACTTTGGGAGGAGATAATGAACAAAACCTCCCCCACCTTTGCTACAGATAATAACCATATATTGCTACCGTTGGATGGTTCAACTGAGGCCGAAGCCGCAATTAAGCCAGCAATCGAAATGGCCCATAAACTTCAGGCCAAAATCTATCTGTTGGAAATGATTGCGCCGTTTGTTTCGTTTGGCTATGGTAACATCGCCATGAGTTATGGTTATACCTCCCTGAATGCCGGGGAAGAGCTCGAAAGAATGAGACAAGAGGCGGTGGATTACCTGGAACGAATTCAAGGGCAAATCCGTAAAGAAAACATTGAGTGTAGTAGGCTGGTTTTAATTGGGAAACCAGAGGAGGGTATTACCGAATACGCCCGCGATATCAATGCTACTTTGTTGGTAATGGCTACCCACGCGCCCGGTCGTTTGGGCGAGGTTTTGCTAGGAAGTGTTACCAATGAGGTTTTGCGACAAACCCATTTGCCAGTATTGATTGTGAAAGCTACGACCCCGGTTAGAGAGGCAGTCTATCAAGCGGGGGAAGCGACGGTTTAGGGGCTGTTAACTGTATATAATCGTAGGGGCAGACCAATGTGTCTGCCCTTTTTCAATGGGTGTAATTAATTTCCCAACCGACAACTGATAACCGACAGCCAACAACCACCTAGTGACCACCGCTTTTAATCATATCGTGCTTATGGGAACGCATATATAAAACGCTGGCTAACGCGACCAGGGCCAATACCCCAGAGTAAATCATTAGTCCATAAAAACCACCCATATCTACGAAAATACCGCCCAGCACCGTCCCCAGTAATTGCCCCACTCCTAGCAACACCGAGTAAAGACCCATCACCGCCCCACGTTTGCCGGGTAAGGTTTCGGAAATAGCCCCCAGGTGAGTAAGTGAAGCCGGAGTAAAGCCCGCCAACAAAAACCCACCGATAACAATTAACGGTAATAAAATCCAAATGGTAGTGATATTACCGCTGCTAAGGTCTGCCGGATTATTGCCTAACCCGTTTATAACCGTCAAAACCCCAATCATTAGGACTAAGCCAACCAAACCAAATAGCATCACGCTGGTACGGCGCAGGCGGGGTAAAACTAACATCCATAAGCCCATCCCGATTAGGAAGATCACCCCAAACCCACCTACCATAAGAGTTGCCTGATTTTTCTTAAAGCCACCGTATAACAACTGGTCTGGATGACGGGCGTCGGCATCCTGTCCGGCAATTTCCAATTTATAAGCCGAAACAAAAGTTGCTACCTGCTGAACCGCGGGACGGGCTTCCACCGGGAAATCGTTGGGGTTCAATTGGGGTCCAGCGTTTGGCGTAGGATAGGCCAGCATAATAATAATCAGCGACAGCCAACCGCCGATTAGAGTATTGATAGCTAACCAGGCCGGCACAAAAGTAAATATGCGGATGTCTTTGGCAACATTCAGGTTTTCAATAATTGTGCCATGCGCTCCGTCCTGTTCCTCGCGCGACAAACTTTCGACCATGAAGAAGTGGATGGTGGCATAAGTTATAGCGTAGAGGGCGATTACCACAAAAAAGCCACCCGTACCTAACGCCTGACTGACCTGCCCACCAAAGGGTATACCCAGGGCTAACCCACCTACTGTTACAATTTCAAACCCGGTGACAACCCGCGCCCGTAGTTTTTCCGAGCCTATAGTAGCATCAGTCAGGTAGCCGAGATTGGCGGGAGCGTTCAACGCATTGGCGGCCCCTTCCATCAGTCGCCCAACCATTATTATTAGCAATAATGCACCAAGTTTGAAATCTAGCACATCAGCATTGGGGCGAGGAAAAATAAAAGCCCCGGTTGCAAGCACTATCGCCGCCACAATACCCACCAATGGAGCATAGGACATAAAAGGTTTACGACCTTTGCGGTCAGAAAGCGAACCTACCACCGGGGCTAAAAGTAATTCGCTGATGTAAAAGGCTTCGATTACCAGTCCAACCAGCACGGCTGATTTAAAGTTTTCGCCCAGATAAAAGCCCAGCACCACAAAACTGGTGCGGCTGGCAAGGCGCAACATAAAGGTCGCCGCTATACTAGCGATGATCGAACCTGTATTAACTTTGAGCATCTCTGGGGCTTTGTTTGACTGATTATCCGAGGTTTCAGAAATTATTTCGACATCTTTATCTAAAAATTCAAGCTCTTTATCGGTCATGGACATTTAGTAATAACTCCATATAAAATTTAACCACAAACTTCCGCCAGAAAATCATAACAGTCGCCTACTCTAATTGCTGTGACCTTGATAACTAAACAGGTCAATAACGGCACAATACCATATCACAAAAACGGAATTTGCAGTTTACCCATCTGTCGCTTCTGATTATAACACCAATATATTGCTAGACCAATCCTATTTCTAAAGGGAAGATTAAAAATACACAGGGCCTTTATGGTAAAATAAGATCGTTCAACCTACTAATTAAACAGTTTACTAGGAGGAGTCTTTTAAAATGAACTCAGGCTTATTAGAAGGCAAAGTGGCTTTGATAACTGGGGCGGGGCGGGGCATTGGCGCGGCAACCGCTAAACTGTTCGCGGCAAACGGGGCTAAAGTGGTTATTGGCGAACTTGATCCCGAACCCGGAAAGGTTACCGTAGCGGCTATTGAAGCAGCAGGCGGACAGGCGATTCTTGTTCCAGGCGATGTTACAAAAGCAGATTATGCCAACGAGATAGTCAGTGCTGCCCTCGAACAGTATAACGGTCTGGACATCCTGGTAAATAATGCGGGCTATACCTGGGACGGGGTTATTCAGAAGATGACCGACGAGCAATGGCTGGCGATGCTCGAAATTCATCTGACCGCGCCGTTTCGGTTGCTTCGGGCGGCAGCTCCCCACCTGCGCGAAACCGCCAAGAAAGAAATTGCCGAAAGTGGCAGCGCAAAGGCTCGTAAAGTGATTAATGTCAGCAGCACCACCGGGACGCGGGGAAATTCTGGTCAGGTCAACTATAGCGCAGGTAAGGCCGGGATTATCGGCGTCACCAAAACGCTGGCTAAAGAATGGGGTTCGCTCAATATCCAGGTCAATGCCTGTGCCTTTGGTTTTATCGAAACCCGCCTGACCGCCGCTAAGGAAAAGGGCGAAAAGACCGAGCGCGAAGGCCAGCAAATCTCGCTTGGTATCCCCGACCAGATGCGGAATATGGCGGCAATGTTAATACCAATGGGGCGGGGCGGGACTGCCGAAGAAGCGGCGGGTCCGGTCTTGTTTTTTGCCTCACCCCTTTCTAACTATGTCAGTGGTCAGGTACTTGAAGTAACAGGTGGGTCTTAGTTATGTCAACCTTAAATCTGCGAGAACAGGGAACGATTATCGCTCTTTGTCAGGCCATCGTTCCGGCGGTACAGGCTGGCGGTAATGGTTATATGGAAATTGGGCCGGATGAACTAAACGTTCCGGCTCAGGTAATGTTCAATCTTGAAAACTTGCCCAACCCCGCCGACCTGTCGAAACTCAGGCTATTGCTACGGTTGATTGACCTGACTCCGGTAAATTTTATCCTTTCGGGCATCGGCAAACCCTTTGTCAATATGGCTCCTGCCGAAAAAGATAAATATCTGCTAATCCTGGCTCAGAGCAAAATCCCCGACTTGCGGGCGGGCTTCAAATCCTTAAAAGCCCTGATTGCAACCACTTTTTTCGCTACGGCTACTGACCTTCAGGGTCGCCCCAATCCGGCCTGGCAAGCTATGGGTTACCCCGGCCCGCTTTTCCCACCTCCCGCCAAACCCAAGCCAATTAAACCCGTGAAAATTAGTGCTGACACTATCTTGACCTGCGACGTAGTGATAATCGGCAGTGGGGCGGGCGGCGGCGTGGTGGCCGGGGAGTTGGCGGCGGCGGGCAAGGATGTGATTGTGCTGGAAAAGGGCGGCTATTATAACGAGGCCGATTTTACTCAGGTCGAGTCCGATATGCTAAAACAGCTCTATATGGATGGTGGGCAGTCTGCCACCCGCGACCAGAGTATTGCGATTATGGCAGGGAGTTGCCTGGGTGGTGGCACGGTGGTTAATTACACCACCAGCTTTGCTACGCCCCTACAGGTGCGCCGCGAGTGGGATAAGATGGAGGATTTTCGGGTTTTCGACACACCCGAATATGAGACCAGTAGCAAAGCGGTGCACGAACGGCTAGGAGTTTCTACCAAATATAACCGGCTGAGCCAGCGCGATGAGATTATGACGCGCGGGTTAGGAAAGCTGGGGTGGCATCAAGACCGCATGCCCCGAAACGTGCGAAATTGTAGCCAGGAGGACGATTGCGGCTATTGTATCTATGGCTGCCAGAATGGAGCCAAACAAAGCACCCTTATTACCTGGTTACAGGATGCCCACGAACTCGGCACTCGCATGGTAGTCAATTGCAGTGCAAATAAAATTCTGACCGAAGGGGGACGAGCCATTGGGGTTGCTGCCACCGTTACCAATCCTGAGAACGGTAATACATTCAACCTGAATATCAAAGCAAAGGCGGTAGTGGTGGCCTGTGGCTCGATTCATACTCCGGCTTTGTTGCTGCGTTCAGGCCTGGGTGGGCCAGCGGTGGGTAAATATTTACGGTTGCACCCGGCGACTCCAATTCTGGCGATTATGGACGAAGAGGTAAATCCCTGGGCCGGGGTAATGCAAGGAGCCTATAGCGACCAGTTTGCCGACCTGGATGGCAAGGGCTATGGCGTGCGTTTTGAGACGATTCCAGCTCATGCAGTGGCCTCCGCTTACTCAATAGGCTGGCAAGGAGGACGCAGCTTCAAGGAGTTGGTAGGCAGCCTGGGCCATATGACTCATATCGGGGTTTTGCTACGTGACCACGATAGCGGTCAGGTTAAAATCAACCGACAGGGCATGCCAGTGGTGGATTATCACCTCTCCAAATACGATATCGCCCACCTGCGTAAAGGCTTAGAGGGCGCAGCTAAGGTGCTGGAAACCGCCGGAGCGAAGCAATTAATTAGCTCTAATACCGTCGCCGTTACCTACCGTCCCGGCGAGGCGGGACAATCCCAACAAAAGTTTATGGCTGAGATTGATCGACGTGGTTGGGGTCCAAACCAGATGAGCTATTTCAGTTTCCATCAGATGGGCAGTTGTCGGATGGGTTCTAACCCAGCGACTTCGGTAGTAAATCAGTTCAACGAGGTCCATACTACGCCCGGTCTGTTCGTGGCTGATGCCAGTGCCTTCCCTACCGCCAGTGGGGTGAACCCGATGATTACGATTGAGACTATCGCCCACCGCGCCGCCCAATTTATCAAGGAAAGGGTTTAAGATTTTCAGCACAAAGACACAAAGAACACAAAGGGGTTTTAAGGTTTTAAATGGTAATAGTGATTTTAGTCGCTTCTTCAAAGTAGTTGAACCCAAATTTTGGAGGTCAAATGGACTTTTGAACTCATTATTCAATACTAACTAACACCGTTGGTTGTAGCGTCTTTGTAGAATTGAGGGCTAAATATTATGAGTGAAAGCAGAACAAACCGCATAGCTTATAAGGGAGATATTTATGATTTTAGCTCTCTAAGATCTACCATTGATAAGATCCTGGAACCCTATGACCCTTATGACCGGAAAACCAGATTTATGTATCATTTGTTAAGAGGTTGGTTTGATGGAACTAAATCGCTGGTTTGGGCCATCCGCTATGCCGCAGTACAGTTGGCAGGGATGCATAAATTTAATGACTATGACCCGCTTCCAATACTCTACAAGCTGCTTGAATATTTCCCCCAGGTTACTACTTATACTTCTCCTGATATTCGCTGGGCATTGGCAATGCAAGGAGCTGACGCTAATTTCCCGGCCTGGAAGTCATATCTCAGGCTGTATAACTACACCATAACCAAAAGCAGCGAATTACAACAAAATTACAACAAAATCAGTAAGCCTAGCTGGTTATACCTACCAAATCACAACCACTCACTGGTATCTGAGGCTCTCAGGCAATTCGAGCTTACTCCTGGAAAAAGGTTAGCTTTTAACCAAAATGATGTGACTGACAACCAATACCTGGTTTGGGGTATCCGGTTTAAGGCTGTGGCACTGGCGCAGACCGGGGATCGGGCAGCCATTCCCAAATTGAACTATTTACTGGAAGTGTTCAGCGAACTGGAATCGGAAATTGCCGAGGTAATCTACTGGGCCATCGATTTCCTGTCCGGTGATTATAACTACCAGGAATTACAAGAAGAAAGGTCAAGGACGATCAAGGAAAGGAAAGCCGAACTGGAAATTGCCTTTACCTACCGGGCGGTAATCAAAGCAGTTCCGGGAGCGGGGTATGTTAATGATGTGTATGGTCACGAGTTATTAAGCAAAATATGGGGATGGCTGGTGATCAGGTACAACCTGTTCGGGAAAAATGCGCAGATCGTCGATAAAGTCAGGGAGCATTTTGCAGGGCGGAAATCACTGGTCTGGGCTGTCCGGTGGTCGGTGGTAGAGTTGGCCGGGTTGGAAAAGGGGCTGAACCTACAGGTTCTAAATGATTTCTATCAGGAATATGGCAATATTGAAGTTGCAATTGCCAGAGAAATTCAATGGGCGATAGCACTGGTCGAGGCACCAACTGAAGAAAAGGAAAGGCAAATCCAGCAGAGGCGCTTAGAGTTAGCCATAGATTTTAGAAACACCGCTATTATATGGGGTTACGTGAATGAGTTTTCAGATTGGGAATATCTTAAAGAATTTTTAACTGACCTGTTAAAGCGTCACGGGCTAACCGATGAGAACGACCCAATACGCCAGACACTGGAAACTAAATTTGCTAAAACCAATGGTTCTGTAATGAATGCCATAAGCTGGGCAGGAATAGAACTGGGACGGATGGGGGACCGGCGTGCAATTCCTATTTTAAGGGAGTTCTACGAACAACACCCCGAAAAGGCCGGTCGGGTAAGATATAAACCAGGAGACATAATGCTAACCCTGAAAATCGACAACCTAGCCTGGGCTTTGGCAATGTACGGCGAGGTAGATATGCTGCCATATATGGAGCGAGGGGTTAGAGCCGATAATAATGACTATGATTATGGCTTAACTAAAGAAGGTTATCTGGAGGCCATCGAGCGGATAAGGCAAGCTGGCTCCTGAAAACTAAAGCTGGCAGTTAAATTATTAAGAAGCAAAAATGCAAGTAACCCTACCAAAATCCAACAAAACAAGGGAAAGCCCTCAAGTTTGGCTGAAACGTTACTGGCCGAGTTTTGCACTGGCGGTAATCCTGCTTCTGGCGGCGTTCCTGCACCTCTACCGTGTGGACGAAGAAGGGCTTTCCAACCTCTATTACTCTGCCGCCGTCCAGAGCATGCTGACAAGTTGGCATAACTTCTTTTTCGTGGCGTTCGATCCAAACGGCTTTGTTTCGGTAGATAAACCGCCGCTTGGCTTATGGCTACAGGTTCTAAGCGCGAAAGTTTTCGGGCTGAACTGGTTTGGAATACTTTTGCCAGAGGTATTGTCAGGGCTGTTTTCGGTAGCCCTGCTGTATTATCTGGTCAAACGGGTGTTTGGGCCAGTGGCGGGGCTATTGGCAGCCCTGACCCTGACCCTGACCCCTATCTTTATCGCCACCAACCGCAACAATACAATGGATGGCCCGTTGGTATTCGTGCTGTTACTGGCAGCCTGGGCAATTAGTCGCGCTACCGAAAGTGGCAAAATAGGCTGGCTTTTATTGAGCTACTTCCTGCTAGGATTAGGCTTCAATATCAAAATGCTACAGGCTTTTATGGTATTGCCCGCCTTCTATCTGGTTTATTGGTTGGGTGCAAAGCTGGGCTGGCGGGTAAAAGTTTTGAATCTGGCAATAGCAAGCGGCTTGCTGATAATCGTATCGCTGGTGTGGGTGCTGGCGGTAGATTTAACCCCGCCCACGCAGCGTCCCTACGTTGGGAGTAGCGAGGATAATACCGTAACTGAGCTAATCAGCGGGCATAACGGGCTGGTCAGATTGGTGCCGGGAGTCAACCCAAATCCACCAGTTAACTCGCCCCCTGGCGGTACGCCCCAACTTGGACCGGGTAGAGGCAACCTAAATCTCAGTCTGGAAATTGGCCCGCCTGAAATATTACGTCTGATAAACAAACAACTGAGCGGGCAAGCTTCCTGGCTGTTGTTGCTGGCACTGGCGGGGCTAGTAGCCGCTTTCTGGCAAACGCACCCGACCCCACCCTTATCGAAAGAGCATCAGGCCTTATTATTCTGGGCAGTCTGGCTAGTCCCCCAATTGCTCTTTTTCAGCGTCGCAAACCTGTTTCATCGCTATTATCTGATAATGTTAGCTCCGGCAATAGCCGCTCTGGTTGGGGCGGGGACAGTGGCGATGTGGCGAGATTATCAGGGGAAAAGCTGGCGGGGTTGGCTATTGCCGTTGTCACTGGTAGGGAGCGCGGCCCTGGCTAACGGCATTCTGGGCTATTACCCGAACTGGAATAGCTGGCTACGTCCGTTAGTGGCGGGATTAGGGGTAGGGTCAGCTCTGGTGCTAACTACCGCCCGAACCTTGCAACAGGAAAAAGGGAGATGGTTGGGTATATTCGCTGGAGCGGGGGTTTTATCATTGTTAATTGCTCCTACCGCCTGGACGCTCACGCCAGTTTTGGGAATCAGCAACCCAACCTTGCCCTTTGCTGGGCCAGAACTAACCGAGCAAACTAGCCGCTTCCAGCCACCCCCGGCCACCGCTTTAACCAATTATCTGATAGCTAACCGAAAGGGTGAGGATTTTCTGTTAGCCACTACCAACGGCATTGATGCCGCTCCCTTTATATTGGAAACTGGACAGGCGGTGATGACTGTTGGCGGATTTTCTGGCACCGACCCGATTCTAACCGCCGACCAGTTGCAGAAAGAGGTTAGCGGAGGGAAAGTCCGTTTCTTCTTACTACCACCCCGCGAGGGTCAGTTATCTGAAACAACTCGCTGGATACCCACCGCCTGTAAACCCGTACCACCGGAAATATGGCAACCTACCAGCCCAGTATCAGTACCACCCAATGCCGCTCTAGCCAATGGGCTGGTATTATTTGATTGCCAGAAATAAGTTAGAAATAGCTCAGAATCCGAGCCAAACCGGGCCTTATATTCAACAAAACCTGTTTGTCGGACTCCTCAAGCGGTTTTAGCAACCTGAAAAACAGCAACAAAGAACCTAGATAAACCCCGCCCCGGATAATTATTACCAATAAACCCTCACTCCCGATAAAAGCTGCCAACAGCCCCGCCGTTAAAACTGCCCCGCCAATTTTAAGAAGATATATGTAGTTTAATCTGCCGAATAGGTCACGGACTAATAAAGCTTGCATCAACTGAGCGAGGGTATTAGCCAGACTGGTGGCGATAACCGCCCCTACCGCCCCGAATATCGGAATTAGTAAAATATCCAGCCCGATATTCAAGAGGCTAAAGAAGCCTAGCCAGCGCAACATTATTCTCTGCCGACCCAGAATGTTGATAAAAGCGGGAGTAACACTCGCTCCCAGTAGGGCCGCCAGGATATTTTGCAGGGCGAACAAAGTTAATAGCCAGGATACCGGGTGATAACGACTCTCGAAAAACAAGGTTACAACCGGGTCAGAGATAGCCGCCAGCCCAACCATCGGAATCAGGTGAAAAGGGAGGCTCAGGCGATAGGAATAGGCAAAATAGCGTTCTAATCCAGGTTGGCCTTTTTCAAGCAGCACCGTCGAGATAATAGAATTGAGCGACCCGGCCCAGGCAATCACCAGCGCGTAAACCCGACTAATTAATATTGAGGCAAGGCTATAAAATGGTACCGCCAGCGAGCCACTTGACAGCACCGCCAGCAATATCACATCTATTTGACCCTGCAAACCTATAGTTATCAGGGTGATTAGCCACAAGTCGCGAGAGTAGCCCGCAATCTCACCCAGAGGAGTTTTTAGCTTAACTGGCAATCGGGCAAAAAGGCCCGGTCGTGGTAAAAAAACTACTCCCGCCCCAAACATTATCAGGTTAGTTATAAGCAAAGCCACCAGAATAGGTAAGACCGCCGAGCCACTAAGCCAGAACCAGAGGCCAACTATAATAATATTAGCTAGTTGCCCAAAAAAACGGATGAAGACGATTTGCCTGACCCTAAACCAGGCAAGATAAAAGCTTACCAGTGGCTCAAAAATAACATAAGCCAGAAAAAGGGCGACCACCGCCCCGATTTCTTGCGCGATAAAAGGCTGGCTAAACCACTCCGCCAGCAAATCCCTGCCCAGCCACATCAGCCCCGCTACTAGCATTCCAACTCCAAGGCGAATTACAAAAAAACGCTGCAATAGCCAGAGCGGAGCTAAAGCCGACTCTTCCCGCAAAACCGGAACATAGCGTTGCAAAGCGTCGGTAATACCAAAATTAAGAAAGTAGAGAAGTATAAGGTAAAAATTTATAATAGTGGAGTAGGTGCTGTAATTCTCCTGACTTAGCCAACGTACTACCAATACCGTAAACAACAAACTGAGGCCAAATTCGGCTATTCGGCCTATTTGACCCCAGAACATCGCACTAATAAATTTGTTTGGCATAGGGAAGGGTTGAAGTGAGTTAACTATTCCCCCTTCCCAATACAGGAAGGGGGACAAGGGGGGTTAGGTCAACAAACAAACGACCAAACTAGGCTTTGTTACCATTAACATTGGCCTCAAACAGGATGACCAGGGAGTCACCAACCTTAAATTTTCCTTTAAGTGAATTAGCGGTAGCCCCACTTTCAAAACCTTTAATATCGCTATCCTTAAGCGGGCCAAAAATCACCACACCTGCCCCTTTTGTATCCTTTTGATAAGCCATAGCGGTAATAGTGTTACCCAAACCTGAAGGAATATTTGAGGTTGTATAACCTTTATCCTTCATCTTGCTATCGTAGAAAGTTTTAAGGTTAGCGGGGGTTTCGGAAGATGTGAAGAATCCCGTTTTTGAACCTGCCGGGATACCAGTGGTTTTGGTAAATGAATCCAACTCTGTTCCTGCAACATCAATTTTGGTGCCATTATTGGGAGCTGGTAAATCCCCTACTGCGCCACCACCCGCATCACTCTTAAGAACAAAGGCAAAAAGCACTACCAGAACAACCGCCAGAGCCACAATCCCTAACACGACCCCGATAATCAGGCCCATCCTGGATTTTTTAGCAGGAGCGGTAGCGACAGGTGCAGCACCAAACTGGGGCTGCTGACCGTAGGCCGCCTGATTAGGGTCATAACCCGTTGCATATTGTTGGGGCTGTTGTCCATAGGCGGCTTGATTAGGGTCATAACCCCCGGCATACTGTTGAGGTTGCTGACCATAGGCGGCCTGTCCCGCATCATAACCACCATATTGCTGCGGTTGGGCGGGAGGAGCATAATTTCCGTAGGCAGGCGTACCTGCGGCAGGAGTGGGGGCACTATAACCACCCGATGGTTGCTGACCGTAGCTACCAACCCCTGGCACAGTGGCATAACCCCCGGCATAATCCTGACTGCCAGAAGGCGGGGCAGGTTGTTCATAACCACTGGCAACCGTGCTGGCTCCACTATCACTATCTACCAACTTCAGCACCGTAGTACCAATTTGCAGAGTATCACCAGGCTTTAGCATTTGGGAAGAGCTAATGCGTGTACCGTTTACAAAGGTCCCGTTGGCCGAGTTTTTGTCAGTGACTAATACCCCGCTGGGGGTCAGCTCGATTTCCGCGTGCTTGCGGGAAGCTTGCTCGTCACTAACCACAATCTCATTGATTGATTGGCGACCGATTGAGAGCGTTTTTCCCGTCTTGACATCATATGTTCGACCTGGCTCCGCTCCACTCTGCACCACAAATTGCATTGGCTCGCCCTACCTTTCTAGGATGGTTGAATATGGCGTTGAAAACAGCCTGTTGCGATACCGAAAATAAAACCCCTACAAATCAGGTAATATTTATAAAATTGCTTTCCGAAAGGGTAATTCAACAGCAAAACGGTTATTCCCCTTATATTCTTAGGGCTTTCGCTTGAGGTCAATTGAGAAGTTCAAATTGGAGCTATTTAATCCAATTAATTTATTCCAAAGCGAAAGTCGTAATTCTGAATTATTATACACTCAAATTTCCAGACAATCAATTCCCTCAAAGCGAATAGATTAGCCCAATCTTAAGAATTGAGGCGGTAAGTTGAAGTAATCCGCTCGTAAGGGCCTACAAAATAAATCACATCACCTGCGGCTAACGGTTGATCGGGTCGCGGATGAAAAATCGGTATCAGGGAATTAACCGGAAACTGAGTAACCGCCGGGCTATTTATACCTCTTATCGGTTGTTGGCTAACGATTGCCGGGGCGGGCAGATAGGCCAGCACCAAAACCCCCGCTCTGGTGTAAACCTCCCGCATGCGCAAGGTGCTCAGGATACTACCTGTTTTCACGGTTAATTTCGCCACAAAGAAGGGAGTGCGCTCCACATAAAATGAGGTTACCACCTCAAAATCCAGAGCCGCTGCGATAAAATAGGGTGCCGCCAGAGCCGAGGCACTTCGGGCGATTTGGATATTAAAAGTTTTTTCGGTGCGTTCGGCCAGATTACGGTCAAATAGGCGCAGCACCACCCGGATACTTGAATTGCGTCCACGCGCATTCAAGGCCGTTTCCAGGTTGGCTAAATCGTCATTACTCATAATGGTAATGCAACGGGCTTTGCTGACATTCACCAGATCCAGAGTCTCAGCCACGCGGGCATCGCCCAAAATTACTGGTACGCCCATATTGCGTGCAAGGGCAATAAAACGGTTGTGCTCATCAATTTCCAGCACGGCTACCTGTTCACCCCTAGCCACCAGACCCTTTAGCACCAGATAGCCTGTTTGCCCCAATCCGGTCAGCACCACATGATTTTTCATGTTGGTAGCTTTTTGTTTACCCAGCGCGTCGGCTAAACGAGCGGTCACAATGTAGTTGGTAATGTAACCGTAAATTACCCCTAACAAAGCCGTCCCAACAATAATCAGCATCACCGCGAACAGCTTGAATAGCCAGGTGTCAGTAGAAACCGGGGTATAATTGCTGCCGATAGTAATCATAGTGTTATAAAGTGCATCTATTGGGCTGGAATTCTGGTCTTTCAGGAAAAATACGATAATTCCAGTCAAAATTAGCAAAGTGCTGGCAATCAGGGTGCGGCGCAGGGGCCTATCTACATTGCCGAGTAACCCCCGAACTAGCTTAACCAAAGGCAGACGTTCGTCTTTTTTAGGTGATTTGGATTTTGTGCCTTTTCGGACTGCCGCGACCTGTTTAGCATCCAGGCTGACCTCTTTTAAATCAATCAAGTCAGTCACGCGCCCCACCAGCGTTACCAAATCCCCCTCTAAAAGTGGGGTATTTACCGGGGGGCATTCCTGCATCAGGCGTTTGCCGTTTCGGGCTGGTTCTGGAATTTCGCCTTGTTCGGCAGCAAAACTATTAATCAGCCCACCCTGCCGCATAATTGGTGTTACCAAACCGTAAAGCTCCTGTAACGGGCCGTTGCGCCCCACCCGGTCAACCACCACCGCCATCTCTTGCCCAGCCAACTCGAACAGATGCAGTACCTGACTGGGCAAAGAAGCGGTGATAAAAGTGCCTGCCGCCAGTTCCGCGATAGAGAGGGCGCGGGCATTGGGCAGACTTTTGATAAGTTGCTCACCGATTTGTTGATTATAAAAACTGGCAACTGCTCGAATATTGGGGGCAAGCTCACAGGCGGTCAGGATAGTTTCCAGGTTATTCAAATCGTTGTCGCTGACGGCAATTATGGCGGCGGCTTGAGTGACTCCCGCCGCTTGCAAAGTAAACTCACTCCGGCTATCCCGTTTAAGTATTGTTATACCCTGATTACGGGCCATTTCAATGAAGCGGGCATCCGGATTATTGTCTATCACTACCGTCTGAATTTTAGCCTCCATCAACTGTTCCAAAATTCGGTAGCCCGCGTTGAATAAACCGCAAATTATAACGTGGTTTTTAAAATCGACAGGTTTTGGCCCGTCCGCCTGGATTATATTGGCGGTTGGGTGGTTTATTTCGCTCATTTTGAGGTTTTTGAGGTATTATTCCCCCTTCTCATATTCTGGGAAGGGGGTTGGGGAATTAGGTTAAACGCCCGTAATGGTTTTGCCTTGCGCCAGTATCGTTTTTACGCTTTCGGGTGAGGTGGTTTCGGTGTAAACCCGCATAATCGGCTCAGTGCCACTAAAGCGGATTAACAACCAACTCCCATCCTCACTGTAATACTTAAACCCATCGTCGGTGCGGGTTTTAATAACCTTCGACCCTGCCAAATCCTGGGGGGTATTGGCTTGGATATGACTTATAATTTCGGCGCGTTTTTCCTGCTCAAAGTTAAAATCAATCCGGTCGTAATAATGTGGGCCGATTTTCTCAAAGAGCCATTCAATCAGTCCAGAGACGGTTTTACCAGTTTTGACCATCATATCCGCCAGGAACAAACCGCAGATAATCCCGTCGCGTTCAGGGATATGTCCACGGAAACCAAAACCGCCCGACTCCTCGCCGCCCATCAGGGCATTTTCGGCCATCATCTTCGGGCCAATATATTTAAAGCCAACGGGAGTCTCGAATACTGGCACATTATAGAGTTTGCCCAACTTTTCCAACATTGAGGTCGTGGAAAGCGACTTCACAAGCATGCCCCGCTCCCCCCGCACCTCCAACATATATAAGGCCAGCAAAGCATATACCCGCAACTGGTCTACAAAATTGCCCTTTTCGTCGGTCAGCCCCACCCGGTCAGCATCGCCATCGTTGGAAATACCTATATCGTAGCCACCCGTCGCCATCAGTTTCATTTGCTCGGTCAGGTTTCGGGCAATTGGTTCGGGATTGTGCATTCCGGGGAAAATCGGGTTGCGTTCGTTGTGGATATTGGTAACGCTGACCGTTCCGCCCGCCAGCAACCGGGGGAAATAACCCTGCCCCGCCCCCCACATCGAATCCACCAAAATTTTAAGGTTGCTTTGCTTGATGCCCTCAATATCCACCATCCGGCCTAATTGGGCAAAATAGCCGGTGTCGGAATCAAAATATTCCACTAAGCCGGCATCAATCGCTTTTTTCAGGGAGAGGCGTTGGACGGGGGTTTCCAGCCATTGCTCAATAGCCCCTACAATTTCGGGAGAAGCACTACCGCCGTAATAGGGTTTCATCTTAAAACCATTATCAGTTGGGGGATTGTGGCTGGCTGTGATAACCACCCCACCCCCGGCCTTTTTCTCGATAATCGAATAACTTATAACTGGCGTAGGTACAAAAGTTTTGGTCAGGTAGCTTTTAACGCCATTAGCCGCCGCTACTTCCACCACTGCTTCGGCGAAATGTTCCGAGCCAAAACGGGTATCGTAACCAACCACTAACCCGTCCTTAGCCCGTCCTTCTTTTTTCAGATATTCGATAGTGGCCTGGGTTACTTTCCGTACGTTATCGAAAGTATAGTCTTCGGCGATAGTCGCCCGCCAACCATCAGTACCAAATTTTATAACTGCCATTAGCTCTCCTCAAAATAGGACTGAGGACTGAGGACTGAGTTAAAACCAGGTTAACTCAAACTCCTAATAATCCTGTCTATCCTGTCCATCCTTGTTAATATTCTAATTTTTGCCGCTCTTTGTACCGCAAGGCTGATTAATTCAAACGTCCCGATACTACTTTCGATTATATACAAGCTCTTGCCAGAGTCAAACCTCCATTATTAACCGCAAGCCCTGAATGGCTTCTTCGACGGTTTGTTGCTTATTATAAACCGCCGACCCCGCTACAATTACGGTTGCCCCCGCCGCGATTACGGCCTGAATATTTTTTGCGCCCACTCCGCCATCCACTTCCAAGTCACAGCCAGGATTCGATTTGTCTATCATTTCCCGGCAACGGCGGATTTTGGCGGTGGTAGTCTCGATGTAGGCTTGCCCACCATAGCCAGGGTTGACGCTCATCAACATTACCTGGTCAAGATATGGCAATATTTCTTCCAATAGACCCACAGGGGTCGCCGGGTTAAGCACCACGCCGGCCTTTGCCCCGGTAGCCTTGATTTGCTGAATCACCCGATGGAGGTGTAGGCACGCCTCATAATGCACTGACATAATGGTTGCCCCGGCTCTGGCAAACTCCTCAATATAGCGTTCGGGTTGGGCTAACATCAGGTGGGTGTCGAAGGGAATACCCGTAACCGCCCGTAACGAGTTCATCACCATCGGGCCAATCGTAATATTCGGGACAAAATGACCATCCATTATATCCACATGCAAATAATCCGCCCCTGCCGCCGCCGCTTCTTCCACTTGCGCCCCCAACCGGGCAAAATCGGCGGTCAAAATGGAGGGTGATAGTTTGATTTTATTCATAAGTAGCCTTTTTATAATTTATTCCGCCCACAAAAAAAGCGGCTTTAGCCATCCAGCTTTAGCCGCTATTTTAGCACAGGTGAGTTTGTTTGTTAAAGATTACTACAAACAGCCTTAAACATTTAGGACGAAATTAAAATTGCCCTGTTTCGCGCCCGTAATATCCTGCATTTGCAATAGCAAGCTCTGGTTGAAAATCCCATCGGTCTGGTTGCGGGCTTCACCAGGAAAAAAAAGCTGGGTGGTTAGGATTGCCTGATTGGGAGCTTGCACCTTAACATGAATGTGCCGAGTGCGCCCCGGATAAAGGCCAGGTATAACCGTTTCCAGGGTGAATTTGCCAGTGTCGTCGGTAAACTGATGACCGCGCATTTTGAAGCCCTGATTGTCATATTGCCCGTTAGCATCGGCTTGCCAGAAATCCAGCAAAGCATTTTTGACAGGCTGGCAAGAAGTAGAAAGGACATAACCCGTAACAATCAACTTTGTGCCGCTAATGCTTGCCTCTAACAGAGAAGTACGCAGAGGTGAACTGGGCTTGAAATAAGGCCCTTCGGTTTCGGCAATGGTCGCAACGGCTTTGCTGCTACATTGGGGGGTTGGCGGTAACACCTGAGCTACCGTAGTTGCAGCCTGGGTTGTAGTGGCTGGCGCGGTGGTAGCGACCTGAGTGGTAGTGGCCGCCGCCGTTGTAGTTTTGGCAGCCGTTGTTGCAGCAGCCGTTGTAGTGGCAATCTGGGTTGTATTGCTAGTAGTAGCAAGACTCTGAGCGGAAGGGCTTTGGTCGCCGCAAGCTGCCAGTGCGACTACCGGTGGCACCATTAAAGCCAGCCTGACAAATTTACGTCTTGATTGGTTTTTCATTTTTATTACTTCCTCAATTTATAGATATAGGGTTAGTTTCTAACCCATTAATTTTTTCATTCAGAACTTCTTATTAATGATTTTAACAGGTTCTTCTTAGCCCAGGCTTAAAGAAAACTGAGAATTTGCTGAATGCTTAACCCTTACTCTACAAATTGAAAGGAAATTGCCCCCAATGGCCCATAATCTATATGAAAAGTGTCGCCGGGGCGGGCAGGCACGGGGCGGGTAAACGAGCCAGACAAAACCACCTCTCCCGGCTCTAAAGCTACACCGTGTGGGGCAAGTTTTTTGACTAACCAGGCAATCCCGTTAGCGGGGTGATTCAACACGGCGGCAGACACTCCCGATTCCTCGATAACTCCGTTACGGTACAAGAGCGCGGCAACCCAGCGCAAATCTATTTCTAGCGGCTTTACGGGGCGACCACCCATCACTATCCCGGCGTTCGCTGCATTATCGGAGATGGTGTCAAAGACCTTGCGAGGTTGTTTGGTCTGAGGGTCAAGCTGGTGGCAACGCGCATCTATAATCTCAACCGCAGGAACGACAAAATCGGTGGCATTTAGCACCTCAAAGATAGTGCAATTAGGGTTATCCAGCCGTTTGTCCAGCACAAAAGCCAACTCGACCTCCACCCTCGGTACAATAAACCGCTTGAAAGGGATTTCCGAGCCATCACTGAAAAACATATCGTCCAGCAAAGTGCCGTAATCGGGCTCGTTTATCTGGGAGGAGGCTTGCATCGCTTTAGAGGTCAGTCCGATCTTGTGACCCTTGATAGTGCGACCCTCGGCAATTTTGCGGGCTACCCATTCGCTCTGGATAGCGTATGCATCCTCGATAGTAATTTCGGGGTGGTCAAGTGAAATCTGGCGAATTTGTACCCGACTGGTTTCGGCCTCCTGCAAACGCTGGGCAATCTGCCGGATGGTGTCCCGGTCTAGCATTCCATATCCTTTCGGTTATCTAAAATCGGGAAGTCGAGCGTCCATCCAGGGTAGGCACGGGTCACTACAATTATTCTTACTGGCTCTTGACTTTTGACCTCTGACTTTCGACTTTCAACTTGCTACTTGAAGCGGGCGTGAATATTATTGTGTCTGTACTCAAATCCCGGATTAAGTTCGGTTATCTCCAATGAAAGAGCCAGATAACGCTTACTGAACATCTCGGCAAAATGGGCTTTTATCATTTCAAAAAGCTCATCTCCAGTCTTTTTTAGAGTGGCTGCGTCCCGTCCTGCTGCAATTTTCAAATTAGTATGGACGAAAGCATAATCTTCCTCGCCGTCAGCAACATAGTATTCGGTTAATTCGATAGCTCGCGCTCGAATACCGCCTATCGGGAAAACTCCGCCCTGATCAATCAGCGTTTGGGTAGCTTTTCGCAACAGTTCCGGGATATTGGCATCGGCCTTGATATTGGTGCTATATTCAACAATAATGTGGGGCATAATATTCGCTCCTTCTTGTTCCCCCTTACCTGAATCAGGGAAGGGGGCTAGGGGGTTAGGTCTAACCAACCGGGAATATTGCGTTGATTTGCCCGGTGCCGGAGCTGTTGAAATAGTCGGTGATAATCTCAACGGGTTGGTGGTAATCATCCCAACCCAGCATCCCCAACAGCATGGCGGTATCGTGCATATTGCCTTCGCCGTAACAAAGCTGGGCGTATTCCGGCAACATCGCCACAAAAGTCTTGAAATCGCCCGCCTTCCACAAATCCACCACCCGTAAATCTACCTGCCGAAAAAACTCCCGACTTATATCAAACATTGCCTCATCCGGGCTGCCGTTATCCTGAAAACGGTGAGAAAGCGAGCCACTTGCCAGCACCGCCACCGTTGAGTCACTTTGTGCAATTGCCTCCCGCAAAGCCAGACCAAACTTACGGCTATCCTCAAGTTTGTGCCAGGCGCACCAACCCGCCACCGAAACCACCTTGAAAAACTGGTCAGAGTTCATATAGCGCATCGGTACCAGCGTACCATATTCCAGTTCCAGGCTGTTTACCTCGTGGGCACGGGTAAAAACCCCCTGCGCAGTAGCGGTTTTAGCGATTAATTGACCCAACGCCGGGTTGCCAGGATATTCAAAGGCCATATCTTTGATAAAGTGAGGCAGTTCGTTGCTGGTGTAAATGCCCTTGAAATGAGAATTGCAATTGACATGATAGCCCGCATTAACCAGCCAATGGACATCCAATACTACAATTGTATCCACCCCTAATTCGCGGCAACGTTGCCCGATAATCCGATGACCCTCAATAGCGGCCTCTCGGCAACCCTGATGCTTACCGGGCAGTTCGGACAGATACATCGAAGGGACATGGGTAATTTTTGCCGCCAGTGCCAGTTTTCCCATTTATTCCTCCTTAATAATCGTATTAATCAGCCGCCCGATGCTCTCAATCTCACAAACCACCTCATCACTCGCCTGCACATCTGCCAGACCTTCGGGCGTTCCAGTAAGAATAATATCACCGGGCGCGAGCGTCATAAATTCTGATAGATAGGCAATAAGATAAGGAATATCAAAAATCATATCGCGGGTATTGCCCTGCTGGGTGAGCTTGCCGTTAATATAGGTGCGCAAATTCAGGTTCAGCGGGTCGGGAATATCCCCTAAATCCACCAGCCAGGGGCCAAGCGGGGTGGTATTATCGCGGCTTTTTACCCGGAAATTGGGCCGATAATAATTTTCCAGATAATCACGAACAGCATAATCATTGGCGATAGTGTAGCCCGCCACGTAGTCATAAGCCTGTTCAGGCCGTATATTTTTCCCCTCACGACCAATCACAACTGTTAATTCACACTCGTAATGCATAAAAGTCACCCCGTTAGGTCGGGGAGTAAGCCCCCTATGACCCACAAAGGTATTGCGCCCCTTGAGAAAAATCAGGGGTGACTCTGGCGCTTTAAACTCAAGTTCGCGGGCGTGGTCGGCGTAATTAAGGCCGAGGGCAAAGGCGGTGCGCGGCTCTAGCGGGGTAAGCCATTCCACCCTATCTTCAGCTACAAGCTGCCCATCCGCCAGGCGCAAGCCACCCTCTTCGGCAATGGCGGATTGGATATTTCCATTATATTTAATCCTGGCTCTTTTCATGATATAAAACACTCCAGCCGTCCAATACCAGAAATCTCGACTGCTACCCGGTCTCCGGCCTGTGCCAGAGGCATATTTAGGGGCACACCCACCAACAACACATCCCCTGGAAATAGTGTCAAAAATTCGGTCACATCAGTGATAAGACGAGGTATAGGCCGCACCAGATTAGCCAGATTACGCTGATGTTTTACTTCACTATTGATATAGGTGGTAATAATCACGTTGGTGGGGTCTGGTAACTCGATTTTGTCCACCATTCGGGGGCCAATCGGACAGGAGCGGTCAAAACATTTTTCTTTTATGGGCGGACGAAATAGGCTCTGGTGGGGTACACTCAGGTCAATTACCACCGTATAACCCGCGATTGTCGCAAAAGCTCTATCTTCAGTGACACGGCTGGCCTTCTCGCCAAAAACCAGCCCCAACGTACCGCCCACTTCAAGCTCCGAAACGCCGGAGGGTAAATAAACCGTCGCGCCATGTCCTACGTGAGTATTATAAGGTTTTATATAAAGTACCGGGGCTTGCGGCAAAGCTTTGTAGGGAGCCGCCAACAATTTATCGCCTAACAAATCTATCGAATCCTGGTCATTAAGCAACGGGCCATAGACCAACCCACTGATGGGCGATTGCTCGGCGCGTTCCCCGGTTTTGAATAAATTTGTAGCTGCCATTGTTTATTCCAAGACATCGGGGCTCTGGCGTAAAACTTGCCGAGCCCAACCCTCCCAATTCAGGCGAAAGACCGGGGGCTTGCGGGCGCGGAAGGCATCACGAGTACGCCGAGCGACCTCAATGTCCATCTGACCATGAGCGGGATCGAAGGCGGGGTGCTGACTGGCCTCCCAACTCAGGTGAGAGGAACGTTCGATATGAACCGCCTGAAAAACCGCCGCGTCCAACTCCTCGGCACAGGTAACAATCCCATGAGTTTTAAGAAGGGCGGTGCGCTTCTGACCCATTGCCTCGACCATCGGACGGGTAATATCCGCCCCTTGTGCCAGTCCCTTGTACTCATTATAGATTACGTGGTCTTCAAAAAAGAGGCAAGAGGGCTGGTCAAGTATTAACAACGGCTTTTCAAGGGCGGAATAAAGGCAGGCATAAAAGGGATGGTTATGGATAACACAGTTAATTTCGGGACGGGCGGCGTAAATCAGGAAATGCACATCCAGGAATTGGCTGGGCGGGGTATCCCCTTCCAGAACATTGACAGCAGCATCAAGCCGAATCAGGTCGCTGGCTCGAATAGAGGCCCAATCATAATTCCAGGGGTTGCACCACCAGGTATTAGTACCGGGTTCGCGCAGAGTGACATGCCCGGCAGCTCCATCGGCAATACCGTATTGCTCTAACATTCGCAAAGCTACCGCCAGTTGTTGGCTGGTGGTCAGATTATCAAGTTTAGTTTCTGGCCTACTAGAGATTAACATCTTTGTTCCTCCATCCACAAATAATATGGCAGGTTTCTTTACAAATTTATTTTATCTTCTAACCTCTGCCTCTAAACTCCCTAACACCGTCTCAAGGTAATCGTTGAGGAAAAGACCATCTGGGTCAAGACGCTCGCGGGCGGTCTGGAAATCTTGCCAATGAGGGTAAAGCTCGGCAAAGTCGGCGGCAGTGCGGCTATGATGTTTGCCCCAATGAGGGCGACCACCGTAACGAAGAAAAATTGCCTCCATTGCCTCAAAATAGGGTTTGTATTCCATCCCTCGATACATATGTACCGCGATATAAGCCGAGTCGCGCTCGTTAGCGGGGCTAAGGTAGATATCATCGCCCCGAACAAAACGACACTCGATCGGGAAATGCACCCGGAACTTTTTGCGCCGGATTTCAGCATCTAGCTCAACCAGGGCTTTGGCAAAATATTGGCGAGGTAGACTATATTCCATCTCCTGAAATTTAACCAGCCGGGGCGTGGCAAAAATTTTATGACCATAATTCACGTCGCTACCACCAGAAATCAGGTTGGCTGCAAGTTTGCTAACTCCCGCCGAACGCTTGGGGAAAATTCGGCAAAATTCGCTGAGTAGCCAGAACGCCCCATTTTCCAATACTATTTCGTTAAAACGACGGGTAAAGCTCTTGGGTTTGGCTGGTTGGTCCGTAATGTTCATAAACTTGGCCTGGACATAATCGGAGTAGGGAAACCAGAAAAATTCAAAATTACGGTTTTCGGTTATATGTTTTTCGATGCTGAAAAGAACCTCACTTAATTTCAACCTTTTCCATTCAAAATATAACTTGAAGGCTGGCACAAGCTGTAACTTAACTTTGCTGATGATTCCCAGAGCCCCTAACGAAACCTGAGCCGCCCGGAATAGTTCCGGCTCGCTGTTGGCGGAACATTCAATTACTTCACCCGCAGCATTTATAATAGTCAGGCCACAAACCTGAGTTGAGATACTGCCGAGAGTTGCGCCAGAACCATGTGTACCAGTGCTGATTGCCCCGGCGATGCTCTGAACATCTATGTCGCCCAGGTTAGGTTGAGCTAATCCTTGCTGATAGAGCAATTCGCCTAATTCCTTGATTTTAGTACCCGCCAGCACTGTGGCCTGTTTTTTCTCCACGTCTATATGCTCGATGCCAGAATAAAAATCAAGGCTGACTAACACTCCGTTTGTTTGCACTAAAGGAGTGAAAGAGTGGCCCGACCCAACCACCCGAATTTTAAGCTTTTTCGCCTGACAATCTTTGACGATTTGGATTATCTCGTCCTGAGTAGTGGGGTATTTTATCGCTGCCGGAGTAGATTCCACCGAACCAGACCAGTTTTGCCACTTTTGGGTCATTCTAGTTTCCTTTTATTTTAATTTTGTCCGCATACTTCGTTCTAAAGGCTACTAGCTAAGAGGGCTTATTTTTCCTTGTTTCCAGCCATGCCAGTAACACTAAACCCACCACTAATACCAAATTTAAGGTGGCGACAGTTTTAAGTACCCAGTCGGCAGGTTTTAACCAATATTCCAGCAAGTATATTCCAGCAAAAAGTAACATAACCCCTGGAATTAACCAAAGTAACAAAATTTGTTTTCTTTTAGGTTTCATTAGTGGAAATTTCAATTGTTTCTACTTTTTGTGGCTGGAGGGGCATCTTTTTACTCCTTTTCCTTACTCCTTTTTTCTTTCTCCTTCTGCCATTTTAGCAAATATTCTCTCTTTTAGTTCGCCAACGGTATCAGGAATAATGCTTTTGAAACATGGAGGTGCGCCTATGCCCTGCACTCAGGGAATATAGAAAGCTATTTTTCATCATAGATATATTTGTCAAGGAAGGCGTTGCGGAACTTGCCGGTAGGGTCGAAAGAACTTAGGAGCTTTTGAAAATCCCCCAACTTTGGATAAAGTGTCTGGATTTTGGCGGAGGGCATCGTAAACAACTTGCCCCAGTGTGGTAAAGCGTTATAAGGCTCGAACTCTTCTTCGATTAGCGGCAGGATTTGTTTGACTGCCTCCCAATTCTTTTTCCAGGTAAAATGAATCCCAACCCTGGCCTGTTGATAACAAGGACTCATCCAGAGATTATCGGCGGCGATTGTCCTTATCTCACAAATTTGAAGTAAAGGGGCCACTTTGTCCCGTAATCGGTCAACTGCGGCGATTGCGGCAAGGGCATGCGGTCGAGGTATCAGATATTCGCTTTGTAACTCATCACCGCTGCTGGGCGTGAAGGCTATAAGAAAGTGGGGCAAGCGTTCATACCAGGGGCCACTAATCCCCAGTTGCGGAGTGCAGGCTTCCGCTGATACTCCAAGGATTGGATGGTGATTGTTTACCGCTAATTTAGCCCCGTATCGCTCAACGAGTGGGTCAAACCTAGAGTCTTCCTCCCGACACTTTCGCCAAACTTGCTGAATTAGCGGACTCTGCCAATCGGTAAAGAAACTGACGCTATAGGCACTTGCAGTAATTTCATCGAAATGAGCTTCCAGTTGAGCAAGTGGCAAATTTTCGTAAACATATTGACGCATGGTAAAGGCTGGGACAATTTCTAGGGTAAGTTGAGTAACTACTCCCAAACCGCCCAGGCTAACCACCATTCCTTGAAATTGTTCTGGCTGGCTGTCACGAGACAAATTAACCACCTCGCCAGTAGCGGTTACCAGTTCCATTCCTACAACCGCACTGGCTAAATTGCCATTATGGTCGCCGGAACCGTGAGTCGCGGTGGCACAGGCTCCTGCCACCGAAATATGAGGTAGAGAAGCCAGATTATGCAAAGCGAAACCCTGGCGATCTAGTTCTTCACAAATTTGCCCATATTTAACACCAGCATTGACCGTTACAGTGTGGCGTTCAGTGTCTATTTTTAGAACAGGTTCCAGGTTACTAAGGGAGATAAGATTATCAGGTGTGTCAGCGATATCGTTAAAGGAATGGCCTGAACCAAGTACCTTTAACTTATTGGCGTTCCTCACCAGTTCTTGTATTTCCTCTAGAGTTTTGGGATAGTGGATTTGGGAAGTACTGAAGCTAATATTTCCGGCCCAATTGGTTCGTTGCTCATTCATAGCTAATACCTTTGAACAGTTCTAAATTTGGGAGTAGTATTCCTACCATTATACCATTCCCCTGCATTCTTCATCTTTCAGCCCTTATCTTGCACCCTTCCAATCTAGCCTCTATTTCCTATAGCCAGCTGAAACCGAATTTGCTTCAATTAAGGAAAGCAGTCAGCTTTCAGCCATCAGCTCCCGGATTTTTCTGACAACCAACAACTGACCACCGACAACCTTAGAAAGTGAAAAGCGTGCAACATAAATATAGATTGGGTTTGGCAATAGGTTTGGCAATGGCGGGGCTGTTCAGCCTCTTTTTAGTGTTGGGTACAGCCCAGGCCGGCGGGGTAGTCACGAATTGCACCCAGGCCGGATTAGCGGCAGCGGCGGTATCGGGCGGCAGTGTTACCTTTAATTGTGGCACGTCAACTATTAGTTTTACCAATGAGATAAGCCTGCCCAACGACGTAACGATTGACGGCGGCGGAGTTATAACCCTGGACGCAGGCGGGCGCAACACTCGCTTTTTTCATCCGGCCTACCAGAAAAGTATCACTCTGAAAAATATCACCCTCCAAAACGCCAACTATACCTCTACCAACACTAATGACCCTGGCGGCGCGGCGGTAAAGGGCGAGTGGCAGAGCATTATCACCCTGAACAATGTCAAAGTTTTGAATAATACCTTTAACTCTAACGCCGGAAATAGTGGGGACTTTGGCGGGGCGATTTTTGTGGCGGGTGGAGTATTAACGGTAGATGCCAGCACTTTCTCCAACAATGTCTCCAATAATGGCGGTGGTTCAGCAATTCATGCCATCGGGGCAAATGTAACTATTCGCACCAGCACTTTTGCTAATAACCACTCCACAGGGCAGGGCAATGGCGGGGCTTTTTATAACGACAATGTGCAGGGAGATAATGGCTTTGTAATTATTCAGGATAGCACCTTTACTAACAACAGCTCCTACGCTGAGGGCGGGGCCATTCGCAGCAACCTTTATAACAAAGGCCAGAGTGCCACTTTTGAGCGGCTGACTTTTAGCGGCAACCATGTTTATATCGCTAACAACGGCTATGGTGGCCTCGGTGGGGCGGTGCGGATTGGCGACGGCATTTTCACCTTTAACAATGTGCTTTTTACCAACAATATTTCGGATAATCAGGGTGGGGCAATCTGGACGGGCGAAACGGTGCAGCTTACCATTCGTAACTCGGCGATGGTCAATAATATAGCCAAGCAGCCAAATGCCAATATGGGCTTCGGCGGAGGGATGGCGGTCAATAGCAGTGCCTCCAGCAATATTAATATTATCAACACCACCGTTTCGGATAACACCACCGGCTTTATGGGCGGAGGGATGTCCTTTAACACCAGTGGCCCGGTCAATATTATTAATAGCACCATCACCAATAACTACGCCTGGTGGCAGGGTGGCGGGATTCAGAACGCCGGGCCAAATGTGAAGCTCCGTAATTCGATAATCGCCAACAACACCGCCAATAACGGCGGCAACAACTGGAACATCTATCACAACTGTTTCCCGAATAGTGGCAAATATAGCGATGGAGGCTACAATCTCCAATACTCTACCCTGAACAGTGCTGCCAGCGAGGATTGCACTAACAGTATCGCCTATCATAACAACCCCCAACTTGGCGCGTTAGCCGACAATGGCGGCAATACCCGTACCAGGGCTTTGTTAACGGGTAGCCCAGCCATAAATATTATCCCGGTAGCAAGCTGCCCCTACAACAACGATCAACGTGGTTTGCCGCGACCACTCAGTGGCAACTGTGATATTGGAGCTTTTGAGGTTGCCCCTCCACCATCTATTACCCAAAGTTTTTCACCAAATAAAATTCTGGTGAATGGCCTCTCGACCCTGACGTTTACCTTGTCTACACCCAGTGCCGCACCTCTAACTGCGGTGGCCCTTACTAATAATTTATCACCAGCCCTGAAAATTGCTAACCCACCCACTGTCACCAACACCTGTGCCACTCCTGGCACTGTGACGGCGGTAGCGGGCAGTAGTAGCATTACGGTGGAGGATTGGGACTGTCAGCTAATCAAACCTGCACTATCAGCGTAAAGGTCACTAGCAATACTTTGGGAAGTTGGACAAGCACAAGTGGTAATATTACTGCTAAAGAAACGGCGGCAGGGTCAAGTAGCAATTCAAGCCTAAAAGTGGTAGTACAAACCTATGGTTCATCGCCAACGGGTTCACTGCATTTTGGAGCGGTAGCAGCGGGCACTACTAAAACCCTGAACCTGATAGTTAGTAACACTGGCGATCCTGTTACCAGCTTGCATATTGACCTGGGTACTATTTCACAGACGGGTAGTGAGATTGCTTTTGTCTCGGCTACAACTGGTTATGATATTGTCGGGGGTAATAGCCAAACCATCGGCATCAAATGTACTCCCACTGTGGGGAGCCCAAATGTTATCAGTGCCTCGTTTAATGTGACGACCAACGACCCGGCGCGTACATCTGTTTCCTACAACCTGACCTGCGTGAAAGCTACCCAGACTGTAACCCAAATTACCGATGATGGGGCAGGTACTACGCCAGGAACGCTTTCGTACGCGCTTGCCCAGGCAAATAATACCGGGATAATTTTCAACCTGACGAGTGGCAATATAATCACCGTTAGCGCGCCCATAAACGTTCCCGCCGGGGTAACCATAGATGGCGGGTGCAGTGGTGGGCCGGGGATTGTGCTGGACGGAATGGGTAGCAGCGGGAATGGCCTGGTACTTGGTGGTAATAATTATCTGGCTGGTCTGAAAATCCAGAAGTTCCCAGGCAAGGGTCTTGACCTTAACGGCACAAAAGGCAACCGTTTACAGTGTGTGGTGGTTAGTAAGAATTAAAGTCGAAGATTGGTTGAAATCCTGAATATAATAGCAAGTTCAAGAAGATTTAACGTAGGGGCAGACCAATATGTCTGCCCGCGTGGGTTATAGGACAACCACAAGGGTTGTCCCTACGAATTGGATTCAATTATTTATATAAGCCATCATTTTAACTAGCGGCGTTGGGGCATTTAAGCACGTAACCTACCCCCGGCACAGTAATAATAATAACGGGCTCACTATCTTTATCTTCTAGGTGAGTACGTAGGTGGCGAATATAAACCCGTAGATAATCAGTGGCAGTCGAATATTCCGGCCCCCAAACTTTAGTCAACAAATCGGCGTGCAGCATCACCTTGCCGGAGTTTACCGCAAGATAATATAACAGGCGGTATTCGGTGGGGGTAAGCTGTTTGATGTTGCCTGCTTTAGTCACTTCATGCCGCACAAAGTCAATCGAAATATCCCCGCAAGAAAAAGTCGGCGAATATTTGCTAACTTCCTGATATTCGCTCCGCCGCAAAACCGCCTCTACTCTTGCCAGCAATTCATTGGCGTGGAAAGGCTTGGTAACATAATCATCGGCCCCGGCTTCAAACCCCTGCACCAGCGACTCCTGCTCAGTCCGGGCAGTCAGCATAATAATCGGCACGGTTGAAAATTCGCGAATACGGCGGCAAACCTCATAACCGTCCATCCCTGGCATCATTATGTCAAGTATAACCAGGTCAGGTTTATCATTTTCAACAATATCCATAGCGCGGGTGCCTTCGGAAGCATTAACTACCTTAAAACCCCTCGATTCAAGGTTATCGCGTACTAACCTGACCAGACTAGGTTGGTCGTCCACAACCAGGACGGTTTTCTCTTTTTGAGCCATAATTTATTCTAATTCCTTTCAAGACCTACCAGAATTGATTTCCTGCCCTGATTTATTATCCCAAACCAAAAATATACGGCAAATATTCAGGGCTACAAAATGGATCAGTTTAATCTGAAAACACAAGGTCACGCAGCTCTACTATTGGTAGAGTGAAATAAAATTGAGTGCCTTTACCAACCCCTTCACTTTCAACCCAGATTTGCCCGTTATGAGCCTCAATAATACCACGACAAATCGCTAAACCAAGCCCTGTGCCTTCGGTTCGACGAGTTGAACCAGTATCTACTCGGTAAAATCGTTCAAAAACTCGACTCTGATCTTCGGGCTTAAGACCAATTCCCTGGTCAACCACCCCAATCAGGACCCTGGGCGGAGATTCATTAACAAGAGTTTCGATCTTTACCGTAATATGGGCCCCTTCTGGCGAATACTTTAACGAGTTGCCAATCAAATTCCGCAATACTTGAACAATCCGATGAGAATCGGCCAGCACAAAAGGTACTTCTTCGGCGGGTGGACTAATAAATTTCAAATCAAGTTCCGGGTGACGCCGTAGTGATTCACTGATGGCCCGTTCAATCACATGAAAAATTTGGGTGGTTTCGGGGCGTATCCGCAAAACCCCGGCCTCAATTTTAGAAACCTCAAGGATATTATCAATCAACTCCATTAACTTGTCACACTCTTCGCTGATAATACCCAGATATTCTTGACCTGTTTGCACGCTCCAATTAAAATCTTCCCGTAGCAAAGTGGTAGCATAACCTTTGATTGAGGTGAGGGGAGTACGAAGCTCGTGTGAAACCGTGCTAACAAATTCGCTCCGTAATCTATCGGCCTCCCGCAAAGCCTCGACTCTGGCTAAACTGGTAAACAAACGACCGTTCTCGATAGCGATAGCGGCCTGTCCTGCCAATAAATTAGCCGTTTGCAAATCTACCTCATTGTAAGTACGGGCAATTTGCACCCGGCGAATAGCCAAGACCCCAATAGATCGACTCTGCACCATCATTGGTACAAATACGGTACAACTCTCTTTTTGCAATGGGATAAATAAGCCGGGTTCAGTGCTAACCTCAACATCATCTATTAAAAGGAGTTGATAACGCCCCTCCATTACGGTCTCGGCTTTTTCCAAAAGGGTTTGTAGGGGCAGCTTTTGAGTTAGCTCATAATCGCTTGGGTCAGGGAAATCAAAATATTCGGTCAGCTTTGTCAGTTTCTCCGAGACAAAATTCCTTTTCGGCCTGGAAACCCAATCTTCACCGTGTTCCGGGTTAAGGCCAATTTGAACCAATTGTAGCTCTTTTATCCCTTGAGTAGACTCAAAAAACAGGTAGGCTTCAGTTGAGCGAGTTTCTTCGAGGGCCAGGGCCAGGGTCAGTTTAGGTAAATTGTTCAGGTCGGTATTTGCCGAAATTAAGGCCTGACTAGTAGTATAGACAGCATTCAGGGCCCGTAGTTGGGTGTTTTCCCGAATGAGGCGTTGGCGTTCCAGCGTCTGTTGAACCGTTTTAAGCAGGTCGTGGGTGGTAAAAGGCTTAATGACAAAACCGTGTACCCCCAGATTCAAGGATTGCACCGCCAGGTCAACCGTATTATGGGCGGTCATCATTATTGCCACAATCTCTGGATTGATTGTTTGCACCGCCCGGACGGTGGTTAAACCATCCAAACCACCGGGCATCCGAAAATCGGTTAATAAAACATCAAAGGGCTCATTTATAGCGAAATCAATCGCTTCCTGTCCGCTTGACACCGCATGAACATTATAGCCACTAGCCACCAAAACTTTTGTCACTGCTGCCCTGGCAAAATGCTCATCATCTACAACCAGAATTGTTTCCTTACTCAATCCCTGCCCTCACATTTCGTAAATAAACAAATTCTGTTCCCCGCTTAACCTTAACCAAACCTCTTTCCAATCTGAAAACTCACCCATTTTTGTAGATTGTCACAGGTATTATTCATGGTTTTTGATTTTGGGGGCAGTTGTATATAGCAGGAGTGGTTAGAAGTTTAGCCAATCCTATCTTGATAAGCTAGCGACCCAGAGGTAAGTAAAACAAGCGTTGCTAAGTATATTGCTAAATAATTTCCGGCTCATTTCACTTTACCTTGATATTAGTGATTATGCTGCAAGCTTGCTAAAAAGTCAACGATTTAAATTTAAAGTGATTCGATTTTAACCTGGTTGATTATAAAACCCTGCCGTTCATTACCATTAATTTCAATGCGTTTTTGAAAACGCCCATGATTGTGTTTAACCTAGATTAGACAGAACGAATTATACAAGGCTAACGGCTAATGTTATAATCAAGTCATTATGATGCAACAAAATCTGCCTGAATTTAATAAAATCGTGGCCCTGGCCGGGGGTGTAGGCGGGGCGAAATTGGCCTTGGGTTTGTATCTTGAATTAAAGAGCAAGCAACGTGCCACCGACCTGACTATTATTGGCAATACTGGCGACGACCTGGAACTGTTCGGGGTACGAATTTGCCCCGACCTGGATACGGTCATGTATACCCTTAGCGGGCTGGTAAACCCGGCACACGGGTGGGGAGTGGCAAACGATAGTTTTACCACACTCCAAATGCTCAAACGTTATGGCGAAGATGGCTGGTTTTTATTAGGCGATGGCGATTTTGCCACCCACTTAATAAGGACTCAGATGTTAAAAGAAGGGCATAGCCTCACCGCTGTTACCGCCCGATTAGCCCAGGGGCTCGGTTTGGAATGCGCTTTGCTGCCGATGGCGGACGAAGATGTACGAACCAAAGTGCAAACGGTAGAGGCCGGGGAATTGCCATTTCAAGAATATTTTGTGCGGCGGCGGGCCACAGACACAGTTATTGGCCTCGGTTTTGAGGGAGTAGAGAAGGCAAGCGTCAGCCCGGAAGTACGAGCCACGATTGAGGAAGCCAGTCTGATTATTATTTGCCCCTCCAACCCCTATCTAAGTGTTCAGCCAATTTTAGCCGTTCCGGGAATGAGCGAATTACTGCAAAACAGCCCGGCTCCGATTGTAGCGGTAAGCCCGATTGTGGGAGGGGTCGCCTTGAAAGGGCCGGCTGCCGCCATAATGCAAAGTATGGGTGGCGAAAAGGAAGCCTCTGCTTTTGGGGTTGCCAAATATTATGCCGGATTTGCCCAGGGTTTTGTGTTAGACGAAGTGGACGCGGAACAGGCCACCGAAATTGAAAAAATGGGTTTTAAAACCCTGGTAACTCAGACCGTAATGAAAACCGAAGCCGACAAACAAAAACTGGCAGCCCAAATTCTGGAGGAATTCCTACCCCAATGACTCCCGCCAACTCAATACAACTTATCCCAGTTCCCGACATCCCACTGATTAAACCCGGTGATGATTTGGCTGAAATTATAGTTCAGCAATTAACGGCCTCTTACCTTTCTCTCCAAAATGGCGATGTAGTAGCCCTGGCTCAGAAAATTGTCAGCAAAAGCGAGGGGCGATTGGTCAATCTGCGGCAAGTGGTTGCCAGCGAACGCGCCCAAAAAATCGCCCCACTTGCCGATAAAGACCCGCGCCATGTTCAGGTCATTCTGGATGAAAGTCGGGAGGTTATCTGGGTTAGCCCTGGTATTTTTGTGGTCGAAACCCATCATGGCTTTGTTTGCGCTAATGCCGGAGTAGACCGCTCCAATATAGAACAACCGGGGGCGGAAGAAGGCGACGTGTGGCTGGCTCTTTTGCCAAAAGACCCTAACCTCAGTGCTGCTAATCTCAAGAGCCGCTTCAAGAAACTTACGGGCGCAGAAGTAGCGATTGTAATCAACGATACTCATGGGCGACCCTTCCGAATGGGTGGGGTAGGTGTTGCTCTTGGCACGGCGGGTTTGGCGGCGTTAGTGGATGAGCGCGGCGAAAAGGATATATTTGGCTACACTTTGCAAAATACTCTGGTAGCGACTGGTGATGAACTGGCGGGGGCGGCCTCTTTAGTGATGGGGCAAGCCGCCGAAGCTACCCCGGTGGTTATAATTCGGGGTTTGCACTATCGCCAACCCGCCAACCCAGACAATGGAGCCACTGAATTAGTCCGCCCACCCAATAAAGATGTTTTCCGTTACCCGGCAAATCGAAAGGAGTTTTGAGTTTTAAGAAGTAAGTTTTGAATTTGTAACTCAAAACTCATAATTCAAAATTCAACATTGATAATTATGCCAATAACTGCCGAAAACCCGCTAAAGATGAGTCTTTTCAAATTCGAGTTGCTGAAAGGCTACCCGAAGTTAATTCATGGCATCAGCACCCGCCACGCCCCCCAAAATCCGCTCTGGCCCGAAGTTCAGCCCGAAAGCCCGAATGAGTATAAAATTGGCGGGGCGAATCTGGGATTAGCAGATGAGGTTATTCTAAAGCGACGAGCCGAATTGTTAGCGGCCTGTGGTGGCGACTGGGAGAAACATTTTACCAGCCTGACCAGTGGCTATCAGGTGCATTCAGCAAATGTAGCGGCAATTGGCCCGGAAGCTTATGGGGCAGGCCTTACCTGGCGCAACTCCATTCCCGAAACGGACGGGCTGGTGACCGATTTATCCGGCCTCCCGCTCTTAACTGGGCATGCCGATTGCCCACCAATTTTGTTTTACGACCCGCTACAGAAAGTGATTGGGGCGGCACATAGCGGCTGGCGCGGCACTGTCAGCAAGATTGGCGGGGCGATGGTCAGAGTAATGGTTGAAAAATACGGTTGCCAACCAGCCAATATCCTGGCGGGGATTGGCCCATCCATCGGAGCGTGTTGTTATACCTTTGGCGGGCCAGGAATAGCCGAAATAGAGCAGGCTTTCGGGCAAGATATGGCAGAAGAACTTTTGCCGCTTCAGCCGGATGGCAGCCACACCTTTGACCTGTGGACCGCCATCCGCTATACCTTGCTGGAAGCGGGTCTCAAACCCGAAAATATCGAGAGTTCCGAATTATGCAGCCAGTGTTACCAGGATACTTTTTTCAGTTACCGCGCCACTTCCCCTGAGATGCGCGGCAGACAGGGCAACTACGCCGCCTTGATAATGCTGGTATAACTCTTAATAGGTAAACTCGATATAAACCACGTCACCCGGTATTGCCCGCCCAACTATCTTTTCACCATTTAGCATTGCCGGAACCGAACGTTCCACCCCTTCATACTCCACCCGGAAAGAAGAGTCAGTGGGTACGCCATCCCTGACCCCTGGCACGGGCTTCCCATCCAACGAATGTTTATCCCGGCTGTTTGAAACATAACCTCGTGGTCGGGTGTAATAAATCACCGCTTTACCAGCAACGGCAGCATCAGGATACAGTCGGATATGCAAATAGGGGGTTGAGCGGGGAAAGGGTGAACGGAAAAAATGGCGGGTCGGCTGGTTAGCAGTTTGCACCACTATTTCGTAGTAGGCGGTGGGTTTGGCGGTAAAGCTACCCCACGAACCATCGGCAGTACTGGTAGTCTGATAAACTGCTGCCCCTTGCCTATTGCCAGTAGTAGGATCTAACTCATAAATCGCAAAATTAACTCCGGCAACCCCCTTGTTGGTTGCAACCGCGCTTTCATAGCCCGTCACTAACCCGCTTAGTTTTGGGGCAGTTTCCGGGGTAATATCCAGAGTAGCGGGCGCATTCCCGGTAATAAATTGGTACATCTGGGCAAACGCCGCTGGAGTATAACCAGTTTCTCGATGGTCAAGGCCGGGAATTACTACGTTTTTTGCACCCTTAAGCTCTGGCCCTTCATAACCCAAACCTGTAACTATTCCCGGTTGGGCAAATTTATCTTGACTATCGCTGCGAATAGTCATAAAACTGACCCCTTCTACCACTTCATTGCCAGTATTTAAATCCTTGAGAAAAGGCCCTTGCCCGCTAAATTCGTTACTGGCTGGCAAGTTAGCTGAAACTCCATGATTAGGTGTTCCCGCCAGAATAGCTTTATCAACTTTTGCCGCCCCACCGCCGTTTTTAAGGTAATTGCGAACGGAATTCCCGCCGCGTGATTGCGCTACCAGAATCAACTTACTTGCCCCGGTTGTTGTCAGAATTTCGTTTACTTTTGCACTCAGTTGTTGCCTTTGTTCTTCGGTGCCGGAGCGGTTGGGTTGGGCCAGAGTATCGTTATCGCGCGCATTGGGATTGGGATAATCCAGGGCAAAGAGGCGGTCACGGGGATAGCCGTTGGACTCGAACCGCCAGACCGTAGTTAGCCAGAGAGCCGAGGAGTCGCCATTACCATGCACAAAGAGGATTGGTTCAAATTTTGAATTTGTGGTAGCTACTGAAGTAGTGGCAGGGGCGGTGGTTGGAACAACAGGACTAGCAGGGGAAGTTGGGGTTGCCTCCTTGGTGGTGGTGGCATCGCAAGCCGCTAGTAATACACTGGCAACCATTGATAAAACCAGCAAACCAAATGCTCTAAAATTAGAAATGGGCGGGTTATTGGCAGTTTGCACCTATATCTCCTCCTTCAAGGTTCACTTTAGATAAGCTCATTGTCTCAAAATTGCAAGGGCTATTTTACCTCAAACAAAATAATATTGTTGGCTGTTTTTAGGTTAACCAAAAGCTTGATTTGTAATTAGTCAAGCGGAATTGGCCTTCTTGAATTAATCTTGAAAAATCAAATCAGCTTAAAATTCCCTTTCGTAATTGTTTTCGTAATGAAGATTTGGTAATCTTAGAACATTAACAAATAAATTTTGGGTTTGTTCCCCTTGAAAGAGAAAATTCGCAGCAGAAGATTCTGAGAATTCCGTGTTAAGATGTATTATTGCTCATTCGGTGGTTAACGGTAAAAAAATAGCATCGTTGTTACAATTAAGCCTTATAAGGAGATTTTTGATGGCCCAGCCACAATTACCAGCACCAAAAAAGACTCGGAAATGGCAATTTTTGAGCACGTTAGTTGTCCTATTCATGGTAGCAACTCTGATGTTCGGATTTGTTGGACGGTCTGCCCTGGCCGAAAACCCACCCGACCCAACCCACCTGACCCAGGATGTCCATACGGATGAAGACGGATTTGTAGTAGATGAAGGCCTCAAGCCAGAAGAGAAAGCCGAACTCCAGAAAATGCTGGCGGGAGGGTTGACCCCTGAAGAACTCACCCAGATAAAGGCCTTTGCGGCGGAGAAAATTCGCGAGTATGTGCCGATTGCAATTGACCGTCTGGAGAAGAAGACCCAAAAAACCGCCGATACCCGCCTTTTCTGGGTCTTCCTGATTATCGTTGTCGGCTTGCCTTTGCTGGCCCTTATCGGATTCTTACTTTACCCCCTGATTATGAAGAAGAAAATTGCCAAAAACATACCGGGCGGTGTCAAAACTGGCGAGCTGTACAAGCTTTACGCTCCCCAGGCTTTCTTGGTAGCCTTGATTTTGTTGGTGCTAGGGGCTGCCTTGTGGGGCGTTCAGTTTGTGAATGGGCGATTGTTGGGTGGTATCACTAATCCCCAGGTGGTATTACAACGTGAGGCTTTAAATGATGTGATTGACAAGAGCGATCATCTGGTGGATGAATATACTACAATGTTTGTCAGTTTGGCTTATGACCTGGATACTGCTGACCCGGATAAGGCAGCCTTCGACCTGATTCTCGACAACGCCACCAAGTTGAAGGACGACCCCATTATTAACTTTACCAGCAGCGCGGTTGAGTTTGTGATGCCCTTCCTGAATTACATTTCGCTAATAACCTTCCTGATTTTGTTAGCCTTATTCCTGCTACGTATCTATCCCGATATGTTGCGCTTGTTGACCTATCCCATAGATATTCTTACCGCAGAAAAAACCGGAAAGCCCTTGCCGGAATTTGAGTCACGGGCTGCCGGAATAATTGGAGCAGAGAAAAGCTCCGGGATGACAATGCGCCAGATTGGGCGGAAGCTGATGTGGACCGAAATCAAGGTAATTGCGGTCTTCGCGGTAGCCTTACTGGTTATTGCCTCGTTGATGAGTCTGGCCCTGATTTTCTTCTTCCAGCCTATAGCTGCAATGTTAATGGAAGTCGTAAATGCGGGACTCTCTAACTTCCTGGAGGTAGAAGGATCATCCAGCCTGGTCTCTACCACCATACTATTTATGATGCTGTTCGTGGTAGAGTGCGTAGTAATCACCCTTGTTACCTTTGTGTTCATCCTGATGCGGGTGCAAGATGTCATTCGGCAGCGTTTTGCCGGGAACATCACCTGGCCGCAAGTTGGCCTCTTTTTACGGAAGACCGGGCTACGTTTCCTCTGGTTATTGGCGGTAATTGTTATTCTGGGTGCTGGTTTGCCTTTGCTGGTAGAATTTTCGGTTGATAAAATGGTTGTTAAAGGCCAGGAGCCAAACTGGACTTTAATTTTGCTAATGATACCGCTTATTTTGATAGTCGGCTTTAACCTGTTGTTCTGGTTATTGCGCGGCTTCAAGATGCTGATGAGTCTGTTCAAGAATAGCGCGGTTAAAGAGTTCAATCTACCTAAACCGGGCAAAAAGCCCATTGCGGTAGGTTAGTTTCTAACCTAACAATAGGGGGCAGACCATTGTGTCTGCCCTTTTCTATTTCCAGCTTGTTCTAGCTTGCTTTCAGGCTATTTTTCTTTGAACTGGCCTGAATGTACACACTTGCTACTACTATTAACACCACTGTCACTAACCCGCCGATTGCCAGCAGAGTTAAACTGTCGGGAACAATTATAGATTGCCCGCGCAAAGCCTGCCAGACCAGAATTCCCAACCAGCCCAGATAACCCAAACCCGCAGCCCAGACCAGCACCACCCGGTGGTGGGTAGTTAACCAACCATTGCGGGAGCGAGCAATCAACCAGCCGATTAACGGGATTAGTTGCAAAGCATGAAGCCCGAAGAAGTGCGGCACTCGCAAGTCTCCGCCGACCGTACTCCAACCGAGGATGGGCAACCCCGGCCCACCGTCCGCTACACCCACGCTATGCGCCCCGATAATTCCCGATTTTGCCCCTGATGCTAAAGCGGCGGACTGAGTAGGGGTAGGCGCAATCATGAAGAAAGCGATTATTGCGCCTACCGCCGTCAAAAATAGGGCCAACCGTAAAGACCAGGCCATTACTGGGTCGGGAAATTTTTGGAACAAAAGCAGGAAAGCCGCCAGTAAGTTCGCCAGCCAGATAAGCATTACAAAAGAACCCATAATGCTAAATAAGGTCGAGTCAAGAGAGGTGGTTTTGTTAAAATGGCTGGTAGTACCTCGCACTACCTGGACTACAATAATCACCAGCTCAACCAGAAGTCCAATACCAGTAACATAGGCGGCGATTGCTACCAACCTAGGGTGGCCCTTCACAAAGCTGAGTAGCCAGACGAAAGTCAGACAATAAAGGCTGATTGAGATAGCAAATTTGGCAGGTTTTAACCAGGCCGGGGCACCAGTTATAACTCGTGGGTCAAAAATCAAACCGCCGATTGTACAAACCAGCACCACCACCATTACCAACCCGGTCAGGGTCAAAAGCCGATTGGTAGAAATAGCCTTCTGCAAATATTGACCCAGATTAGCTTTGAGCGAACGATTGTTTAATTTCTCTTGTTCTTTTAGCACCATCATTCCAGACTCTCCTTTTAGAATTTGTAACTTACTTCGATTTGGTCTATATCAAACTTGGTAACGTCTATGACACAAAGGCTCGAAAATAAGTTGCAAATTCTTACTACGACTTTAGACCTATTTTGTATGAGGATGTTGGCGGTACCACTCAAGGGTCTGGCGAATAGCCTCACGGTGGGGAGTAGGGCTAGCCCCGAAAGCTTTTTCAAACTTGCTATGGTCTACGATAAAAGGCTTTTCAAATTCATACATCATCTCCACCGACTCGCGGGCTTCGGGAATAAACAAACCGCCTATCCGCATCATCATTTTGCCCATGCCGCTCATCTTTGGCGGTAAACCTATTACATCAAATACTATTTTGAGCAATTCGCGAGTGGTAATAGTTGGCGGGTTAGGGATATGCCAGGTCTGTCCCAAAGCCTGTTCATGCTCACCCAGCGTTACCAACGACCGACCAAAATCCCCGATAACCGAATAGGTATGAGGTACTTCCAGATTCCCGACTGCCGAGGCGGTTTTGCCAGCCAGAGCGGGATAGAAAACTCGCTCACCCAGGACTGAGTCTACAACTTTAGGCCCATAGAAATCCGCCGCCCGCCCAATTGTAGCCCGAAGTTTGCCAGTTCGATGCGCTTCCAGAATCAAGTTCGCCACTTTAGCACGGGCCTGACCTTTGCGAGTAGTAGCAACATATGGAAGGTCTTCGCGAATAGAGCCGCTAACTTCTCCATACATATAGAGGTTATCGCCAAAAACCAGCTTTGCCCCGCTTTGCGAAACTCCCTCAATTACAGCCGTAATCATTGGCGGGAATTCTTCCACCCAACGGGTATAGGCGGGTTGGGCACACATATAAACCACTGTGGCCCCCTGGCTCAGTTGCCGCACACTCTCGGCACTATTAACATCACCCTTAACCACTTCTACCCCGGCAGGGACTTCGGCCTTGCCACTGCGGTTGACCATTTTGACTCGTTTGCCCTTTTTCAATAGTTCGGTCATAACCGCCGTACCAAGCGGGCCAGTTCCAAAAATCAGATGTAGCTCTTCCATTTTATTTCTTCCTTTTTAGTTGTTGGTTGTTAGTTGTTAGTTATTAGGCGAAAGCGCGGCACTTTCATTCTTCATCCCTCATCCTTCTGATTTCTCCATTCGGTTACGGGCCGATTCGCGTTTAGCTGTTACAGATATATGCCTGGTAGCTGCCGCCAACCCAAACTCCGGCATATTGCTATAGATAGCTTCAAATTTACCGGGCTGAACCTGGTAAGTTTCGTGCCAGACCCCCACTGAGCCATCTTTGCCCGCACTACGGTTAAACTCTTTCCAGGCTTCCAGGTGGGGTTCGGAAGGTTCGCGGGCGAATTTCTCCAGACTCTCAAAAGAGTCCCAATATTGAATAAGACCAATACCGCGCCAGTAAAAAATAGTTTGTCCGCCCTTGAAACCCTTTTCGGGGTATTTGTAGAGCGTCTGAAGCATTTTTCCCATCGCCCGACTGGTAGCCAGCCAATTCTTGACGGAAAGTAAACGATTTACCCGCATTCCGATGATAAAAACCACTACCGCTTCATCGTGCTGGGCGGTATAACGACCTTTGAAATATTTAGCCATTTTTAGCTCCTTTTGTAACGTTGCCCGAAAAAAGGGCGCAATAAATCTGAGGCTCTAAGCCGAGTCCCTATTTTTTGGAAATCTCAAGCCGGCCTACCGCCAAAGTGTGGTTGAAATTATTAGTTAAGCTAATTTTGGATTAAGTCTCTAAACCTAAACGCTTAAGATAGGCGATACATTCCAGTTGATAGAGAGCAGTATCAGATTCCCCAAAGTAGTCCATCTGACCATAAAGCTCTAGCGACACCAAACCTTGAATTACTCCCCAGCCTGCCATTGCAATATGGATTAGGGGTGCAGGCATATCATAATCACGCTGTTTGAATATTTCCACCAGTTTAAGATGGAGCGGAGAAGTCAAGCCCTGATATTCAGTTGGAATGCTAATTCGGCCCGCTTTCCAGGCATCATCCAGAATTTGCATAAACTGGGAATTACTGCGCCAGGCCGCCGGGGTAGTAATTTCGGGTGGGGCGTGGTAACCGGGTATGGGTGTACCGAAAATCAGAATGAATTGCTCCCGATTAAACAAAGCCCATTCGCGAAAGGCCAGACACTTTGCCAGAAACAACTTGCCATAGGCATCGTTGGCAATTTGGCCGGTGGAAGCTACCATAAAATCGGCTAAGGAGTTATAGGCATCCACAATTAAGGCAGTTACAAGTTTATCCCGATTATCAAAGTAACGATACAAGGCCGGAGCAGACATCCCCATTTCAGCCGCAATCGCTCGCAAGGATAGATTTGCGCCGCCCTGTTCGCCCATCTGGCGACGTGCCACCGCCTTGATTTCTTCAACCGTTGTTTCTCGCAATTTTTCGCGCCGGGTCTGCACCATCTGTAATCTCCGTTTATTTTAGTTATCATAGTGTGCTTTAGTTAACATTGTTAGCTAAATTATACACCGTTTACAAATCTTGTCAAGGGCTTTTTATAATCAAAATCTAAACTCGAAGGTCAGGAATATGACCTTGAACAGATGTTTGCGAATAAACTTCACTTAACCAAAAAGGCCATTCAAATATGAATGACCTAAGTTTGGTTATTTGTAATTAAGTAGAAGCTTATTTTTAAGCCGAAGCTTGCGCCTTTATTGTGTCATCTTCGGTAACAATTGACTCGGTGGCCTGAGCGACACCAACTGGTTGAGGCTTAGCCTTAGTTACTTTAGTGGTTCCCGGCAAAATCGTGCCATCTTCGGTATGAATTGGCTTAAGAGCCTGGGCAGTACCAACTGGCTCAATTGGATGAGATGTAACTGTTTCCGTCGCTACTGTCGAGCTTTTCTCAACAGTTTTTTGAAGTTTCTGTTCTTTGGGGTTGCGCCCACGACCATTCTTGGGAGCTTTCTTACCACCTTGTTTAACCATAACTTTGTCCTTTCGATTTGTCTTTTTTATTAGACCATGTATCACTGTACATTCTAGGGCAATATTCGTGCCACTAATTCAGCAACGACAATCAACAGAAAATCCAAAAATTAACACTATAGAAGATGTCAAAAATTTGGGGGTTTTCCCACGAAAAAAGCCCGGACGAGGTTATTTCTAACCTGGTTCGGGCCATATTTTCAGGTTTGATTAAAGAAGCTAGACGCAGCCACCTTTCGAAGAGCCCTAACCAAACCTGGCCTAATTTATCTTCACCTGTTGGTTAGAAACCTTTAAGGCAAAGTCACACTGGTTGACTCCTTACCAACTGGCGCGTCCCGGTACATAAAGAGCAAGCCCTTCTGTGAAGGTGATGCGGTTGCGCCACCCGCCGGTTTGCTGTAGGGCAGGGTGTAGGAACCCTTCTTGGCTACCGAAAACGAGGTAGTTATCGGGCGATATTTGGGTAAGCCCGTCTGATAAGTGTGGTAAGTACCACAGGGAGCAGGCGAACAATCCCAAAGACTACCAGTGAAATAGGCATCAATAGCCAGAGCGTAAAACTTGAACGGAGTGTTGCTAGTAATTCCAACCGCTGCCGCCGGTAGAGCCATAATCCAGTTCTGCGAGTTGAAATCGGTGAAGCTATAGAAATAGGGGCGAGTTGGGCGAGTGCCATCGGCTGGATTGATATCCGCCACAAATACCGCGTTTCGACCATCCGCCGCATTCAATGTTCTGTCAGCATTGAATATCACATAGTCATCCACGCCATCCCCGTTCGAGTCAACATAGATATCGAACTCCACCGGATAGTTGTGAGACGCGCGATAGGGTTTGTCGTAGACCGTCAAGCCGAAATCAATCACTTCATCGTTGATTGCGCCGGCAGGAGCGGCGGGCAAACCCAGGGAAGCATTCAACCCAGCGATAGAGTAAGAACGCACCCCCACCTCCTTGATGTCAATGGCAGTGGCGTTGATACCGGGCAATATACCAGGAATATAGTTAGACTCCACGCAGTTGCCCAAACTGTCCACAATTTCGCAATTGTTGGGGCTGATATCTACCAGCGAGAATACGTCGGTATCGCCCGCCTTATAAGCCGCCGGGTTGCTGAGTTTGACCGAAGAACTGGTTTTGCTAACGACTTTGGTTTCGGCGGCCTTCTTGGGAAGCACTTGCCAGGGCATGCGCACGGTGTTATCTGCCCCGCCGTTGATAGTCAGGAAACCGTCATACTCGAAAATCGTCAGGGTTGGGCAACCATAGGTTGGATCGGGATTGCTGCAATAGATGTTGGTACCACTGGCACCGAATTGCCCGGCGTCCAACGTCCAATCGCGCAAGCCCCTGGCATCAATCTTCAGGGTGACATCTACGGTGGTAGATCTACCAGGTGCAAGGGTCACACTGGCAGGAGAGACGCTAAGGCTGACCCCCTTGTTTTTGTCGTCGCCATAACGGAAGGAGGTGCTCAGGTTATAGGTCTTGGAGGCTGTACCATCGTTCGAGATTAATACTTTGCGTGATTCGCTGCTGGTAGCCGAAACACCATCATAGCCGAACGAAAGACTGCCACCGAGTTTGTTCCAGGCATTGAAGAAATCATTGCCGAAGGGGAAAGGCGCGGCACAATCCGGCGGGAAGCCGAACAAATAGAAGAATAACACATCCGTTACAGGGAAGACCGAGCAAGGGTTATTCTGGCCGGTACTTAGCCAGTTGTAAAACTCGGTTACATCCAGACCCAGCGATTTACTCTTGTAAGCCGCCAGAACATCCACCCGGCCTGCGCCCTGAAGGGTAATAGGAGCCAGGAAGCCACTACCACCATTCGCCGAGCTACCACCGATGTAGGTGTTAGGGTTGGCGTTGTTCATCAGCATGGACTTGACCAGATAGGAAGCCGAAATTGGCCCATCCAGACCAGGGTTTTTGTCGAGCACTCCCTGATTCTCCAACGACTCGATAATAAGAGCCGCCGAGCCCGAAACCATTGGGGCTGCCCCGGAAGTACCACCAAAGGCGGTCTTGCCAGAACCAGTACCAACTTCTGCCGAAACGCTTGCGCCCGGTGCAGCAATATCAGGCTTGATTGCCCCATCGGCGATGCGCGGGCCACGCCCGGAGGAAGCTACAACATCATCCTGCAAAGCCACAAAGCTGCCAGGTGCAACCGAGGCAGTTGAACCAACGGCACCCTTGAGGGTTGCACCATCGTTCTGGGTAATAGTTAGAGCCGGGGCAGTAATGGTACCACCACCAAAACTAAAGCTGGGAGGAGTGTTGGAGAAACTATTGTTAGCGATAATCACAAAAGCTGCCCCTGCCGCGTCTCCGTTAGAAGCTTTGGCACTGATGTTACAGCTACCGCGATCTACCAATAATACTTTCCCGGTCAATGAGCCAGCCGGGAAGGCCGAGCAACCAAGCAAGTTGCCGCCCAGACCGTTACCATATTGCAGTACGCCGGAGAGTGGCGCGGTAATAGCCGGCCCCCAGGGTTGCACTAGTCCGTTGGCACTAACACCAGCCGTAGTAGAAATCTTGAAGAGCTTATCGGAAGGTACGGTAGTCTGGGCCACGCTAACCGCCGCATCCGCCGTTGAGGGCGAACCCACGATATAGGGGCGGTCACCACTGTTACCTGCCGAAACAACTGGCAGCGAGCCATAATAACCAGCGATGTTGACGAACAGCGTAAGGTCGTCTTCGGGCTGACCATAGGGGGAGCCCAGCGACATGTTGATAACGTCCGCCGGGTCATAGTCCAGACAACCAGCGTCCACACCTGGAGTACAAGCCCCGTAGTCGGAATCATCAAGGTCCATCGCATCATCTACCGCTAACAAGAGTGCCAGACCGTTGCAGGAGGAGGAAACGGCACTGCAAGCCTTGAAAGAGTAGATGTTAACACCGGGAGCTACCCCTTTATCGCCCGCGCCGGGGGCTGATTCTAGTCCGCCAATAATATCGGCGACGTGGGTGCCATGACCTTCAAAGTCAATCGGATTAGAATCGGGGGAAATGCTGGAACTAAAAGTAGGCCATTTTTCACCCACCCAGTCATAACCACCTTTAACTTTGGGGGCACCGGGGCCAAAGAGAGCCGGGTTAGCCGTAGCCGCCGCCGCCGCCAGACAGGCCGGGTTGGTGGGGTTGGGGACGATTGCGGCATTACCACAGTAAGCCAGGGCATAGGCCGCTTCGGTGCCGGGGCCACCCATCTTGGAGTGGGTGAAGTCTATACCGGAGTCAATGACGGCAACGTTAACGCCCTTACCAGTCACGCCCAGGTTTTGGACGGCAGTGCCACCAATCCAGGGAACGGTTTCGGTCAGGTCGAGTTGATAGTCGCCCATACCGTGAACCGCCAGTACACCACCCATCGCGCGGATGGAGGATAATTTGCTGGCATCAATCTGAACCGCCAAACCGGTAGCAGCGTGGGAGAAGCGACCTACCACCTGACCACCGAGGGCTGTAATCTGAGGAGCCAGGGCATCCTGGGCAGCCTTGATTTCAGCCATATAATCCAGGCGTTGCTGGTGGGTCATGTTCTTGCCAACTATGCCGAGAGGCGATTTGTTGATGTGAACCACAATCTGGACAGGGCCAGACTTCTGGCTACCAGGTAACTGGCTCCAGCTCTGGGCATCGGCATTTTCCACCAGTTGGACGTAAGATGGCAGGTTCAGGTTGGTGGTTACCGCTCCCACACTTTCATTAAAAGCACTGGAAAAGGTTGTTACTATGAGCAACACCGCAATACTAAGGCGGCCCACTAAATGGGACCTCTTACTAAGGGCTATTCGCATTTTTTTACCCCTCACTTAATAAAATCTTCTTTTACGACACTACGTCACTCGGTTCCGGCAGAGTCATCAAATAATTGCCTAAAATTTGGACATAGCAAATAAAAGGCTAAACTTGAAGTCGATTGTCACTAGAAATAGTGTCAACCCGCAGAGATACTTCAAGAGAGCTCGAATAGTTATTTATACGACGCTAATTAAGCATAGTTGTTAGATTTAATATTTTGGTTGTATCAGAAACTAAAGCGACGTAAATAACCCTTGTTGGGATTGGCTTGTGACTCAGACCCGGATTTTACTACACAAAAAGTTAAGCGAGAATAGCACTCACTGGGGTGGTACTTAAATTACAATTGTACAAGAGGGAAGTAGTTAGTAGAATAAATCAGCGTGTTTATCCTATTGAAAATTATCCAGATGTTTCCCCTCTTAGCTTGTTTCCTGTTCAGAAATTGTAAATTTATTATTAAATATTTTTCTTTTTTTGTCAACTAATGATTCGGATGAAAATGCGTTTGGACAAAGGCTCAGAATTGGTAAGATTTAAGTTCTCATGCGAAAATCAAACCAAAGGAGAGCCAAATGAAAAATACCAGCATGCCCCTAAGAGCCTGTCTAAAAATGGGGGAGGGGTATTTACAAATTCGCTAAACTGGGAGGCATGAATAGACGAAAAGCCTATGACAGCGACTTAAATGATAGGGAGTGGGATTTAATCGAACCACTCATTCCAGGCCCAAAACC
>JBBQZS010000041.1:0-62893 GCA_038207495.1 Chloroflexia bacterium
AAAATATTTGAGCTCAAAATCTACTTACAAGCCATTTCAAATCAGATTTAGAGCAATTCCCTTTGATAGAATTTGCTCTGAACCAAGTAGTAAATGAGTAGTTTTGAACTCAAGTGCATAACTTGATTTTACTTTTAGAGAACAGAACAAATAGTTCTTGGCGACCTTGGCGGTTCAATGAATTAGACCCCGATTGGCGTTCTTGGCGGTTAAACGGATTAGACCCCCACAGGTTCGAGGGCCAATTGCTCGAACTCGTCCAGGAGTTTGGAGAAATAATCCAACGCCTGTTGCACTGGTTCAGGGGTTGTCATATCTACCCCCGCCACTTTCAGGATATTCGCCGGGTAATCGCTTGAACCGCTTCGCAAGAAATTCAGGTAACGGTCTACGGCTGGCTGCCCTTCCTGAATAATTTGTTGCGATAAAGAGGCGGCGGCTGACATCCCAGTGGCGTACTGATACACATAAAACGATGAATAGAAATGGGGAATCCGTGACCATTCCAGGGCGATTTGCTCATCCATTACGCACACCGGGCCGTAATATTTCTCAATCAAACCTCGGTAAATACTATTGAGCAACTCCGGCGTTAGGGACTCGCCTTCTTCGGCCCGTTTATGCGTTTCATATTCAAATTCAGCGAACAAAACCTGCCGGAACAGTGTACCCCGATACTGCTCAAGTTGGGTGTTAATCAGGTACATCCGCATTGCCCGGTCGGTGGTATTTTCGAGCAGATAATCGGTCAGAAGCGACTCATTGGTGATAGAAGCTACTTCCGCCACAAATAGACTGTAGTTTGAATAGGTGTAGGGCTGGTTTTTGTTGGTGTAGAAACTGTGCATGGAGTGGCCCAACTCGTGCGCCAGGGTATAGACGCTATAAAGGTTATCCTGATGATTGAGCAGGATAAAAGGCTGGGTAGTGTAAGAGCCACTGCTATAAGCCCCACTGGTCTTGCCCGTGCTTTCGTAAACATCAATCCAGCGTGAGTTAATCCCTTTGGTCATATCGGCGATATATTGCTCACCTAATTTGCCCAGACCTTTGGTTACGATTTCCACCGCCTCGCTGTAGGGTATCTTGCGGCTGGCATCGGGAACTAAGGGTACATAAAGGTCGTACATATGCAACTCATCCAGACCCAATACCTCTTTCCGCAGTTTTAAGTAGCGGTGCAAACTGGGCAAATTGCGGTCAACCGTTTGTACCAAGTTGGTATAAACTTCTTCGGGAATATTGTGAGGTTTTAGTTTAGCCTCCAGACTGCTTTTATAATAATGGGTGCGGGCCTGAAAAATATCGGCTTTGACCGAAGCAGCATAAGTTGAGGCCAGGGTATTATTATAGCTTCCATAAACCTTATATTTGGCCTCAAAAGCGTCTTTGCGTACCCGGCGGTTAGTATTTTCCAGGAAGTTGATAAAACGCCCGTTGGTAAGTTCTACTTCCTGGTCGTTCTCGTCCAGAATATTGCTATACTTAAAATCGGCATCAGTTATCATGCTGAAAATCCGGTCAGGGGCGGCGGTAACTTCGTAAGCCTGGGCCAGCACTTCTTCCACTTCTGCCGAGCGGGTATGGGGTTTCTCCCGCAGAATCTGGTCTAGCATAAAGCGGTAATGGGCGAGGCGGGGTTCTTCCTGATAAAAATTTTGCAACTTGTCTTCGGGAATTGCCACAATTTCGGGGGTGATAAACGAAGCCGAGGCCGCCGCCTGCGAGTAAAGACTGGCCGCCCGGTCAGCTAAAGCCTGATAAGTGCCGTTGGTATTATCCTCGTCGCGGCGCATGCTGGCGTAAACATAAACCTGCTCCAGGTTCATCATGATTTTTTCGTACATTTGCAGGCCAGCAAATAAGGCCTTGCCCGAATCGCCCAGTTTATCCTTGAAAGCTTCCAGACCAGGTAACTTCTCGTTAACCGAAACAAAATCGGCTTCCCAGGTATCATCGGTTGCATAGATGCTTTCGAGATTCCATTTATTTTTTTCTTCTATATCGTTTCGTTTGGGTAAAGTTAACATAAGAATATTCAGCCTTTCCACATGACCTGACTGATAAAAAAATAACCTCTCAAAACACAAAAAATCATGCTCTTTCTGCAAAGTGCCACATTTTCTAATTATAACCTAAGTATGCAAGCATGGCATATTATTTGCGAGCATTTTAGCCCAAAATGATATTAATTCAATGGTTGAATTTGGATTATGTTCACCTCACTTTAATCCTGGGTTGAGCCATAAGGTTTGACAGTTAATTTCTGGTAACTATACTTGGGAGGAACAAGGAGCAAGAATTAAAAGAAAGGGTTTCTAGAAGGTTTAACCCGTTACTGACAACTGACAATTAATACACAATCTAGCACTTTAATCCAAAAAACTAGATAGATAAGAATGGGAAAATATGACTGAAATAGAATTAAAAGACAAACGATTTTTGGGTGCCTCCAAAATCGAGGTTTCGAGTATTGGAATTGGTACCTGGGCCTGGGGCGATCAAGGAATGTGGCAGTACGGTAAGAATTTCACTCGTTACGATATTGACGAAGCATTCAAAACTTCTCTGGCTGCCGGAGTTAATTTTTTTGATACGGCAGAGGTTTATGGCAAGGGTGAGTCGGAACGAATAGTTGGTCAATTGCTAAAATATTATAACTCAAAGGTAGTAATCGCTTCCAAGTTTGCGCCCTTGCCTTATCGCTTAAACGCGGCTGAACTGGAAAAGGCTCTGGATAGCTCTTTATTTCGCCTGGGTTTAGACCAACTGGATTTGTATCAGATTCATTGGCCTTATACCTTATTAAGACAGTCGGATCTAATGAAGGCTCTGGCGAAAGTGGTGAAAGCTGGGAAAGTTAAGGCAGTGGGGGTCAGTAATTACAACGCTGCCCAAACCCGCAAGGCTCATAGACTGTTGGCTGGCTATGGTGTGCCGCTGGCCTCAAACCAGGTGCTTTATAACCTGGCGCATCGCAAACCCGAAACCAATGGGGTGCTACAGACCTGCCGCGAACTGAATGTTGCGGTAATCGCCTATAGTCCTCTGGCCCAGGGAGTTTTGACCGGGAAATATATGGGAGCTAATGCTCAAAAAGTAGGGGGAATGCGCCGATTTATGCCTTCATTCCGGAGCGGTGGCTCGGTAGAGTTGCAATCCTTAGTCACTCAGGTGAAGGCGGTGGCTCAGGAGAAGGGCAAAACCCCTTCCCAGGTCGCGCTGAACTGGCTGATGTGTAAAGACGAATTGGTTATCCCAATTCCTGGCGCGAAGAATCAGAAACAGGCTGAACAAAACACTGGAGCTTTGGGCTGGCGATTGAGCGCGGAAGAAGTTGCCAGATTGGATGAGGCTTCCAGGCCGTTTTTGAAATAATAACAGGAGTTTTGTATGTGTGGAAGATACGCTATACAAGCAAGTGGGCCAACCATTGCCGCCCGCTTTAGTGCCACCTCCAGCCCGATTGCGGCGGAGTTTCAACCGCGTTTTAACATTGCGCCAACTCAATCCATTCCGATAGTAGTGGGTCGAGAAGAACGTCAACTGGAAATGATGCAATGGGGCTTGATACCTTCGTGGTCTAAAGAGCCAAAAGCCAACTATTCCACCATTAATGCCCGCGCGGAAGGGATTGAGGATAAGCCCGCCTACCGCAAACCCCTCCGCAGTCAACGTTGCCTGGTTCCGGCTACGGGTTTTTATGAGTGGACTAAGCCCGTCGGTTCTAAAGAAAAAATCCCATATCATGTTCGGCTGAAAGGCCTTGATGGTGGTCCTCAACTTTTCGCGCTGGCGGGACTCTATGACATATGGCGAGGGCCGGACGGTAAAGAGCTTAAAACTTACACTATTGTCACTACCGAAGCTAACGAATTAATAAAACCTTTACATGAGCGTATGGCGGTCATTTTGCCGCGCGAGTTAGAAGAAGCCTGGCTTGACCCGCGTCTGACCGAGCCCGCCCAGATTTTACCTTTATTAAAGCCCTATCCGCCTGAACTTATGGAGGTTTATACCGTTTCCACCCAGGTCAATAGCACCGCCCACGAAGGCCTCCACCTGCTTGACCCGGTAGGCTATGGCTCCCCCCAACCCTCAATCTCGCTCTGGGATGAGAATTGATTCATTCGCCTAATTTTTAATCCGACCAAAATAAGCTTCATATCCCTAAAAGGCTGTAGTATAATGGGCCGTGCAACAAAAGGATTGTACGGCTCGTTCTGGTTATTAGTTGTTAGTGAAAAGTAACGAGTAGAAAGTCTTGAATTTCGACCTTTGACCTTTGATTTTCGGTTTTTGATTTAGATTTCACCAGCAACCAATAACCAAAAACTAATAACCATTGGCTTTTGTACTAAAGCCCAACACCTAATACCTAACACCTAAAAGCTGATGGCTGATAGCTAACAGCTTACCCGAAAGGAGAACCAACGGCGTGAAGGGACTCATCCTGAGCGGTGGCAAGGGAACGCGTCTACGCCCCCTGACCTACACCAGTGCCAAACAACTTGTGCCAGTGGCTAACAAGCCCGTCCTTTTTTATGCAATCGAAACCCTGATTGAAGCCGGGATTCAGGAAATCGGCATCGTGGTGGGCGATACGGCGGCGGAGGTAATGGCGGCGGTTGGCAATGGCGAACGCTGGGGCATCAAGGTTAGTTATATTCCACAAGAAGCACCTTTGGGTTTGGCACATGCCGTGAAAATTGCTCAGGATTATCTTGGCACTGAACGTTTCGTGATGTACTTGGGCGATAATATGATTGAAGAAAGCATTCGCCCGTTGGTCGAGGAATTTCAGAATAGTGATAGCAACTGCCAGATTTTGCTCAAGGCCGTAGCAAATCCACAGAGCTATGGGGTAGCAGTGCTGGATGGTGACCACGTAATCCGCCTGGTAGAGAAACCCCCCGAACCCCCCAGCAACCTGGCTTTAGTTGGAATTTATATGTTTGATAGCAATATCTTTGCGGCGGTTAATGCCATTCACCCAAGTTGGCGCAACGAACTGGAAATTACCGACGCTATTCAATATCTTGTCACTAACGAATTTCAGGTTAAATCTTATATTGTCAAAGGTTGGTGGGTGGATACCGGGAAACAGGCCGATATGCTGGAAGTTAATCGCCTGATTCTTGACCGCCTTGAACCAGCCCAGCGCGGGTTTGTGGATAAAGATAGCCGCATTGATGGTAAAGTAGTGATTGAAACAGGCGCGGAAATCATTAACAGTGTGGTGCGCGGCCCGGTTATTATCGGCGAAGGTTGCCGGATTGTGAATAGCTATGTTGGCCCCTTTACCTCGATTAACCATCATTGTGTAGTTACTAACAGCGAGGTCGAGCATAGCATTATTCTGGAAAATAGTCAGATTATTGATATTCCCGGCAGAATTGAAGATAGTTTGATTGGTCGAAACGTGGTGGTTGAGAAATCGCCCATAAAACCAAAAGCCCACAAACTGTTGCTGGGCGATAATAGCCGGGTTGGCGTGTTATAACCTACCTAACCCCCTGGCCCCCCGGACAGGCACAAGGCCAGTCCTTACGAAGGAAGGGGGAACTTAAATAAAACAGGAGAAATTAAGCAATACGATGAAGAAACTTTTGGTGACGGGCGGGGCGGGTTTTATTGGCTCAAATTTCGTCCGCTATATGCTGGCAAAATACCCCGATTACAGCATTGTAGTGCTGGACAAGTTGACTTACGCTGGGAATCTGGCGAACCTGACCGATATTGCGCAGACTTATGGCGAACGCTATAGTTTTGTAAAGGGCGATATTGCCGATGCGACAGTGGTGGATGAGGCCATGCGCGGCTGCGATTATGTGCTGAATTTTGCGGCGGAGAGCCACGTTGACCGTTCTATCGAGCAACCCGGTCAGTTTATTATGACCGATGTTTACGGTACGTTTGTATTATTGGAAGCGGCCCGCAAGTTCGGGATAGAGCGTTTTGTGCAGGTTTCCACCGATGAGGTTTATGGACATGTGGCGGAAGGTTCATCCAGAGAAACTGACCGCTTTGAGACCCGCAGCCCCTATAGTGCCAGTAAAGCGGGTGGCGAGTTGATGGTTCACGCCTATTTTGTGACCTACGGAGTGCCAGTTATTATCACGCGCGGCAGTAACAACTTTGGCCCCTATCAGTATCCCGAAAAGCTGATTCCTCTGCATATCACTAACGCTTTGGACGATATTCCATTACCAGTTTATGGCGATGGGATGCAAATCCGGGACTGGATTTATGTGCTTGACCATTGTAGTGGTATAGACATCGCTCTCCACAAAGGCACGCTGGGCGAGGCTTATAACGTGGGGGGTGGCAACGAGCGAACCAATATTACGATTGTTAACAAGGTGCTGGAACTGACCGAGAAGCCCAAGGAACTCATTACCTACGTCAAAGACCGGGCTGGGCATGACCGCCGTTATTCCCTGGATACCTCTAAAATCCGCGAGTTGGGTTGGGAACCGGCTTATAGCTTTGAGTCAGCCATGCGCCAGACCGTCGAGTGGTATATGCGCAACGAAAGCTGGTGGCGAACCCTCAAATCCGGCGAGTTCCAGGAATATTATCAGCGACAATACACCCAGAGATAGTAATCAGTAATCAGCTATCTGGACAATTTGGTAATCAGGAAACCCACCGACCACTGGTAAACCAGGCTGATAATAGTCCCAACACCAGGGCAGAGAATATAATAAGCAGCCATCGGAAAAGCGGGGTTAATTTTTTGGTTAGAATTGGCAAGGCGAAATAAATCGGAAAGATAGAGGCCACATGACGAGGTATTGAGTCAAAAGCGTAACCATAGGGGCCATGTTGGGTGTAGAAAAAAAGCAGTAACCACTCACGAGGCTTGTCACCCCCCACAGAGGCGTGAGCCTGCGAAGAATCTCAATGTTTTAAACAAGACCCTTCGCAAGCTCAGGGTGACTATAGCGGTGAATGGTTACAAAGATTTAACTAATGCCAGATTTGACTGGAGTGAAAACCCGCCCAACGATAGGCTGATATAACAAGATACTACAGCTAAAGAATATTACAAAAATCAACAATCCTGCCAAAACTAACCTCGGTATTCGGCACGGAACGGCCCGAAATGAAAAAGGCACTGATTGTTCTTTACGGCTACCTTGCAAGGGCCATTCCCCCACTTATCAGATACAACAGGCCAAACCCAACCCCAATTGCTCCCAGGTAACTAATACCAAGTATGGTTATGTACTGTTCAATAGAATTGCAGGGGTGGGTTTATAATCCACCCGGGCGGGTTACAAACCCGCACCTACATATAAATACTACTTATCAGGACTTGGTATAATAAAGCCTAAAATAATTTGCCCAACCCCTAACAATATCAAAAGGCTACCTGCTACAACGGGCCAGGTAGTCAGGCAACTTCCCAGGATTATTGCCAGGACAAAGCCCAACATCAAAAAAAGAGAAGGGTCAAGAGCCAGGGGATTATAAGGATTTTCCCAATCACCTACCAAGTTGGCGAATAGTAAAAAAGGCAGGCAAGGAGTAGTCCTGCCCCCCCACCAATTGTAGCCAGCCGCGCCGCATTTTTTAACACAAGCTATTCTCCCTTATCAAGTGAGGTTGTAAATTTTCAGGGATTCGGTGGTGGTGCTGCTGATGCCAAGTTCGGCTAGAGCTACCGGGTCAGTGATACCTTCGGGGTTCATAATAGCGTGTTCTTCGGCGGTGGGAGGCTGCCCGGTACTGACGGTTACCTGGCCCTGTTCTTCCAGCATAATTAACTGGGCCAGCACCTGACGGGCGGCGGCGGGCCATAGGCGGCGGTCAGTATCTTGATAGACCTGGGCGACAATTTGCGGTATGGTATGAGCTCCATTCTGAAGAGCGGCGATTACTTTCTGGAGGCGCATCTGGCGGTGGGTTAGATATTCGTTGAGTTTGGCGGTGGGGTCGGTAATAGCGGGGCCATGACCGCCATAAATAACCCTGGCTTCGTTACATCGGGTTTGTAAAAGGCGTAAACTGTCCAGATATTGCCCCATATGGCCTTTGGGGGGCGCGACTATAGTCGTACCGACTCCTAGCACATTGTCGCCCGTAAAAAGGGCATTTTCTTCCACAAGGTAAAAGCAAAGATGGTCAACCGCGTGACCGGGGGTAAAGTGGCAGGTGAAAGTTACACCCGCTACCTGATACTGTTGTTGGTCGTCCAGATTGACATCGTGGGGAAAGGTGGCCTCACGGTAGGCGGCGGCGGGTACGCTGGTCAATTCCTGTAAGCGGGCTGCACCTGGATAGTGGTCGGGATGACCGTGTGTCACTAAAATACCCACGATTTTTCCGCCCAAATTGGTGGCGGTACTAACCAATTCCTGAAGGTGTTCTTCAAGTTTCGGGCCGGGGTCAATCACTACCAGTTCGCCGCCCGTTCCCACCAGATAGCTATTAGTACCGGTGAGGGTCATTGGGCCGGGGTTGGGGGCGCGTAATCGCCAGACATATTCGCTTAGTTTTTCCAGTTCGCTCATTTTCCCCTCTATCTAGGCAAAGTGGTAATAGTTTTGGATATAACTACAGGCACAGTGAAATTAAAATTTAAAACAGTCTCTGAATGTCTTGTGGTAAAAAAATTTGTCCAAATAGTCCGATGGTTAAAGTTAACTTATCTATTAATTAACCTTTTGGTATTACTTGCCCAATGCTTTGTTCAGGGCGGCGAAAATCTGTTGGATATAGCCCGAATTTTTGGAAGAGATCGCCTCAACCCTACCGGAGCGGTTAGTCAAGACCAGGGTAAAATCCGGGCGGGGATTGGTTAGAGATTTTTGTCCGGCGAAAGCCAGGAAGACGCCTAGTAAAACAGTTAGACTGATAAAAATAACCGGGAAAATGTTTGCTCCCAGATTAGTTCTATTAGAGAAGATACCCAGAAACAAAACCAGAGGTATAACGCCAATCAGAATCAGAGCAACCCCCGCCACTAAAAGAGCTAACCCTTTGCGGCGGTCGGGCGGGGTTTCCTGAAGGTTTACGGCACTGATGTTGGCAACGGCGTAAGTTATGCCGTCCACCACCAAGCGCGAGTTGGTTACTTGTACTCGTTCGTCAGCGAAATAGCTATCTTCTGACATGCTTTACTTGGACAAATCCTGTTTCTGGAATAAGCGGGGGTCGGTGATAACGCCGTTCACCCGCACTTCCCAATGCAAATGTGGCCCGCTACTCAGCCCGGTAGTGCCAACCCGCCCGATAAGGTCGCCCGGTTTAACCGCTTGCCCTTTGGTAGCGATAATCTGCGACATATGGAAATAGAGACTTATGACCCCCATCCCGTGATCAATAATGACCGTGCCGCCGCGCACTATCAGATTATCGGCGAAAACCACTTTGCCACTAGCCGCCGCCCATAACGGCGAACCAGTTGGCTCGGCATAATCAATTCCACCATGAAAACTGTTATAGTTAGGGCTGTCGTTGTAGGCTCTTCTTTCGGCAAATTGGGTGGTTATATTGGCTTCGTTGGCGTTGGGGCTGGGTAACCCCCATAAGCCTGACCAGAGTGGTTGGGGGCTGTAAAGGTTATAGATGGGCTGTAACAGCTTTTCTTCTGCATCCTGTACAGCCGGGTCGAGGGCATTATTTTTTTCAACCGGGATATACAATCTTTGCAAGGGAAAATTGAATTTAACCACCGTAATAGGTTGGTTAATGCGGCGGATACGGGCTGCCGAGTCGGTAAAATCTACCACTAGCGGATAAGTTTTTGGTTCTGCCGCGGGGCTAATCGGGTTAAGGGCTTTGTAATAATCTCCCAGTTTTGTCAATTTTACGGTATTTTCGCCCATATGAGCCTGAACATCGGCGGGCAACCACTGACCATTTCCACCCAATCGGATAGAGAGAGTGCGACCCTGATAAATTTCAGTATCACCTATATTCAAATCCATCGGCAATTTGATAGGTCGGGCCCAGCCTTTGGTTTCCAGCAATAGGTCGCCGGAATTGCTCAACTGAACTGGGTTGCTACCTTGTGCCTCCAATCGCCCCCGCTCAAAATACTGGACGGTCAGGCTAGCACTTTCGATATTAGCCTCGCCGATGGGGAAGCCCAAAATTTCCAGACCGTTATTTTTTTCCCAATATGTTTTGAAACCACCCGAAAGAGATTGACCTGTTTCCTTGAAAAAGCTGCGGGTAGGGCTGCTGGTGGTATCGCTGGTGGGGCTGAAGCGCAATCCGCGTGCTTCCGCCAGTTGCCGACCTAAAAACCCAATCTGCACTTCGGTTTTTGTACCTTTTTGGTCGGGGTAATATTCCAGCAGGGAGCGTTCAAAATATTGAGCTACCCGCCCGTTTTGCAGAAATTCTTCGCTGATAGGGTTACCAAAAGTGGTAGCTGAACCTTTGGCCCGCCAGAATGTCAGCAACGCACCTTTGATATAATGCCCGGTTTCGCCTCGATAGACCGTGCCGTCGGGCAGTTGCTCGGTAAGGGCTGGCAAGCTGGCAGTTGAAATAGTTTGGGCTTCGTCACGCTTGAGGTAACGCGCTCGGCTATAACTCGATGTGGTGCTGTTAGGGGCGGCGACTCCGCTAAGGCTTTCATCAGCAGCCATGGCGGTGCGAGTGCCAGTGTTATCAATGCAGCCCACCACCAGCGACCCCATCAGTGCCAGCAGCATTATAACCGCCATCACGATGGTCATAACCCGCAAGGTGCGTTGATTGCCCTTGTTTTTCCCGGTTTCGTAGTCGGCGGCGCGGCGGGCATTGTAACCTTTGGGTGGGCCATAGCCGCCTAACGGTTTGTTTGAGGCCAGGCGGCGGCGTTCCTCTTGCGAAATGTTACTTTTCATGCGTTTTTTTGTGTTTTTGTTTGGCGGCATCCCGGTGCGTGAAATCCTTTATGCTAAGTTGTGCTTTTTGTTTTCTGAAATCATTACTATTAACCCGAAAGTGTTTACAATTATGGCTATTGTTAACCCTACTAAAAAGCTACCTGGTAATATCGTCCTATCCAACATAATAGTTATACCAGCTATTGTAGCACTTATAGATGGTGTCAAGGCTAACCACACATGCTTCTGTATCAGGTAAATTAGGCTTGCAACTGAACCAATAATCAGACAACCTGATAGAACCAAGAAATCAGGATGTAAAGTGAAAAGCCCCCAAATAACTATTACAAGTGCCACAGTCGCAAAACCCAATGCGATATAAGCGAAGAAGGTTGGTTGCTTTTTCTCTGATGGCGTTTGCATAATAATCCTGCCTCTAGCCTGAGTCCAGTTGTAAGCATCGCTACTGAGCTAATCTTAGCCGATTCCGCTCCTATTGTAAAGGTTAGGAGGAAGGATGAGTCGGAAAGGACTGAGGGCTGAGTTGCCTGCTTCTCAAATCCAGGGTAGACACATCGGGCTACCCCTACGAATTTACCAAAACAGGACAACCACAAGGTTTGTCCCTACGAAAATCAATAACCAACAACTAACAACCAATATCTAACGCGAGATGGTTACTTCCTGAATAACGATGCTGTTGCCGTCAATAACGGTTTCTCCGGCGGGGGCGTTGGTAACTTTTAGTCGCTCGAAATCGGTAGGGCGATAAACCCCCATCAGGATTTTGTAACGGCCAGGGGGCAAGTTGGCGGGTAAATCCAGCGATTGGTCATCGTCTAGCAACTCACCCGGTTTCCATTTACTGGTATCCAGTTCGCCATAGCGGGGGGCGGTGTCGCGCTGGGCTACTTTCTCGCCCGCTTTGTTAATCAGGTGGATAAATATAACATAGTCTTCCGGTATTTTAGCCTCGCCCCGCCAGAACAGCGTCAGGGGCAACTTGTTCGGGCCAGTCCCAGGTTTAAGTTCAGGGGTAGTATCAAAACCGACCAGTCGAATTTTATCGCCAAATAAAACATTGGATTGATTGGTGATATAGCTAGTGTTAGCTAGAACCTCCACCTCACGACTCCGCAAGCGGTTTATGAAATTCCCCCGGAATTGCTGCATTGTGCTATTGGTTATTTGGGCGCGGGCCCGGTCTTCAAGCAATATATAATCAGAATTAGCGGCAGCTTTCAGGAAATTATTCTGTGCTACTCGGGTATAACGTAAGTTCCGCATCTCATCCTTATTTAGTTTGCGCTCGGTAAAGGCCCGGCGGATAGTATCGGGTAAGCTACCGCCCTCCAATCCTAACGAAACATATTCGGTATAGCCCGCACTGTCTATCATGATTTTATTAAAACTATCTTTTGGCAAAGGCACGCCCATTGTAAAGCTATATAGTGCATCCCAGGTTAAAAGGGAATTTTTTGGTAGATTAAGCGTGTCATAACTTTGAATAATGGCCCGTTCCAGGCTCCATTCGGGCTTGCTAGGTTTATCGCCAAGATATTTAATCGAAGGCCATAACACAAACCCTACCAGGATTATCCCCAAAGCTGAAATCACCAGACTCCATCTTCTCTGCCACCATTGGGGCTGCCAGAGATAAACTAACCCCCCCGCCAGTAGCGAAATCGGTAGGGCCATCTGGTCGTAATAATGGGCGAAAAAGCCCGCCTTCCCGGTATAAAGCATGCAGGAAAAGACCATCAATAACACTACTGGAAGCCATTTCTCACAACCTTTATTGGTCAACCAGCGCGAAACAATTCCTAACAGTCCAAGACCCCCTGCCAAAACCGTTAGAGCTACGTATGGCACACTATCCATATAGTTAAAGGCGGTGAGGGTGGTGGAGTTGCTGAATTTATCACCGAGGGCTACATTGTTTAAAGGGCGGAAAAGTTGATATAGAAAAACCTGTCGGACATACAACGAGCCATTAGTAACAATAGAGTAGCCATCCAAAAGTAAGAAACCCGCAATTACTCCGGCACTAAAAAAACCAAAAGCTTTCCACCGCCGCCAGATTAAAAGAGATAATCCCAGGGCTAATACAATCGTCAGGGCTGGTATTTTTATAGACAGGGCAATTCCTGCCAGAATCCCGGCCAGAATTGGCAGTCCAATTTTGTGAAGGCGCGACGCATCTTTGTTAGCAGGCTGATAAAGGGTAAAAACAAATAGAGCGGCTACACTAAAAAAGTTAATAAGTGGTTCAAGCATTATCAACTGCTCGGTGCGTACCGCGCTACCATCCACCGCCAGAGTAAATGCGGCGATTGCGCCCGCCAGTGGCCCAGCCCAGGGCCCGCCTAATTTTCTTGCCGTAAGATAAACCAGCACGATACTTAACAGAGAGATGATCGAGGTGACGAAGCGCAACCGCAGGAAATCTGCCAATCCCCCCCATTCCGCCCCGCCCAAACGCAAAGGAAATGACCAGATAATTGGCCCGGCGGGGGGATGCGCCAGAAAGAAATCTTTGTAAACAGTTTTGCCCTGATTCATCAAAAGCGCGGCGGTGGAGTGAACACCTTCGTCAAAGTCAGTTTTTATCAGGTCAGTTGCGCCAATGTCGCGGGCATCGTTAATCCGAAATTGCGCCGCCAGTATTAAGATTAGCACCAGCGAAACTACTCCCAGATAACGCCAGATAATATTAGCCCAGCTTGAAGGATGAAAGATGAGGGATGAAGGATGAAATATAAAAGGGGGTTGTCGGTTATCGGAAAATTCGTTAGGAGCAGTCCGCGAACCGTCCGGCAGGTTGTGGCTGAGGTCTGCTGCTTCCTCATTCTTGCTCCTTGCTCCTTGCTCCTTGCTCCTTGCTTCATTCTGACTACTTCTTGCTTCTTCTCCTGCCGGAGTAGGGCGCACAATAAACAATAACCCCGCCCCCGCTACAAAACTAAACCAGATTAGTTGAGGATAGGTGCGGAAAAAAGTGGCTAGGTCGGAGGGTTGCTGTTGTTCAATAGGTATATCGCGTTGCCCGGTTAAAGCGGTACTCAGCAAAGGGAAAAAGGGAAAAGTTATAAGCCAGGAGATAGTGGCGAAGATTAGTAGGGCGAAACCTGACCAGTGGATAATCTGGATGAGCCTAGTTTTCCAAGTTACTTTTTTGGCCGTAGGGGTAGGCGTTGCTTTTTCAGCCAGCATCTCTCTGTTTTAGCTCCTTGAAATGTAGGATTTTTGCCTGACCAATTTTCGCTCGCAAAAATCTTTTAATTGGCAATCGGATTCGTAAGTAAAATCGCAAAATAACTGACAGTTCCAGCAGTCATAGATTTAAGTGGGGCAATTTTACTTGATAGCTTACTCAAAAGCAACTTGGGTATCTAAAATCTAAAATCAAATATCGAACATCTAAAGTCTGATAATCCTCGATTTTAGCTATTTTTCAGGTATAATAACTATAAATCTACCCATAAAAAGTTCAAATCAAAGTCGTGATAGAGGTTGCAGATGAATCCAGCAGATGATAAGAAGGAGACCAACCCCACCGAATTGGTTGAGGTAATTGTTACGGCTCTTAATAATCTGGACAGATTGGCTCGTCTGGCGAGTAGCAATGAGGCTGGACAGATGGAATTGCGTCGGCAAATCGGGCAGGTGGCTTCATCTTTACAGCAATTGAGTCGGAAAGCTCTAGAAGGTGATGAGACCAGTGGATTGGAAGAAGCTTTTGTGAAATTGTCGCAAAATTTGGCTGATCTGGCAGTTAATGCTACGACAGGACCAATATTACCTCCTTCCTTTCCCCCACCCCCTCTATCAAGCGATTTTTCCGACCATGATTCGGTATCACGGGTTGTTATGACAATTCCATCTTATCTATCGCATCCCCAACGCCTGGTTGACGAAACTGAAACCATTGAGGGCGGCATACGTCAGGTGATAGTTGGTAGCCTGGAACGCACCGATAGTGCTTTATCCTTGCTCAAACAGGCTGAAAGTGGTTTTGACTCAACCCGCTGGGAAGTGCTGGATATGGGAGTGAATGTTCCAATTCTGGTCTTTAGTAACGCCGTCAGGGAAAAGCGTCCAAGTGTAGTGGTGCTGGTAATGAGTAGTGGGCATCTGATTTCCGAAACGGCCTGGATGATTGGTCACTTGCGCAAGAAGGTTAATGGCCTCAAAGTAATCGTGGTTGGGCCGCCCCTGGCTAAAATTGAAAATTTGGACTCGCGCCTCGAAGCTGACCTTTTCAGTAACATTGCTTCGGAGGCCGCCCAACTTGCCGATCAAGCGGTGAGCGTGGTAGCCCGGATAGACCAACCATTGCGTCTGGATATGGACCAAATGGAAGCCGAAATCCCCGAAGAATTTAGCAGCAAGGAGTCAGAATTCAGGAGTCAGGAGTCAGAATAAATGTAGGGGTAGACCTCCGTATCTACCCTTGTCAAATGTTAGAGGTCGAAAGTTGAAAGTCGAATTAATTTCCTTCTGACCTTCAACTTTTGACCCTCGACTTAGAAAAAGCCCCAGGGAACCTGACGACGTGAGGAGATGCTGGGGAAAATGGGTTCTTCCAACAGGTTCTCTATCCTCTTAAAGAATACGTCCACCTCGCGCCTTTCTAATAGCTCCTCTAACTGTGCCCGTAAGTTACATTGGCGTTCATAATTGGTATAGAGTTCCATCAAGTCAGTAATTATATTTTCGGGGATAGGATTACCACCAAACTCCCAGATAATCGTCCGCAGCTTTGGCACAGTGTTAAAACATAGGCCATGATCAATTCCCCACAGATACCCATCCAGCCCTAACAGACAATGCCCCGCCTTACGGTCAGCGTTGTTAGTAATCAGGTCAAAGACGGTGATTCGCTGTAATTCGTGCAAATGTTGTTCGCGGAACTGATACAGATGTAAGCTTTCGTCCATATCCACAAAAAGCTGCATGGTACCGACCCCATGTGGCCCTTCTCGCACCACCGTCGGTGGAATAAAATTCCAGCCCAACGCCCGTGTAACCAGATAGGCCCCTTGTTCGCGTTTGTACAAAGTACCGTTAGGAAAATCCCACAAAGGGGCTTCGCCCCTGACCGGCTTGTAAACCGCTGCGTATTCCTTTTCGGTTTCAGTGTCGCGCAAGGTACTCAAAAAGGTATAGTTCGAGCCCAATGGCATAAGCTTAATGGACTCGACCTCGGAACGATTCAAGATAGCTAGTATTTCAGTTTCCGATTGGGTAAGTCGCCAGGCTTTGCCGGCCTGGGGGTCGCTGGTGTCTATTTTGGGAACGGGGCGGGGTTTGGCATAACCGAATATCACGTCAATGTCGCGCAAAGGCATGGGGCCGCTTAACGGTTGTGTCTGATAGCTCTTTGGGGGTGTTGTTTTTGGCGCAGGGTTATCACGATTTTCGTCATCGTGATTCTCACCCTTTTTTCGGTTCTTCTTGCCCATGTCCTAGACTTTCTATTGTTATCCAGATTTGTTCCTACTCGATTTTAAGCAGGGAAATATTTGTTGTCAATGTTAAACGAAAAACCGTTCCCAAACTCTAACAAAAAACATACGGTATTTGCTATAATGGCGTTAGTAAATTGGTCTATGGCAGTAATTACTTTACATAATCTCAAAAGAAACGATAAATGCGAACTTATTGGAACACCGACCACTTTCGGCAAAGTCTGATGGTAGTAAATCTGGCAACGCAGGGTTTTAGTCCTGACGAGCTAAAGGTCTTTTTTTACTACTTTTTTGACACCAGTGCCGACCATTGGACGCTCTCCGACAAATATACCTGGGCCAAACTCCACGTGGATAATTTCCGCAGCGGCAATCTGGAAATGGATGATGACGAGATAACCCGGTAAGTGGTTGTCAGTCGTCAGTTGTTAGTTGTTGGTAAAAACTCGGCACTCCTTTTCTGCCCTATCCCCTACTCCCTCTTAAAAGCATAAATGTTCGCCTCGGTTGCTTAGTCCGTTGTTAATTTCCCCTGCCTGGATTATAATCAAAAGGATTTAGCAAAGAATTGGAAAGGTAAGATTATTATGACAAAGACCTTTACCGCAAGGTAAGGATTTAGCAAAACCTTTAATTCGCGAAATACTTCGTGAAATAGAACTTACGCCCGATGAATTTCGTAAGGAACTTGAGAATTTATAATTTTCTAAACTATCTTGGGAAAGTTGCTTGAAACATGGCGGTATCCAGAGACAACCGACAATATGATGTAACCACTGCCACCTGTTTTAATACTTTACTGGCTCTTTTGCCGATGCTACATGTGCGGATAGAGCCTTTTGCTTCGGCAGCCCTGGTAATTGAGTCACAGAACGCCGAGAAGGGCGAAATCCGCCTCAAGGCTGAAGCTCCCACCACTCCCACCAGCCTCCCCAAAATTGGGGTGCAGACTTATTATCGTTTCAAGGTCAATGTGGAGGACAGTTCCTCAGCGGGTAAGAATATGCGCTGCACCGTTAAAGTGGAAGCCACCACCGCCGGAGTAACCGATGTGGGGTTGGGTCAAATTACCCTACGCCAATTATTAATTACTCTTAGTCTGGCTTTGAGCGGCAAACTGCCACCGGGAACGTTGCCTGTTTTTTTTATCGAACTGAACCAGCCCCCTTTAAATTCGGCCCCCGGTCTATTGTTCGAGCGGGTAAATCGCGGGTTTGAGCTATCTAAAAAGGGGCTGGGCGATGACGCGGTTAATGAGTGGGGCTTGGCTCTGGCGATTAATCCTAATACGGTTGAGGTTTATTTTCACAAAGGGGTTCTTTTGTTGTTGTTGGAACAGTTGGAGGAAGCCCGTCAGAATTTCGAGATGGCGGTACGGCTTGACCCCCATCACTTATTGGCTAAACCTTATCTTGATGATACCAGCCTGAAACTACAAAAACAAAAATCCAAAGTTTCAACGGTTGAACCTACCGCCGTTCTATCAAGCAGCCAGCCTGGCCCTGTAGTTAAATCTGAGGACTTGCCCACAGGACAGATGGCGACGCCCCCTCCCGGATTGGCGGCAGGGAGTGGGGTTGCGCCGGGGAGTGGTCGCAGCCACGTTAATGAGGAAGAATTACCCACTCAAACTATTAAAATATCCTTGCGGGGTCGGCTATTGCTTAAAGGCGAAGGGATACCTTTCACCGAATTCGAGCTGAAGCGAATGGCAACTACCCTGGGGCGACAAGAGGGTAATGATATTCTGTTGTTGGATGGTAAGGTTTCGCGCCGCCACGCTGATATTATCTCGGTTGGGGGGGGAACTTTACTGGTGGATTTAGGAAGTGCCAATGGTTCTTATCTAAACGGGCGACGACTTGCTCCTAACGAACAGGCCAAATTGCAGCAGGGCGATAAGATTATGCTTGGTGATGTCGAAATTACCTTTACCCTGCCCGGCGCAGCGACTACTGATGCTCCCACCGCTAAAACTAGACGAATGTCTAACGTTCCCAATGCCGCAGAACGCGCCTGGGCCCTGGAACAATTGGGTCTTAACCCTGCCCCGCCCCCAACTCCGGCGCAGATTGAGGCTCAGTTTGAAACCTTCCAAAAATACTGGCAAGGTCGCCTAAATGAGTCCCCAACCCTAAAACTTCGGAGTGAGGCCGAGCAAGGTCTGGCCGATTTGCAAAAAGCCCGCGACATTCTTAGTTCTTAATTCAGCTTGCTCAACCCTAGCAGCAACTCGAACCTGAGCCTTGTGCCAGAGGTATCAACTTGCCCCGGTTCAAACCGATACTGGTGGTAGGGGTGCAACAGGCCGCTTCCTCGCCACTTTTGCTGACGGGGGCGTGATGGGGCGCGTCGGCTTCCGTCACCACAAATACTTCCCAACTATTGCCATTGGGGTCAGTTACCCAAACTTTATCCTGCACCGCATAGCAACAGGCTACCTGGTCTTCCTCGAAAGTTGCCAATCCCTCTCGAATAAAGCGTTCCTTAGCCGCCAAAACTTCATCAGTGCTCTTGACCTGAATGCCAAAATGGGAAAGCGATCCGGTTCCGGTCTGGGTAATAGGATTTTGGTTCAGGGTGAAATTAACGGGCGGCTCGGCAACCTCGAATTTGGCGTAACCTGGGCGAAGTTTGGTAGGTTCCTGTCCGAAAAGCACACTGTAGAAAGGTAGTGATTGCTCTACATCGTTCACGTTGATTGCAACATGCACGCGGGTAGTGGTGGCAAATTCCACTGCACTATTTTTTGTTTGAACTTCGGCTGTCATAATAATTTCTCCTTCTTATATGATAATTTTCCGTAGGATGATTTTTTGATAGAAATGACGTTTCAAGCCCTTAGATACATCGAATGTTTTCAATATATCATATGCATTGATGTTTGTCAATATGAATTCATTGATTTATGAGCTTTTAAGGGTAAACTGGTCGGCGATATGCTGGGCAATATCATCCCGTACATGCCGATACACCGCCAACTGTGCTTCCTCTGAGCCCGTCGCTTTGGAGGGGTCGGGGAAACTCCAGTGCAAGCGGTTGGTTGCGCCGGGAAAGATTGGGCAGCTTTCGTTTGCCGCGTCACAGACGGTAATCACATAATCGAAAGGCTGACTTAGATATTCGGTTAAAACTTTGGAGTATTGACCGTTAATATCAATCCCTTGCTCTGCCATAGCCTTGATGGCTAGTGGGCGGACGTGGGTGGCCTCAGTTCCGGCACTGAAAGCTGCGAACTTATCACCACCTATCGCGCGAAGTAACCCTTCTGCCATCTGGGAACGGGCCGAGTTGTGAGTACATAAAAATAAAACGCGGGTTTTGTTGTCATTATCCACCATTTCTACTCCGTTCGATTACTTGGTTCTCGCAAAAGTTGATAGGTAAAGGCTCCCAGGCTGGCCCCCACAATTGGCCCGAGCCAGTAAATCCAGTGGTCTTGCCAGACTCCCGAAGCCAAAGCGGGGCCAAAACTACGAGCCGGGTTCATCGAGGCACTGGAAACCGGGCCACCAATTAGAATGGCAAATATTACTGTAACCCCAATGGCAATAGCGGCGGACTGCCCTACTGCTCTGCTGTCGGTGGCGACGGCGGTTATGACAAACATCAGGAAGAACGAAATGATAATTTCCAGCAGCAGGGCTTGACCTACCTCCCCGCTCGGCACAGTTGCCCCCAGATTAGTGGCTTTGGGGAATAGCAAGCGCAGGGTATAGCCCGCTGTTATCGCTCCGACTAACTGAGCAGCAATATAACCCGGCACTTCCCGTAAGGGAAAATGGCGGGCGAGGGCAAAAGCAAGGGTGACTGCCGGGTTGAAATGGGCGTTACAGATATGACCAAGCGTGAAAATCATAGCCATAACTGCTAACCCGGAGGCCAGGGCTGCTCCAACTAAGCCGAGCTGTCCGTTTGAAAGCTGATTGGCAACGCTAGAACCTCCTGCCGCGAAAACTATCGCAAAAGTACCCACCGCCTCACCACCCCGCCGCCGCCAGCGTTCATGCCGTGTCCAGCCGGGAATTTTGAGGTTGAGTTCGGTTTTTTCGAGAATAGATGTTGACATGGGATTTAATTGACACTTATCAATGTGATGAGGCAGAAAAGGCCGCTCAGGATAACTAAATTCTAGCATTTATATTGATAGTGGTCAATGGGTTTAGAAGGGAAGATAAAGTATTTCCGAATATGAAGAATAAAGGAGCAAGAAATAACTGAGGGATAGTTACTCTACCGGGATTTTCCGCACAACCCGATAGATATAAACCGCCCCTGCCAGCCCGATGAACAAAGTGGCTGCAAAAAAAATCTGGTAAGTTCCCAACTGATAAAACCCTAAATCCAGCTTGAGTTTGCGTTGGTCAAAGAAATCCAGAAACAGCCCCCAGAGCATGGGGGCGAGGGCTTGCGAACAATAGGTCAGGAAGGTCGCGATATTCTGAAAAAGTACCCGTCCATCTTCGGGGGCGAGGGTCATAATAGTGTGGGTTTGGCTCATATTCAGGGCCCCAATCCAGGTCGCATTCAGCAACATTATCAGAGCCGCTAAAAAATATTCAAAACCGCTCGGCACTACCTGTAACAGTAGCCAAAAAATCGAGTTGAGCGATAGACCCAAAAAAGCTATTAGTTGTAACGAAATAGCACTCTGGCGGCGGTCAATCCAGCGTCCCCAGACAGTAGAGGCGAAGGCCGCTCCTACAATGCCCGCCGTTGAGAAATAAAGAATCAGGCCGGGATTTATCCCCACTTTCTCCCGCAGATAAATCAGGCTAAGAGAAGGAATCCCGAAAAAAGCCACCCCGTAAAAAGATTGAATCACCACAAAAGTTTTGAAGCCGGGAATAGTAAAACAACGCTTCATCCCGCCCCAAAAACTTTCTTTAGCTTGTGGGGTATTGGGGCGAGGGGCAATTTTGGGCTTTTCGATTCGCGCCATAAATACCGAGCTGCACAGACCGCCAAAAGTGCCAATGGCAAAGACCAGGGCAAAGGTGGAAAGGGCCGGGTTCGAGCCTAGAATTGCCCCAATTGCCAGATAAGTCGCAATCCCCCCCAGGTTAGAGAAAACGGTGGCTCGGCTGAGGTAAAGACCGCGCGTTCTGGCGGGGAGAATCGCGGTTAGCCAGGGCAGATAGCCCGACATTCCAAAATTGCGGCAAAAGTGATAAATCACTAACACCGCCACCGCTAACCCTGCCTGTAAGCCGGGTGCACCTGAAAAGTCTACCATAGCAACTAAAATGAGCATGGAACTAAAAATCCAGCGAGCCGTCCAGAAAGTCATGGCAGTGCGACGGTATCCCAACTTTTCCACAAAGCGATAGCCAAAGAGAGCGAAAGGCATTAATAGCAAAGGGAAGGCCGAGGTCAGGCCAATAATAAAGGCACTGCCGCCACTCTGACGGATAAATAGAATCAGGGGTGAGCCCAGGCTTTGCCAGAAAACGGCGTTAAAAAGTTCAAAGCCAAAATTGTTATAGACTCCGGCGGGGAAACCTTTATTCTGTCGTCTTTTCTTTTTAGCTGGCTTGTTTTCGGCAATGCTGGCAGTAACGGTTTTACTTTCGCTCATTCATCCGGGCCTTATCGGTTGTTGGTCGTTAGTTGTCAGTTGTCGGAAAGATTCGTAGGGGCGCACCGTGTGTTCGCCCTTATTCTATCTTACAGGGATAGACAGGATGAACAGGATAAGTTAAAAGTGCTGAGTGCTGAGTTTTAGGATTCCCTGATTCAAAACTTAAAACTCAAAACTTTTATTCTTACTCCTTTATGCTTGTCGGGGGAGTTCGTAGGCTCCCTGTGGCCCTGCCATCACCACCCGCCCGGCAATCCCGATAAACAGGCCATGTTCGACCACGCCCACCATCGCCTTAATTTGTTGGGCGGTTTGGGCGGGGTCAGGCAGGGGCGGGAACTGGCAGTCCAGAATATAGTTCAAGCTGTCGGTCTGGTAAGGCTGTCCGTCTTTTCGGCGCAAAACGGGAGTGCAACCCAATTTTTGCAATCTGGCGGCGGTTTGCTCCCAGCCAAAGGGGATTACTTCCACCGGGACGGGCATTTTCTCGCCCATGCTACTCACCAGCTTGGTTTCATCGGCGATAATTACCTCAAGTTTGCTGGCAACCGCCACCAGTTTCTCGCGCAAGAAAGCCGCGCCCCGCCCCTTTACCACATTGAAAGTTTTGGGGTCAACCTCGTCAGCCCCGTCCACCGTCACATCCAGATATTCCACCTGACCCAATTCCAGCACCTTCAGGCCGTAGTCGCGGGCCAACCCACCCACCCGTTCGCTGGTAGCCACACAGGTCAGGCCGCTTAACTCCCCGGCCTTTACCTTGTCGGCTACAATCGCTAGAAACATTTCGGCGGTTGAGCCACTTCCCAATCCTAGAAACATATCGTTAGTGATAAAGGTTTCGGCGGCGTAGCTGGCTGCCGCCCTTTTCATCTCGTCCTGATTCATCATCTCACCTTTATTATAAATACTTCTCAACCACTTGCCGCAAAAGGTCGGGGTAGCCGCCACTGACGTAATCCACGCCCATCTGCACCAGTTTTCCTAGCTCGACTTCCTCGTTGTAAGGGTCTTCGCCCCAACCCCAGGCGAAAATATTGCGCTGGTCGGCATGGAGCGTCTCAATCAACTTCTTTGTCACCCACAGACTGCCAATCGCCACTCCTTCGGCCCGTGCTTCTCGCAACAGGCCAACGGGATTCACCAGCACCCCGCCATATAAGCTGATGCCAGTGGGAATGTTCGGGTTAAGCTCCTTGACCCGCAATACTGCCGGATGGTCAAAGCTGTGGATATGAGTATTTCCTTCGTCACCGTAGCGGGCGATTATTTCCAGCACTCGCTCCACCAAATCGGGATAAGGATTAGGGCCAGCGTAAAAGGGAAAAGGTGCTTTTAGCTCAACCGAGACGGGCATATTTACCTCTTTAGCCCAAGTTAGCACATCTTCTAATAGTGGGACGCGCTCCCCGGCGAATTTCTGGGTGGGGATGGGCGGAGGTATATATTTGGGGTCGGCATAACGCCCCGCTTTCTTTTCCATTTCCTGGTACGCATGCTCGTTTTGACGGTCAAACCAACTACCCGCATCTAACTTGTAAATTTCGGCCCAGGTCATACCACGGACTGGCCCCTGCCCGTTGGTGGTGCGGTCCAGGGTATCGTCGTGAATGACCACACAACGATTATCCCGACTCAGGTGGACATCAAACTCGATAATGTCCGCCCCGGTCTCCAGAGCCTTCTGGAAAGAGGCCAGGGTATTTTCGGGGGCATAGTTCCGCGCTCCCCGATGCCCACTCACCAATAATTTCCCGGTGCGACTTCGCAACAAATCAACCAAAATTCTCTCCTGTCTAACCTAACCCCCTAACCCCCTTCCCTGTTTCAGGGAGTGGGGAACAAAATTTCTTGCTCATTTCTCCTTACTTCTTGCTCCTGCGTTATCCACGACCCCTAACCCCCATCCCCTATTCCCACGTTTCCGCCGAAGGTTTCGACTTCCAGCCCGGTAGTTTGGCGGATGGTTTGGGCAATGGTGTTTAGTTCGGCATCAGTCAGGCTGGTAGCATAAATCTGAGCGGGCGGACGGGCCACTGTGTAAAGCTGAACTTTACATAACTTACCGCCTTTTGCCAGAATATCATTAAGCCGCCTGCAATAAGCTAAAATTTCCTCCTCAGATGGGCCTTCCTCGTGTACCCTTAGCATACAGGTCTGGATATTAATCGGAAAGTGGGTAGCGGCGGTTAGCAAGTTCTCCAAAATATGCTCGTATTTTATGGCGGTTTTATCTATTAACTTGAAATATTCCTCCGTCCCGGCATCCAGCTTGGCCCAGATTTCACCATTATTCGCCAGCAACTTGCTCAACCCTTCCTGCACATTGGGGCGGTGAAAGCGAGTGGCGTTGGTAATCAGCACCAGTTTTACTTCTTCTGGTTCAAATCCGGCCTCGGCTCTGGCTTCGATTGCAGCCTGGACAGCTTCAGCAAAATGAGGGTAGGTAGTGGGTTCGCCATCGCCGCTAAAAGCAATATCGTTTACTCTTTGCAAATGGGCAGGAGTAGTGGCAAATTCCGGCTCTCGCCAGATCGCCCCACTTTTGACCAAACCCAACAACTCTTTCAATTCGTTTTTTACTTCTTCCAGATTAACCTGGGGGCGGGCTAGACCTTTGGGTGGCAATGGAATATAACCTTTGCTGGGTCGGAAGTCGCGCCGATTAACCTCGCAATAAATACAATCGTAGTTACACACCCGGTCTGGGTTAAGATTTACCCCAATCGAAAGACCCCGACTACGGCGGGCAATAACCGGATAAACCAGCCTAAAATTACGCCAGTTGCGGGGGTGAGCAGCAAAATCAAGGGTGTTGTTCATTTTCTTAATTAGTTGTTAGTTATTGGTTGTTAGTTGTTCGAGTTCCCCCTTTCATAAAGTGGAAGGGGGTTAGGGGGTTAGGTCTGTTCCCCTATTCTTGCTCCTTGCTTCTTAATTCTTGCTTCCGAGTAATATTACCTCATTTTAAGGGGAATTGCTTCCACAAAACCGGGATTTGAACTCTTAGAAGGGGCAATTAGGGTTAGATTTACTTTTTTTTGCTGAAATATCCACTATACAATAGCAATTTCTTTACATTTGGGTAATACCTTTTTACACTTTACCAACTCTTTTTCAATACCTTAGAGCTAAGATAACAAGGTAGGAAGAAACCTAGACCTATTTACAGGTTTATGTCAGATAAAAAGGGTGATAACAATGATGAACTATGAAGATGAAAAAGAACAATCAGGACAGGCGGACGCTGATTTCACGCCCTATCCGGTTGAATATATAAATAGCGACCAATTTCAGGCTCCGTTACAGGGCGAAACTCCAACCCAACAAACCCCTCTTTATAATGGGCAAGCGGCGGCGGGTTGGTATAATCGCTACACTCCTAACGACCTTACCAACAGCGTTCCGACTATGCCAAAGGTTAAGAGTAAATCCAGCATGCGGGCGGCGGTATTGGCGGTATTGTTGGTAGTGGGTTTTTTGGCGGGGATGTTGTTGCCGACCTTATTTAGTAATAACAGTAACAGCACTACTGCCTCCAAAATACCGAGTGTAGCGGTTGCAGCCAGCGCAGCGGCGGATAATGGCGGACAGCTTACAGTCACCCAGGTGGCTCAATTGGATCGGCCTGCGGTGGTGCAAATTACCAACCAGCAGACCCGCAGCAATCCCGTTGGTGGGCGCGGTAGCAGCCAGGGTAACACCAACAATAACTCGGCTCCGGTTGATGCCGGGGTTGGTTCAGGGGTTATTTATGATAAAAGTGGCTATATCCTGACCAACTTCCATGTGATTGATGGGGCTGTTGCCCTGGTGGTAACTTTGCCGGACGGACGCACCTTTGATGGCACGGTAGTCGGTAAAGATTCACAAACCGATGTAGCGGTAGTGAAAATTGACCCTAAAGGGGCCGACTTACCAGTGGCAGTTTTGGGCGACTCGTCTCAACTAAAGGTTGGCGATGGGCTAGTAGCCATTGGTAATGCGCTGGCCTTGCCCGGTGGCCCAACCGTAACCTCTGGGGTGGTGAGTGCTTTGGGTCGCAGCGTGACCGAGCCCGGTTCTGGCACTGCCTTAAGTCAGTCGAGTGGCCCGCAGCTCTATGACCTGGTGCAGACCGACGCAGCCATTAACCCCGGCAATAGCGGTGGGCCGTTACTGGATATGAGTGGTAAAGTAATTGGTATCAACACGCTGGTGGCGGGACAAGCCGAGGCCGGGATTCAGGCTCAGGGGATAGGTTTTGCAATCTCGATCAATCAAGCTCGCCAGCTTGCCGACCAACTGGTGAAAAACGGTAAGGTTGAACACGCTTTCCTGGGTATTTCGTTCCAGCCACTTTCTCCGGCTCAGGCCAAGCAATTAAGCCTTGATAGCAGCCAGCGTGGGGCGGTGTTAATGCAGGTACAAAGTGGCTCTCCGGCGGCTCAAGCTGGTTTGAATAAAGGCGATATTGTCACAGCGATTGACGGGACTAAAGTCACGGGTGAGTCTACCCTGGGCCAGATTATCAGTCAGCACAAACCGGGCGACAAAGTTAAACTGGAAGTTGCTACCCCTAACTCGAACGGTAGCAGCACCCAATCCCGCACCGTCGAAGTGACGTTAGGGCAGAAAACATCAAACTAAACAATTAACATCCTCCTCCCAAATATGGCCTTAAACATCTGGCCTCTGTTGAACTATTCAGCAGGGGTCAGAATATTTGCGCCAGGAGTCAGGGAAATTTAGAAATGCAAGGAGTTTTTATGAGTGAGATTAAGGACAAAGGATTGAGCAAGCAAGTTTTGATAGGGGCAGTTTTAATGCTGTTAGCGGCCTTGTTAGTGGCCTGTGGCGACACGCCCGCCAGCACTTCCGCCCCTGTGGCGACCACTACCGCTAGCGTAGCCACTACCACCAGCGCGGCGGGTAATACTGGAGTTAATCCGGGGGCAGGTGGGTCGGGTGGTCAGGGACGCGGCAATTTTAGCCCTCCGATTAGTGGCACCATCGAAAGTTTTGATGCTACCGCCAAAACTCTAAAGGTTAAAGATGCAAAGGGTACCAGCCAGACCTATGATGCTACTAACGCACGGGTACTTAAAACCTCTACTATCACCAAAGATGATTTGGTTAAATTAGCCACCGAGAGTATGGTTGTACAGGTAGTGGGCGATAAAGGTAGCGATGGCAGTTATAACGCCACTCGGGTTGTGCTGGTAGACCCGGCTACTTTAGCGGGTCAGTTTGGCCCCGGTGGCCCCGGCGGTCAGTTTGGCGGCGGACAGGGTGGACAGGGAAATCAAGGCCAACCTCCCCAGGTTGGTAGTCCAGCTGGTAATGGTCAAGGCCAGCCTCCGACGAACGGTACTCCCGGCGCGGGTGGTGGTCGTCAGGGCTTTGGTGGTCGCGGTCTAATCGTTGCTAACCCGGTCATATCGGGTACGACTTTGACTGGCGAGGATTTTTCCGGCAATCCCGTTACCGTCAATCTTAGCACCAGCACCATCTTGAGCAAACGTGATACCGGGGCTCTTACTGACCTCAAAACTGGCGAAATGGTAAGCGTTACCGCCCGCCCCTCTCAAGTTGGCAATAATCCAAATGCGCTGGTGATTACCATCGGTGAATAATCGGTTATCGGTACTCGGAAAAATTCGTAGGGGCGTGGTTTCCGCGCATCGACTCCAACAAATACATTTGTTCTGTTCTCTAAAAGTAAAATCAAGTTATGCACTTGAGTTCAAAACTACTCATTTACTACTTGGTTCAGAGCAAATTCTATCAAAGGGAATTGCTGTAAATCTGATTTGAAATGGCTTGTAAGTAGATTTTGAGCTCAAATATTTTAGAACTTTTGTATTTGTTGGAGTCGATGGGTTTCCGCGCCCTGCCTTCATACCGTAGGGGTAGACCAACGTGTCTACCCTTATAAATTGACCTAAATACTACGCATCAGAAACTGGAATTAATTGGTATCCACCGTAGGCATACCCGGTGGAATGTTGTTCTCCTTGTTAAAAACCGAAGCGATACCTGTCCCGCTTATCACTACAAAGACAAGTTTTTTACCTTTGGCAAAGTTGGCAAGCTCGGCTGGCAAATACCTACTTATGACCGATTGCTTTGCCCTGTAATAACATGTTAAGATTTACAGGTGTAACAAAATGAGGCACTCTTGCGTTAAAAGATGAACTGGTCAAGTAGCATTCAGGGGAGAGGCAAGCCGCATTATGTCGTTTTATCCGGGCGAAAAAAATCCAGGCGCAGGCAGTACCTCCGGCAATGGGCGGGGGCGAGGCCGCGACCTGAAAACCCTGGCAAATGGACGCTACCGGGTGATGAACCTGACCGGGCGCGGCGGAATGTCGGTGGTTTACCACGCCTACGACACCCTGAATGACCGAGATGTTGCGATAAAAGTTCTTTCGCTTGATCTGGTAATCGAGGAAAGCTTTTTAGCTCGCTTCCGCCGGGAAAGCGAACTCATGCGCGACCTTAATCACCCCAACGTTCTGCGAGCTTACGACTATGGGCAGGAAGACGATACCGTTTATCTAGTAATGAGCTATTTTGGCGGTGGCACTCTCAAGGAAAAAATGGGCAGTGGGCCGCTTCCCCTGGTCAAAATTAACGAGTACCTGGCACAAATCGGGGCAGGGTTGGGTTACGCCCATAGCCGCAACATTGTTCACCGCGACATTAAGCCTTCCAATATGCTGATTCATCACGCCAGCGAAACCCTGGTAATCAGCGATTTTGGTATCGCCAAAGCCCTGAGCAGTGCCAACAGTTCCCGCACCGGCACGATTATGGGTACGCCCCTCTATATGGCCCCCGAACAATTTTTAGATCGGGTAGACCAACGCAGTGATATTTATTCGCTGGGGATTTTGCTTTACCAGATGTTGACCGGGGAAATTCCTTTCCGGGGTGAGGGGTTAGGCTTTCAGCATCTCAATGACCCCTTGCCGCCAATGAGCCTGTTTGGGGTAAATTATGATAGTAACATTGAGGCGGTGGTGCAGAAGGCCCTGGCAAAACGTCCCGAAGCCCGTTATCAATCGGTGGAAGAACTGGTGGAGGGATTCCGTCAGGCTACTCTCGACCACGCCCAAAACCCTACCCAGGACATTAAATTACCTGTTATCACCCAGCAGCCCGCCCCGGATTGGAGTCAGCAGGCTACTTTTGCCTTTCAGCGTCCGCCTATGCTGCCGGGTCAGGATAATTTTGCACCTGTGCCCCTGATTGAACAGAACGTCAAGCCCGCAAGCTCTGATTCAAGCCGAAGTTATACCCCGTTTACCAATTACAGTTACAGCCCACCCAATCAGTTGCAAACTCGTACCCCCACCCCGGCCTGGCAATTTGATATGCCCACCCAAACCCCGCCGGGATCACTTGTGGTTCGCAATAACTCTAAAAAAGGTTGGTTGCTGGGTGGACTGATTGGCTTGCTAGTGCTGGGTATTCTGGGGCTAATAGCTGGATTTATATTATTGCAACCCAATAACTCAACTTCGGGTAATGTACTACCAAGGGTGATAACCAATCCAGTGGCAATTACAACTAAAACAACTATTGCAACCACAAGCCCTGCCCCTACTCCCCTGGTGGCAACTACAAGTGCCCCTACAACTCAGGTGGTGGGGTTGCCCGCCAAAAACGTCAAAATCTTATTTGCCAGCCACCCTACCGGAAAGCCGGATTTGACCGACATTTACTTCTATGACTCGCAAACCGGGAAGCTTGACCAGCTAACCGATAGTGGACGGGAAACCCTGCCAGCCTGGTCGGGTAATGGACGCTGGATTTTGTTCCAGAGTTACCGCAATGCTCCCCAGAGTAGCATTTACCAGATGAGCAGTGACGGCAAGGCTCAGGTGTTGGTAGTAGACCGGGCTAAAACCCCCGCCGCTGCCAATCAGGGCAACCGTATCGCCTATGTTAGTACCGAGGATGAGCAGATTTATACCGCTCTTGCGCAAGGTGGCCCCGCTACCGCTATTACCCGCCTGACCAGCCTTTCCGGCGAGAAGCTTGGCCCGGTTTTTTCGCCCGACGATAGCCGTCTGACCTGGGCCGGGAAGGATACCAATGGCCTTTTCCAGATTTGGACGCTAGATTTAAACAAACCAAACTCTACTCCCCAAAAGTTGACTAATTGTTTGGATGTTAATTGTTTGTGGCCTAGTTGGTCGCCTGATGGCAAACAAATTGTCTATAATACTGCTAATAAAGCGGTTAACGATGCTGACCGAATACCGTTAGAAATCTGGAAGTTTAATGCCGATGGCACAAATCCCCAGGTACTTGTAACCTATCCTAAAGGCGGCAGCAGTAGCCATCCCATCTGGATACAGGATAATCGGGGGCCAGGCGGTAGCCGGATTTACTTTAACAGTGACCGGACTGAGCTGGCGCGGATTTTTGTAATGAACCCGGACGGCTCTGACCAGAAAGTCTTTATACAGCGTGACACCCCTACCGAAGACTTTGGACCAGCTATTCTGACCTATTGAGGGTGATAAAAAGCCCCGATTGTACGAGCTTATCGGGGTGAAGAAGTATTTTGCCTACGACCCCAACCCAACCAGTGCGCCAATTCTTCGACACCTTGTTTCAATATTGTGTTGAGACCGATTGAGGCCGCAAACAGTCCGGTCGCCTTACCACTATCATTAAAGAAAACGAGCCAAAAGCCATATATGTTTGAAAATAACCCCCAACAAATGTAGGGGTGCCACGCCTGTGCCCTGTACTCAGGGTATGCCGCGCCCGGATTCATGGTTGGTTAAATGAAAATTCTTGGAATTGGGGGCAGAGGTTGTAAATCTCACCCGCCCCTTTCAAAAAACTAATACCTAATTTCGGGCAACTGTGAGCCAAATCAATAACTATTAACCGAATATCGCATTATAATTGGCAGACACCCAAGTAGGTAGTCTGTCATTTATTATAATCGAACCACCAAAAGGATTGCTATAACCAGATGAAAAAGAAATATTACCCCGTAATTTTAATATCGTTAACCCTCTTAAGCGGGCTACTGGCAGCCTGTGGCGAAAGTACCGCTCCGGCGATAGTGGGAAATGGGCAGGCCACCACCACTTCCAGCCAGACCGCCGCCGCCGTTGCTACTACTTCTGCGCCAACCGTTGCCCCCATCACCACCGCCACCCCTGTTACCACCAGTGCTGCGACAACCACCGTACCTGTTACTATCGCTACAACAGCCGCCCCGACCAAAAGCTCAATTGACTCCCAGGCAATCCGTAAAACCAATTGGCTTGAGCTATTCAAAAACGACCCTAAAATTAAAATTGATACGCCCGATTCGACTATTAAGGGCCCTTATATCACTTACACCGCTATTAATGTAGGTGGCTATCCACTTCTGGATGAAATTGTCTATTTGGATATGGACGGCGATGGGGTAGAGGAGGCCGCCTTCCCGCTTTATTCGGGCGGCACGGCAGGCAGTGTCTTCTTTGTGGTCTATCGTTATGCCTCGCCCTCCCCTCAGATGATAGCCTGGAAAGATGGTTATAAATTCAGGTTAACCCTGGAAAATGGCAAACTAACCTATGCCGGGGCGGTTTACGCTGGCTGGGAGCCAAATTGTTGCCCTAGCGGATTGGAATATATTTCGTATGTATTGAAAAGTAACAGTTTAGTGGAGGTTGCCCGCCGTAGCCAAGGTATTCCCGAAGCTCAGATTCCGACAGTGGAGCAATTTTACAATTTTATCAATAATAAGCAATTAGAGTCGGCTTACAAGTTGCTTGAGGCAAAATATCGGACAGCTAACCCTTACGCTAAATGGGCGGCGGGTTTTGCGACTACTAAAAAGGTAGAGGCTCAAGTGTCGGCCTTGCCGGGAGTGCCAAACGCCGTCCAGGTCAGGCTTGACGCTACCGACGCCGTGCCCGGTGCTGACGACAAGTTTCAGCAATTCTACGGAACCTGGAAACTTAGCTGGGATGCGGCAGGAGGTTGGGTAATGAGTGCGCCGGACTTTCGGACTGTTATCCAGGGCACCGGGGCAGCAGGGATTTCTGGCGGTGGTTATACCGCCATTAACCCGGCTTTCCAACCGATTCTAGCCAAATTAAAAGCAACCACCAAAATCCCGATATTTCTCCCTGGCTATCTCTCGACCAGCGATAAAGATAAGGTTTATGTTTCGCTCCAAAAGGCTACCGCCAGCTCATACGAAATAGAAATCGCGCTGGCCCCCGATTGCAACTATGCTGGGGCGTGTCATGCTGCTTCGGTGCTTGCCGAGCAAATTGCGGCAAATAGTGCGCCACCGGAAGGGGATATAGTATATCTGAGCAAGGATATGGTGGGTTACTATCAGCCCTTTGGTTGTGGGGCCAGTTGCTCGGACTCGGCTATCGTCTGGCAAAAGGGAAATGTGCGCTACACCGTCACAATCAAGGCCGGAAACCTGGAGTCAATGTTGCGGATGGCTAATTCGGCGATTGTGCTTGGCCCACAGTAAAAAAAATCCCCCTTCCTTGCTAGTGCAGTTCCACAAGACCTATTGTGCAAAGGAAGGGGTAGTGGCATAATGAAAAGATGCCAAAACCAATATATGTGCGGGAATTAAACCCGCTAGAAATTCACAAGTTAAAAGAAGGACTGCGTTCGACTTTAGCCTTTAGCCTTAGACGTAGCCAGATATTACTGTCTTCGGCAGAAGGTAAAAGCCCTGCTCAAATTGCCAAACAAGTAGGCTGTGCGGTTCAGACCGTCCGCAACGTCCTTAAAGCTTTTGCCGAAAATGGCCTGGAGTGTCTCACTCCTCAATCCAGTCGGCCAAAAACGAGCTCACGACTGTTTGACCAGTCTAAAAGTGCAGCTTTAGAGCAGTTGTTAAAGCAAAGTCCCCGCACCTACGGTCAAAATAGTAGCCTATGGACTTTAGAACTGGCCGCCCAGGTTTGTTTTGAGCAGGGCTTAACTAAAGAACTGGTTAGTGACGAAACCATTCGACTAGCTCTCAAACGCTTAGGCTTGAAATGGCAGAGAGCTAAACATTGGATTAACAGCCCTGACCCGGCTTATGGTGAAAAAAAAAGCGACGAGACCGCCTAATCGAGTTAGCCCAAGCTCAAAACTGGCTAGTCGGTTATCAGGATGAGTGTTGGTGGAGCCGGGTAAGTTCGCCAAACTTGCACAGTTGGGCCGAAGCTGACCAACCGCTTCGACTTAACGAAGTTGAAAGCGAAAAAAGTGATGGTGAAGCCAAAGCCCTCTGTTGTTACGGCTTATACCTGGCGGCTAATCACCAAATGTTGCTTCGTTTTGTGGCTGGGCGGGCCGTTGGTAGCCTTACAATTGCCTTTCTGGATTGGGTTAGTAATCAACTAGCCGAAAAGGGTGCCAGGAATTTGGTAATGATTTGGGACAACGCCACTTGGCACACTAGCCGCCAAGTTAGGGACTGGCTAAAGAGCCACAATCAGCAGGTACGGATTGATTGGCGAGCGGGTAAGCCTGGGCTACGAATAATTCCCTGCTTTTTGCCAGTTAGAAGTCCCTGGTTAAATTCGATTGAACCCTGTTGGTTACACGGCAAGCGGGCGGTGGTCGAGCCTACGGCTAAATTGAGTGGCACCGAGCTTTCTAACAGGGTTTATCATTATTTTGACCTTCAGCCTCTTTCCTTCCTTGCACAATAGCTCCTTTGGTTATGCATTATGTAATTATCGGTACGCCCCTCCGGGTAGTAAAAATCTGCTTTATCCAACGGGAAAAAACGGTGGGCTCTTTTGTTAGCCGGGAATTTCAGCGCGTCCACAATGCACGAATGAATCAGGTCGGAGAGTTCGGCCTTGATCGGGTTCAGATTTTCCTTTATGCCATACACTTTTACTTGAGCCATTTAGTAAACTTAACCCCCTGTTCCCCTTCCCTAGCAAGGCAGGGGGAATTCGAACAACTAACAACCAATAACCGTTTACGCGAAACTCTGGCTGACCCGAATTAACTCTTTCAAGCAACGCATCGCCGAACCACTATCTATTGAAAGCGCGGCGGCCTCGGCCCCCTGGTGGAAATCTTCGGCTAGTCCGGCTGCAACTAAAGCGGCGGAAGCATTCATAATTACCACATCACGCTGGGGGCACAACTCGGCCTCCAGAACTCGGAGGCTGATAATCCGGTTTTCCTCTACCGTGCCACCTTGCAAGGCTTCTGGCCCGGCTCGTTTGACCCCAAAATCTTCAGGGTGAAGGGTGCGTTTGCGTACCGGGCTATCCTGCCGCACCTCGTAAACGAAGGTTGAGGCACTGATGCTCACTTCGTCCAGACCGTCGGCACTATGTACCACCAGGGCGTATTCACAACCCAGCTTTTGCAGAGCCTCCGCCATCTTGGGGGCTACCTCCGGGCTGGGCGCACCTACTAACTGGCGTTTTACCCCGGCGGGATTGGTGAGCGGTCCGAGAATATTAAACACGGTGCGGATACCAATCTCGCGGCGCACCGGGCCAGCGTACTTCATCGAGGGGTGGAACAGGGGCGCGAACATAAAGCCGATACCCGCCTCCTGCAAACAGGCCGTGACCTGCTCCGGCTTGAGGTTGATATTTACCCCTAACGCCTCCAGTACATCCGCGCTGCCACTTTTGCTACTGGCGGCTCGATTGCCGTGCTTGGCGACTACCGCTCCCGCCCCGGCTACCACGAGCGCGGCGGTGGTACTGATATTAAAAGTGTTGTGTCCATCGCCACCTGTGCCGACTACATCCACCACCGGGCGACCTTGCAACGGCGGCAAATGCACCACCGTAGCTTTCTCGCGCATAACCTGGGCTAACCCGGCAATCTCGTCTACCGTTTCCCCTTTAAGGCGCAAGGCGGTCAAAAAGCTGCCGACCTGGGCAGGGGTGGCCTCCCCGGTCATAATCTCTTCCATAGTAGCGGCGGCTTCCTCTCGACTGAGGGCCTCACCATTCACTAACTTAACTATTGCTTCTCTAATCATCGTTTTAACCCTCGTTACTGATATTCCCGGTTTTGTTCCCCCTTCCTTTATAGGGAAAGGGGAGAGGGGGTTAGGTTTAGCCCAGGCCCATTTTTTGCTTCACGTCCGCAACGGTTTTCTCGGCAAGGGGGCGAATGCGGTCAGCCCCGTTTTTCAGAATTTCCTCGATATAGGCCGGGTCTGCCGAAAGCTGGGCGTATTTCTCTTGCAAAGGCCGCAACCCCTCGACCACTACCTCGACCAGTGCCTTTTTGAGACCACCGTAGCCCTGTCCGGCAAACTGCTCCTCAATCTGTTCCCGGCTCAGGCTCCCCGGCGCGAATAGTTGATAAATCGTCAATAAATTATAGAGGCCGGGTTGTTCGGCGTTAAAACGAATCTCCCGCCCACTATCGGTGGTAGCCTTCATAATCCGCGACTTAATCAGGTCGGGCGAGTCGAGCAAATAGATCGCATTCGCCGGGCTGCCGCTTTTGCTCATCTTTTTGGTGGGTTCGTCCAGGGCCATAATTCGGGCCCCTTCCGCTTTAATAAAGGGTGCCGGGACTTTGAAGGTATCACCATACTCGCGGTTGAACTTCTCGGCAATATCGCGGGTAAGTTCTACATGCTGCTTCTGGTCTTCGCCCACCGGAACACCGTCCACCTGATACAACAAAATGTCCGCTGCCATCAACATCGGGTAAGCCAATAGCCCCACGCTGGATTGTTCCTTTTTGTCGGCACTTTTTTCCTTGAACTGGGTCATCCGATTAGCCCAGCCGAGGGGCGTGATGCAGTTAAAAATCCAAGCTAATTCGGTATGTTCCCGGATGTGCGATTGAATAAAGATTGAGGCTTTATCCGGGTCAAGCCCCGCCGCGATATATATTTTGGCTAATTCGCGCACCCGCCGATGCAAAATTGCCGGGTCTTGCGGAACCGTAACAGCGTGTAAATCTACTATACAATATATACTCTCGGTGGTGTTATATTCCAGAACCCAGTTACGAATCGCCCCCAGGTAATTCCCGATGGTCATATCACCGCTGGGCTGTATTCCACTAAAAACGCTTTTTTCTTTAGACTGGCTCATTCCATTACCTTTCAACAATTAAAATTAACAAGGATAGACAGGATAAAAGCGTGAATCCAACTAGGTGTCCCGGTAGTAAATCACCGGGCTAAAAGAGCCTGTTCATCTACCATTCGGCTATATTTTTAGGTTGAGTCTAGCTGTCAAAAACATAGGCTCTTTTAGCGCAGGGGCTTTAGTCCCGCGTTAGCCAATCCCACCTTATTTCGTTAAAGTTCACTAGCCAGGGGGTTAGGTTTGTTACCCCATCCTTACTCCTGAATTCTGACACCTTCTAAACTTGCTTAATATTCAAGAAATTCCTGAGCATCTCCCTGCCGTGTTCGGTCAGGATGCTTTCGGGGTGAAACTGCACCCCATAAATCGGGTAGCGGCGGTGCTTGAGGCCCATAATCAGGCCGCTGGCGGTTTCGGCGGTAACTTCCAGTTCGGCTGGGAGGTCGCTGCGCCGCACCACCAATGAATGATAACGGGTAGCCTTAAACCCTTGCGGCAACCCCGCAAAAAGCTCCTGACCGTTATGCTGGATAACACTAACCTTGCCGTGCATCAGTTCGGGGGCGCGTTCGACTGTACCACCAAAAACCTCGCCCATCGCCTGATGACCCAGACATACCCCCAATATCGGCAGACTTGGCCCAAACTCCCGAATTAGGGCTTCGCTTATTCCGGCATCACGCGGTTCACCCGGCCCGGGCGAAACCACAATCCGCTCCGGCTTCAGGGCTTTAATCTCGTCCAGGGTTATAGCATCGTTGCGCTTGACCAGCACTTCCTGACCCAGTTCGCCGAAATATTGCACCAGGTTATAGGTAAACGAGTCGTAATTATCTATCATCAACAACATCTTTAGTCCTCCGGGAATTTTGAGTTACAAGTTTCGAAAGTATTATGGGTTCGCGACGATTGTCACCTTGAGCTTGCGAAGGGTCTTGTTTAAAACATTGAGATTCTTCGCTTCCGCTCAGAATGACAGTCTGGTCGAACGTATACACTCTTTAACTCATAATTCAAACCTCAAAACTTAACACTCACAAATTTTCCGCTTCGTCCAGAGCCTTGAGCATACCAGAAGCCTTGTTAAGTGACTCCTGATACTCGGTAGCCGGGTCGCTATCAGCCACCACCCCACCACCCGCCTGCACACTGGCAATTCCGTCCTTGAGGACAATCGTGCGAATAGTGATGGCGGTATCAAGGTTGCCGCTATAGCTGAAGTACCCCACCGCTCCGGCGTAGGGGCCGCGCTTCTCGGTTTCAAGCTCAGCGATAATCTCCATCGCCCGGATTTTGGGTGCACCACTGACCGTCCCCGCCGGGAAACAGGCTCGTAAGGCGGCGTATGGCGTCATATCCTTTCGCAAGTTACCCTCAACATGCGAAACCAGGTGCATCACATGGGAATACTTTTCCACGTCTAAAAACTGACTGACCTTGACCGTGCCGGGGGTGCTAACCCGCCCAATATCGTTGCGGCCCAGGTCAACCAGCATCACATGCTCGGCGACCTCTTTTTCGTCCTGCCGCAAATCTTCGGCCAGGGTGCGGTCTTCCTCATCGTTTAGCCCTCGGCGGCGCGTCCCGGCAATCGGGTGGGTACTGACCACCCCGTTATCCACCTGCACCAGCAATTCCGGTGAAGCTCCGATAATATCAAACTCCTGAAAGTGCAGATAATACATATAGGGCGAGGGGTTTACCGCCCGCAAAGCCCGATAAAGGTTGATAGATTTGGCACTGGTGGGGCGCGAAAGACGCTGGCTAGGCACGACCTGGAAAATATCACCCGCCCGAATATACTCTTTGGCTTTTTCCACCCGCGCCATATATTCCTCTTTGGTAACGTTGCTGCTGACCGGGCCATCGCTATAACCCTCGGCTTTGCCACGCAAAAGTTCCTGGGGAAGCGGCCCTTCCAGCCGGGCGACCTGTTTCTCGATTTTTGTCACCGCCTCGGCATAGCTCTTTTCTATTTCGGCCTCGCTACCGTCCAGATGGACGTGCGAAACGATTTTGATGCGGCGTTTCAGGTGGTCGAAAACCAGCACGGTATCGGTAAAAATAAAGATGCTTTCGGGTACATTCAAACTATCGTTTTTAGGGCTGGGCAGCCGTTCAAAATAACCCACCGCCTCATAATTAAGATAGCCGACCGCCCCACCGTAAAAACGTGGTAGCTCTTTGGTCAGTTCGGGGATTTCGACCAACTTATAAGCCTGTAAATGGCTGCTGATAACCTCCAGCGGGTCAGTGTAGCTAATGGTTTGTTTATAGCCGTTCTGCCGGGCGTAAGCCACCCCTTTGTCGAGGCGCAGCACAAGATAGGGTTCGCAACCCATAAAGCTGTAACGGGCTAGGTGTTCGCCGCCCTCCACACTTTCCAGCAAAAAGCTGTTGGGTTCGTCCCGGCAAACTTTCAGGTAAGCCGATACGGGCGTTTCCAGGTCAGCAAAAATCTCGCGGTAAACCGGGGTAATATTCCCCTTGCCCGCTAACCCTTTAACCTGTTCCAGACTTGGCACATACCTATGCATAAGCGGCTCCCCTAGCTGGTTATTGGTTGTTAGTTAAACCAATAACCAATAACTAACAACCAAAAAGCGTATAAAATAAAAAACCCCACGTCCCAATTACTTAACTAAGGGACGGGAGTAAAAGATTACTCGCGTGTTGCCACCCTCCTTCAGGCTCGCCTTGCGGCAAAACCCCTTATCAGGTACGGGCCACAAGGCCGATACCCGCTCCCCCGTAACGGTGGGACTCCGGCAAAGCCTACTCGCTAACGCTTTCGGTTTGCAACTCCCAGATCCATTCAGTTTGTGCGCCAGCGTCCGTTCACACCTTACCGGACTCTCTGAAGCTTCGCCTCCAAACTTACTCGTTCTGATCACAGTCTTTATATGGCTCACTATTTAACTGTCACCAAAACTATAACATTGCTCTTTATAGCTGTCAAGCTTTTTATTAAATTATTTTAAAAACCTGCAAAAACTGGGTATAACTGTTTGACAAAGTGTAAGTTCCATCATATTATACTTTCATGATGAACGCTCAGAACAATGCTCAGAGTAAAAGTCTCTCTGGAAGTTATGAATACACCTTCGGCCTGCACTTTTTGGCAGTTATTAAGTGCCGCTCAAGATGTAATGGAGATTTGACCTATTAGACGCTATAATTACTACCAACCCGAAGAACTTTACGATGCCGACGAACCAATACGCCTACCGGGCAAACTGCCCGACCAGGATTGTCCTCGTTGTAGCAACACGTTTCCGGGTGGATTAAAACGTTGTACCGCCTGTGGCCTGGACGTTACCAAGGTCAAAAGCAAGCCAGAATCGGCTTTGCCCTGGCCCGGTTACGACAAAGGTCAGATTGTTTGTAAAGCTTGCAATTATGCCAGCCCAGACGATTTGGCGCGTAAAGGCCGCGTGCAGAAATGCGACCTTTGCAGCAAAATCGTTTATATTCCTTCGGGCTTACACTCCCCCTACTACGAACCAAATGTTACCCGCCGCCAGAATGGGCAAAAATCAGCCGTGCCCGGCTTTATTGTCAATGGCCTGGATTTTTTAGCCGCCACTTTCACAAAATTTATCCGCAGCAAAGCCAAGTGGCCCATACTGATAATTCTAGTGCTGGCGATTGTCGGATTCGTGGTCGGTGGAATGATTCTCAAAAACAAGAGCGAGGTGAAAGCTGAAATTCCTACCCCGGCTAAAACCTATTACCTCCAGATTTTGCCATTGCGGGGTAACGTAAGCCAATCCATTGAGAATTTCAGGATCATCGCCGGAGATGTTCCCGGCAAAGCCAATTTTTCCAACTGGCGAAACCCCAATAACCGTGAACGTTTTATACGGGCCTGTGACGAAACCCTCAAGAGCATCGTAGGAACTATAGACCAGGTACGTGCCCTTAAAGACACCGGGGCAGTTCCTGCCGAGGCCCAAAGTCATCAGGCCAAGATGTTGGAGATGCTCTACGCCCGTCAGATGTATTATGCCCGACTCAAAGACGGCATAAACAACAACGACCAAAAGACCTGGAATAGTGCCTTTGACCTCAAAGATACTATGAGTACGACTTTCTCGGACGAGAATGGGGCTCTTGAAACCTTGCGCGATTTGGTGCTAAACAGTAAAAATGCCGGGAAATAAGAAAATGCGGCGTGTGGCATCAGGGCTGATTTTTGTAACAGTCCTGGCCCTGACCGCATTTTTTATTCTTAATTCTTCGGTTGCATCGGCCCAAACCACCCCCACCCAGCCTGTCCCAACCGCGACTCCCGCCCCAACGCCAACGCCAATCCCACCGACTCCAACTCCCGCCCCTGTGTCCAGCAGTAGCACTGGCAACCCCCCCACTTTATTAATATTTATCGGCGTATTTGTGGTGTTGCTGATATTAGCCGTAACTGTTCCCTTCATCCGCAACCGCTTCCGGGGCTAAATTTGTGATATACTGACTTTCCAGGAGGTTAGTATGAGCGAAGAACAAACAACACAAAGCAGCAGCAGCAGTTTTATGAGTTTAGGCAGCGCGGGTAGCATCCTGTCTATCGGTAGCGCAGGTAGTATTTTATCTATTGGCAGTGCCGGGAGTATTTTTTCTATCGGCAGTAGCAGCAGCATCCTGTCCATCGGTAGCCTGAGTAGTGCCTTTTCTTTCTTCAGTGTTTTTAGCTTCGGCAGTGCCTTCAGCTTCGGCAGTTACCGTAGCGTCCTGAGCATTTTAAGCAAGGACGGTGCGCGGGCCAGATTTACCCTGCTCAAGAAAGCCAATTAACAGCTATGAACGGCAAATGTCCCCATTGCAACAGCACCAATCTTTCCACCGAACCAGTTTACCTTGATGACGAGGAATGGGAATACGGCGTGGACGACGAGAACGACCCCGGCGACCAGATTGCGGTATTTTGCGTCACCTGCGGTCATTACATCGGCACTATCCAGAGTCAACTACGCGGCAAACTCGACCACGACGCTTTTATTCGCCAACTTTACCTCCGCTCCATCGCTGAATAGAAGCTTTCTCTATAATTAACAAAACAAAGTTAAAAAGTGCTTTTGTTGACCCATTCAATAAGTTTGGTCGTAAGTTCTGCAACTATTGGAAACATCAAAAGTCCAGCATGTACTTCATCGTCTGTGACAGGTTGTATATTTTTGGGATGTCCTACTTCATTTCTAGTAATTCTAATATAATGCACAAAGCTAGGCCAATGTGAATTGAAACTTTCCTCAAGAGAGAAGCCCATGTTTTTGGAATGAGGTTTCAGAATATCTGAAATTCCTTCAATTTTTGCACTAATTTTTTGTTGGTTGATTTTATGATTATTAAGCAAAGGAGTTTGTAAATTTTGCTTCCTTTGAATTATCACTTCGCTCAATTCCAAAACTAGACTTTCTGAAGCACACCCAACCATAACTGCGGCAGCTTTGTAACAATCATTATTAAAGGTATTTAGAGCTTCTCTTATATACGATTCCACAACTGGGCTAAAAGATGTTTTACTCTTTAAGTAATGTAGATAACCATCAGAATTTGCGGGGTCTCGGCTAAAATTCTCAAGAAATTTATGACTTCTTTCTGTAAGGTGGAAAAAAGGGGGATTGGGATTACTCAAATTAAATCCCCATGCTAAGTAACCTATGCGAAAGAGGTCATACCAAACTGTTAACAATGCCTCCTGAGCACCTTTATCACTATAGAATGTTTGACCAAATTTATCGGAAACTTCAGAGAGTATGCTAACTTGTTGTAGAGGTTCTGTACTAGAGCTTCTGCGCTTAATTGATTTTAGTAACTCTGAGCGTATTTGATTTAAATCCATAATAGTTCTTCCTATGGCATATGAGAAATGTCTAAATTACTTTATCAATAAATTATAAACCAAAAAACGTGGATAATTTATATGAAGTCTCAAATATTATATATATAGTACCCCGATATAACCTGAATCAGCTCTATAATACCATTTCTTTTTTCCAAACGCAGATTTTTTCCTATATAAAAATCCCCCTACCAAATATCGGTAAGGGGAATTTTTTATAGTTCTGTTTTATGTTCCCCCTTCCCTGATTCCGGGAAGTGGGCTAGGGGGTTAGGTTAAACCGCCTACTTCGACAGGCCAGCCGCCACACCCTGAATCTTTTTGAGGGTGCTTTCGACGGTAACCGCACCGCTCTGGTCCTGGAACAGCGCGAATACGCTATTATCGAACTCATCGCGGATGTTCTGCCAGTAACCCAGTTTCGGTTCGCTGGCAGTAGCAAACTTGATAGTTTCCACCGGAATACCGTTGTGGGGATTCTTACCCAGGAAGTCCTTGAAAGTTTGGTCATTCAAGGCCGACTTGGTAACCGGAGCGTAACCACTCGAAGCAGCCCACTTGGCGGTAAAGGCGGTAGAAGCCAGGAACTTGGCTACTTCCCAGGTTGACAAATCTTCGTCAGCCGTTTTGCCTTTGAAAGCCAACACGCCTCCACCGTAGAGGGTGGATACGGATGTCTTAACCTCGGTGGCGCGGGGCAGAACGGTTGCATTCCAGTTGAATACTTTGGCACCGTTCAGACCTTTAGCCAGGTCGCTATCAATGAACGAGCGGGAAGAAGTGCTGCTGATGTAGAAAAGAGCCTTCTGCTGCTCGAAAATAGCCTGATCGTCATTCTGCTTGGTTGGGTCGGAAGCGGTGAAATAGCCGTTCTTCACCCCGTCATAGTATATCTGCAAGTGGCGAACGCAGGTCGGGTCGGTGAAGAACCAGGTTTTGCTGGCATAGTCATAAACCTTGCAGCCCTGGCTATACATCCCAGCTACCAGCTCGGAAACGGTCTTGGGGTTGAAAACCAAACCGGCGGTAGCATTACTCGTTTGCTTGCTAACATTCTGGCTGGCTTTCACGAGGTCGTCCCAGGTCTGGGGAACGGCGATGTTATATTTTTCCAACAAGTCCTTGTTGTAGTAAAGCACCGGGGTACTGTTGCCGAAGGGGAACAGGTAGGTTTCGTTGCCATACTGCGGGAAGATACCGCGAGCCAGGAAGGCGGGCTGAATATCGTTCAAAACTTCCTGAGTCAGACCATATTCGCCGCTAATGTACTGATTGAAACCAAGGATGGTTTTGGAGTCTACAAATCCAGGCACCCAGTTTTCGTAACCAGTCGCCAGGTTAGGCAAACCGCCCGCCGTAGCCGCCGCTTGCAGCTTCTTCAAAATATCACCATAGGAGAAAGTCTCGTTATTGTTATCAAATTTAAGGGTGATATTAGAATGGGTTGCTTTGAAATCATCAGCCAACTTCAGCAGGGCTTGATGGTTCGCACCGCGCTGGCTTGACCATATAGTAATAGTGGTTGGGGTGGTGGGGTTGAAGATTTTGCCGCCGCCCGGTTTCAGGGTGACATCAGTGCCAGCTACGTTAATGGTGATGCCGCTCCCGGTAGCCGCCGCAGTTGTAGCCGGGGCCGCAGTGGTGGTAGCAGCAGTAGTTGTCGGGGCTGCGGTGGTGGTAGCAGCAGTAGTTGTCGGGGCTGCGGTGGTGGCAGGAGCGGTGGTAGCGGTTGGGTCGCCACAGGCCGCTAACAGAGCCGTCAGGATTACTGTAACAAACAGTAAAGCTGAAAGCCGCTTAAATGTGTAAAATTTTGTCATGAATCTCCCTCCTTAAAGAGATTTGAATTATTTAATACCCGAACGGGCGATGCCTTCGATAAACCGGCGTTGTACAAAGAAATATAGCACTACAATGGGCAGAATAGCGATAGTCGAACCCGCCATTAACAAATTCCACTGGGTTTGGGTATCACCATTGCTGATAAATATTTTCAGGCCAAGTTGCACCGTTGGAGTGCCGGGTGAGGCAATTAAGGGCCATAACACACTATTCCAACTGCCCATAAAAGAGAACAGAGCCGAGGTCAGGACGGCGGCAGACGATAGCGGTAAAGCTATTCTCCATAAATAGCCCAACTCACCCAAGCCGTCAAGCTGCCCGGCCTCATATAATTCCTGCGGGATACTCATAAAGAACTGGCGCAACAGGAAAATACTGAACACCGAAGCTGTCCAGGGTACAATCAGGGCGAGTAAGTTATTGGTCAGGCCCAAATTGCTAACGATAACCAGATTGGGCAGGTAGGTCGCCTCGCTCGGTATGGTCAGGGTTGCCAGCAAGAAAGTAAACAGGATATTCTTGCCGAAGAAATCCATTCGGGCAAAGGCAAAGGCCGCCAGGGTCGAGGTAATCAATACCCCAATCACCGTGCCAAAGGCCGCCACCAGTGAATTAACATAGTAGCCGGTAAAAGGAGCATCCCAAAAACCATGCTTGATGCCGCTGGAGGCAAAGTTACCTGTCCAGGCATCCGAATAATTTTCGAGTTGCACCCCACCTTTGGGCCAGAAAAACCCGGTCAGCGTCCCCAGGTCGCGACTAACCCCGTCCAGGGCGTTAGGGGTAGCTTCGGCATCGGGTTTAAGCGACATCCCAATCATCCAGATAAAGGGGGTAAGCATTATGAGCAGCAATACTGCCAATAACAGATGCAAAGGCACCTTACGCAACCAACGATTGATTGAGCTAATCTGAAAGGCAGTGGTTCGGGTGGCCGCGATTGGTTTGGAAGAAGTAGACTCAATCATAGTTCACCCGTTTTCCTAGCAGCTGTTGTTGGATTAAGGTTAGACTAAGGATAAATATCAGCATAAAAATGACAATAGCCGAGCCATAACCAAAGCCGTTAACATCCGAGTCAGAGCCGCCCCCAAAAGCCGCCTGATAGTAATAGGTTGCCAATACACTTATCGTATGGGGGATAGTGGTACTGTTGCCACCGTTGATAAAGATGGCGTATATCAGGTTAAAGGACTGCAAGGCTGAGATAGTTGAGATAATCAGCAGGAAGAAAAGGGTCGGCGACAGAAGCGGCACGGTCATTCGCCAGAACATCGCGAAGCCCTGCGCCCCATCCAGCCGAGCCGCTTCGTAAAGTTCGCGGGAAATGTTGGTCAGCCCCGCCAACAAAATTACGATATTAAAGCCCAGGCTATGCCAGATAGCAATCGCGATTATACAGAACATTGAGAGGCTAGGGCCACTTAGCCAGCCGTTCCACTGTCCGCCCTTCGCCAGATTGCCCAACACCGCCAAAACCGCCCCGATGCCCACCGCGATGCTATAGTTTGAGGCCCAGCCATACCAATTTTTGCGGATACTCGGTAGCTGGATATAGAGCCAATAAGCCGCCCCCAGCAATAGGATTATTACGATGCCGGAACCAAGCGGGCTATCCACAAAATTTACTATCTCGACCACCATCAAGTAAACCCATAAGGCTACAATTGGTAGGGCCAGCAGTAAACCCAACCCGCCCATAACCCGTTCGAGCTGGGGGCGTTGAATATTGCGCCCAATCGCGATTATCAGGCCAAAAATGAGCAAAGCCAGACCGAGTTCGAGAACCACCGCCAGCCAGTTAATATCGTAATTAGCGATAGCCCCTTGCTTGCCATCGTTGAATATCAGGTTAAAAATACCCCGCTCGTCCAGCAACCACCGTTGCATCGGTAAGCCAAATCCACTGAAAATCCAATTCAGGAGGCCACCAGGGTGGTCGAGTTTGGGTTTCGCCAGAGCGGTAGAGCTATAGGAGGTGAACATTACCTTCCAGACCGCCGCTACCGCCACCAACGAGGTTACATTTGGCAAGAAGAAGGCGGTGCGGTAGAAATTCCGGCCTTCCTGCACCTTATCCAGCAAGAGAGCCATTCCCAATGCCAGCAACAAGCCGATTATTACCACGCCCGCCGCATAGCCGATAGTGTTAAAGAAAGCGTTCCAGAATTCACCGTTGTTGAAAAGCGTCTCATAATTATAAAACCCGGCAAATCTTTCTGAGGGCGGCACAATCCCTTTAACCACACTAATCCGCTTGTATAGGCTTAAAAAGAAGGCGTAGAAAATAGGTAGGAAGTGGAAAACCACCAGGATAATAAAGGCCGGGGCAATAAAAAGGTAGGCTTTGAATGAACGCCGTAGCTTTTTATTAAATTTGCGGCGTTTGAGTTGTTGTTCTTCGGCGGTTGATATTTCAGAATTTGTAGTCAGCAATGGCTTATTTTGAACAGTTGCCATTAATACCTCTTATAGATCAATAGTGGCCTTCTATCTAATAGAAGCATCAGGTTTAGCCAAAGACCTTTTTTATAGGGCAAAATACCCTTTAAGAATGCGAACAATATAATTGGATAAGTTGTTTACATTATAGCGGCTTGCCAGATAATTGTGCAAATATATTTCCTGCCTGGACTTACCAAAAATAATGGCTGGTTTTTGGGCGTCTTAGCCAATAAAATTTAATATCAGCAAATAGTCCTAAGCTTATGGATTATAGAGCATAGAAATTAACAGCTTTTTAATAAGTGGTTAACAAGGTGTAAAAGAAAAACCCTCCTCCCGAAATGGAAGGAGGGTTTGAGGCCAACTAATCTTAGCTGCGGTTGGGCCGCTCGATGTTGTGGCGGCTGATGAGCGTTTTCTGGGTGGTTTTGTCGAAAATGTGAATCTGCTCAGGGTCAAAGATTACGTTAATTTCTTCGTTGGGGTGAACCCGGCTACGTGAGTCAAAGCGGGCCTGGAGGCTGTGCTTGCCGGAAGCCAGGTAGACGTAAACCTCACTACCCATTGGCTCCACTACTTCGACCGTTACTTTGGCCTGATTATACTCGCTAGCATCCTGTCCGCTAAAAGCCATGTCGGTGATGTGTTCGGGGCGCAGACCAAAAACTACCTCTTTGTTAACATGAGGCGCAAGGTCTTTGCGGAACTGGGCTGGCACTTTAATCTTGAAAGTGCCACCATCCAGCACCTGATCCTGACTATCCCCGGTCAAAACACCTTCGAAGAAGTTCATAGGCGGGCTACCAATAAAACCAGCCACAAACATATTTTCAGGGAAGTCATAGAGGTTTTGCGGGCTGTCCGGCTCTTGTTGCAAAATTCCGTCCTTGAGTACCACAATCCGGTCAGCCATAGTCATCGCTTCCACCTGATCGTGGGTTACATAGATAACGGTGGTGAGCAAGCGTTGGTGTAGCTTGCTAATCTGGGTGCGGGTGGCGACTCGGAGCTTGGCATCCAGGTTGGAGAGCGGTTCGTCCATCAAGAAGACTTTGGGCTCGCGCACAATCGCCCGACCAAGAGCCACGCGCTGGCGTTGACCACCGGAGAGTTGCTTGGGTTTGCGGTCTAGCAAGTGACCAATTTCGAGCATCTGAGCCGCTTCCGAAACGGTTTTCTTAATCTTGTCTTTGGGGGTGTGGCGCAGTTTAAGGCCGAAAGCCATATTGTCGTAAACGCTCATATGGGGATAAAGGGCGTAACTCTGGAACACCATCGCAATATCGCGGTCTTTGGGGGCAACGTCGTTCATACGCTTGCCGCCGATAATCAAGTTACCCTGACTAATTTCTTCCAGCCCGGCAATCATACGCAAGGCGGTAGATTTACCGCAACCGCTAGGCCCTACCAGCACCAGGAATTCCTGGTCTTTAATATCGAGGTTAAGGTCTTTAACCGCCGCTACTTCGTTGCTGTACCTTTTCCAGACATGCTCAAGGATAACACCAGCCATGAGGATACCTCCTTAGTGCATCAAAAACAGAACTTTTCGGTGAACCCAACGCGCCAGTTTGGTTCAGGAACCGGGTATCATTGGGGGGCAACTCCACAAGAGCCGCCTAAAACCGCTTTTTGATAGAACACCCACAGGCCTCACAAAAAAGGGGTGAGGTATTTCCGTATAAATTTATAGGGGAAATCGCAAGTTTCTATGTAATCTTAATTAAAACCGAATTGTGGCGGTTTGTCAAGTTGCATTCCAACTCTCTAAGGCCTATTATGGGCGAGGTTTTCGTTGCCTTCCTTAATATCATATCCAGATTTTGAGACAAATTAAACTGATTACTGATTACTGACAACTGATTACTTTTTTACAAGGAGTTTTTGTGAGCGAGTTAGCTTCAATACTTGAATTTGCGGTGGACGCCGCCCGACAGGCCGGGGAAGTTACCCGCCGCTATTTTCAAACCGATTTTCAGATAGATATTAAAGCCGATTCCAGCCCGGTCACGATTGCCGACAGAGAATCGGAACAGCTAATGCGTCGCTTGATTGCTGAAAAATATCCCAGCCATAGTATCCTGGGCGAGGAATATGGCGAGACTAATCCCGGCTCCAGCCATCGCTGGATTCTCGACCCGATAGACGGTACTTTCTCGTTTGTGCGGGGGGTGCCGCTCTATGGAGTGATGATGGGGCTGGAAATCGAGAAACAGCCAGTTCTGGGAGTGGTCAATTTCCCGGCATTAGGCGAAATTGTGTATGCCGCAAAGGGGCAGGGCTGCTACCTGAACGGCAAGCCCACCCGCGTCTCAACAGTTTCGCAACTAAGCGAAGCCCTGGTGGTGTCGGGCAATGTCCCGAAAGGGGCGGACGGTCCTTTCTGGCGTATTCATCAACAGGCCAAAGCCTTCCGGGGCTGGAGCGACTGTTACGCCCATATGCTAGTGGCGACCGGGCGAGCCGAAATTGCCCTTGACCCCGAAATGAACCTTTGGGATAACGCGGCCCTATTGCCTATAGTAGTAGAAGCGGGTGGCACATTCACCGATTATCAGGGCCAAACCACGATTTATGGCGATAGTGCTTTCTCGACCAACGGCCTGTTGTTTGAGCAGGTTATGGGTTTAATTAAATAAAATTTGGTTGGTTATGGTAAAATAAACCTATAAAGTTCAGTTATCAGGAATAAATAACCTTTTTGACTGACAACTGACAACTGACTGCTGACAACTTCCGAGGGATGAGTAAAGAGAGTATGGCAAGCACTGGAATCGGGCAAACCGCCAAAAGTTTTGACCCAACGAAATATCTGGAAGAAGGGGGCGATGGCCCTTATTTACCGCTAAAATGGCAATTGGCCTGGTTGCGGCAGGAGCATCCTGCTGCCGAAGTTCGTACTAAACTGGTAAGCCGCAAGGGCGGGGCGGCTATATTCTTGGCAGAAATTAAGCTGCCGGATGGCGGCCTTTCCACCGGTTGGGGAGCCAAGGCCAAAGATGATAACGAAGATGCTCAGTTAGACCAGAGTTATATCACCGAGGCCGAAAACCAGGCGTTGGCCCGCGCACTGGCAATTCTGGGGTATGGCATTGAGTACGCCCGTGACTTCGACCCACCCCTCGAAACCCATATTATTCTGCCCGATAGCGAACAATATGAGATTGAGGCCGAGGAAGAAGCCAGCATTGAGGTGCCAAGTGAACCCCTGGAAGAAGAAGCCGAGTCTGAACCCATGCGATTGAGCGAAGTGCGGGTAGGTTTTCAGGAAGAACGTCCCAAAGTTCAATTTGTAGCTCCTCCCATTGATGAAGCCCCCAAACCAACTCCTATTCGCCCGCCCGTTTCGACTGCTCCCCAGATTACCACACCCTCAATTGAGGAAAAGTTGCGGGGAATTGAGGATAGTCAGCTTAGAATTAATATCAAGGCAATCTATAAGGAAGCCAAAAGTCGGGGCTATAGTGAAGAAACGGTTGACCAGCGCAGCCTGAAGCGGTTTAACAAGCCCACTTTTGAATTATCTTTGGAGGAGGCTGAGGATTTTCTGGAAAAAATCAAAAATTCTCGCCCTCAAAACGCCAAGACAAATTAGCCTATAAAAAATGGAAAAGAAAAAAAGAGGGCAATTCCCCCGGCGCGGCCTGATTATCGGGCTGATTACCCTGGGACTTGCCACTATACTATTTTTGACATTCGGGCTGGGGAATAAACTTCCCTGGCAAAATGCCAGCCTTGACCCTACAACTGCTCCCCGTCTTACCCCATCTGTTGACCTGGTAAACCCCAATCCTCGCTCTGTAATTCCCCCAACTGCCACGCTGCAACCGGGCAATGAGCCGGGGCGTTTATTGTTGCTGGCCGATAAAATGTTGGTCAATGGGCAGTTTAACGAAGCAGTTAGCCAGTACAGCTCGATTTTGGCGGGCTATCCCAACAGTCCAGAAGCAGCAGCTGCCCGCTTTGGTCTGGCACGGGCCGAGGCTGGACGCAACCGCGCTAAAGAGGCCGCCCTCGCCTATCAACAATTCCTGAGCGATTACCCCAAAGACGAACGCCGCCGACTGGCTATTTTCGGGCTGGCGGATGCCCAGATGAGCCTGGGGCAATACGAGGCGGCGATTGCCAGTTACCAGAAATATCAACAGGAGTTCAAAGAACAGGCTAAATCTATCGCGGGCTATCTGCAATTCAGCATTGGGGCGGCTTACATGGAGGCGGGTAAGTCCAGCGAGGCCCTGGATAGTTACAATCAGGTGGCGAACCTCAAGGATGGCGGTTCGGCTCTGTTACAGGCTAACGCTTTGGAGCGAATTGGCGATTATTATGTGGCCCAAAACCGTCCGCTTGAGGCTATTCCGGCTTATAACCGAATTTTAAGCTTTGCTAAGGTCAACAGTTACCGAGCCGAGATTGCCTTTAAGATTGCCAGTGCCTACGACAAGGCTGGACAGACCGAGCAGACCGGCCCGGCTTATCAGGCGGTAATTGACCAGTATTTTGGTACTTCCGCCGCCAATCGCACCCTCCAAATCCTGATTGATGCCAACAATCCCGCCATTGACGATTACTTGCGCGGTTACAACGCCTATCGCAAGGCTCAGTATAATGATGCGGTCAATATTCTGGACAAATTTATCGGGCGACCAGGGCCGGGACAACCTGTGCCACCTTTGCCCACCAATGTTTCGGCGGAAAAGGTAGCGCGGGCCTGGCTCTGGGAAGCGATAAGTATCGAGTCGCTGGAGATACCGGAGCGGGCGATTAAAGAATATCGCGAGATAATCAATCGACTGCCCAAAACTGCCGCCGCCGAGGAAGCCAACTGGCGACTGGCCGAGCTACTACGAGAGCAGAACAACCTGAACGAGGCCACCAGCGAATATGCCAATCTAGTCAGCCGTTACCCCAATAGCCGCTATGCTGAGGATTCACTTTTTAATCAGTTCCAGCTTGTTTTACAAAAAGACGGGCCAGAACAGGCCGACAAGTTAGCCCGAACTTTGTTTGATAACTATGGCAGGGGATATGACGCTTTGTTCAAATTGGCGCAGGGTTATGAGGCGTCGGGAAGGCCGGAATTAATTCGTCCGCTTTATCAAAAACTGGCTAGTCGCAATGCTGCTAATTATTTTAGTGTGCGAGCGGCGGAGATTATGGCAGGGATTGCGCCCCTGCCCCCTGTTGCTTCCAAAGCCGAAACCCACCTGCCAGTTTACGACCCTCAACGTCTGGCTACCGATTTTGAGCCGCAGAAAAAAGAACTGGAAGGTTGGCTAATCGGCTGGGTGAGCAAAACCACTTCAACTAACAGCACGCCCCAACCCGCTTATACCCTCGATTCTGCCACTAAAACTGTGCGGGACGATCCCGGTTTGAGCCGATTTGGGGAACTAACCCTGCTAGGCCGCAGCGGTCAGGCCCAGCGCGAGGCGATGGAGTTGGTGGGTCGCTACACCGGAAAGCCCTACGAGCTTTATTATCTCGCGCTGACTTTTAGCCAGCAACGCCAGTATTATTATTCTATTCAGGCTGCCAGCGATTTATTCGCTCTTTTCCAGAAACAAAGCCCTAATGTCGGACTTTTGAGTGCCCCGGAATTGCTCCAACGGCTGATTTATCCGCTTTATTACCTGGATTTGGTGCAGGAGCAAACCCGCCGTTACAACATTGACCCCTTGCTGATGCTCTCGTTGGTCAAGCAAGAGAGTGCCTTTAATCCCAATGCCCAATCGGGGGCGGATGCAATGGGTTTGACCCAGGTTATCCCCAGCACCGGAAAAGGAATTGCGACCTCTTTGGGCAAGCGCGATTTCCAGAATCAGGATTTGTTTCGACCTTATACCGCGATTGAGTTTGGCACGTATTATCTGGGGCAACAAATCAAGAATTTTGAAGGAGACCCCTATGCTGCGCTAGCCGCCTACAATAGCGGGGCGGGCAACCTGGGCGAATGGCTCAAGGCTAACCCGCCAGAGCGGAATTTTGACCAATTTGTAGATGGAATTACTTTTCCCGAAACCCGCCTCTATGTGAAAATTATCTATACCAGCTATTACCTCTATCGTCAGATTTATAGGGATTAGTCGAAGGTCAAAAGTCGAAATATAGGAGTCAGAAGTCAGAATAAAAAACAGGGAACCAACCAACCCTGTCATTCTGAGGGAAAGCGAAGAATCTTCTTATTCTTAGCAAAATCCTTCACTTCATTCATGATGACAAATAAGGAGAGGAGGCTGCTCCTTCTCCCCTTCTAAGAGAGAAGGTTGGATTGAGAGGATTTCTACACTATTTCTATGTTTTGGCTCCTAATTACCATTTCCCCCGCTGACGGATTGGTTATCGTCAAAGCGGGCAGGAACCTGTTTTCCGCTCGGGCGATATTCGGCCTGACGTTGCACTAGCATAACGAATACCAGACCGTGTAGAACCAGATAGACCGGGACAAGGAAGGTCGGAATATACCAGGTTGAGCCAAGCTGGAAACGGCTTATATCTACTTGTATTCCGTGGAGTAGCGCGTTTGATAAGTCTGCCGTACCAACCAGATTAACCAACCAAACAAACCAGATGCTCCCCTTCCAACCTGCCCGCAAGGCTATTGCAGCAACCAGCGCAAGAGTGGCAGTAATTAAATCGCCATAAGCCGCCGGAACAGCAAAACCTTCGGGCAAAGCCGGGTCGGTAACGCTCGGAACAATGAACACTAAACCTATCGCCCGTAATGCATTAGCCAGCATTATCGGAATCAAAGCGTTTCGCAATGGGATTCTAGCCAGGCGGGGTGCGATGTACCAGGCGGCTATCAGGGTGTAAACCACCAGACTCATTGCAAATTGGACGATGAAAATTTGTAAATTTGACATTGTTTTTCTCCTTTTTTGGAATTTAAATTAAGTTACTACAATTGCACTTGCAGACAGTTTTTCTGTTGGGTTAAGCGTATATACACCTATTTAGTTGCGGCTTTACCGCTATTCGTTGAATATTAGATTATCAAAACTAAATCCGGCTAGTCTCTTGAAAGAATCGGCGCGACCCTGGACGTACTTGCCAGAAGGGTTAAGAGAGTTTGAAACTGGTCTTTGCCTAGCGTATCCTCTACCCGGTTCTGAACTTCCTGACGCAGGGGAGCCCCCTCCATTAGCAATTGCTGACCTTTGGCGGTAAGGGTGACTTGCCGGGTGCGTTGGTCGTGTTCTCCCACATTGACTACTACTATCTCGTCGCGCTCGAGAGGCTTAAGGTCACGCGCCACCGTAGTGCGGTCCATCACTAGCTTCGCAGCAAGCTCGTTGATAGTGGCTGACTGATTCACTGCAATAACACTCAACAGGGTGAACTGGGTAGCGGTCAGGCCGACTGGTCGTAAAGCCTCATCGTAAAGTTGAGTAATAATCCGGGCCGCTTTGCGTAAGTTAGCCAGGGCGCAATTATCAGTCGCCAGCTTGATATAGCGCAAAGCTTCCGAATTAAAGTCTATTTGTTCGGTTGTCATTCGAGCCTCCGCTTTCGTTTTCCTTAGTTCATAGAGTATATGAGTGTATATGCACTTAAATAAGAGTATATACACATATTTCTGGTTTGTCAAGAGGTTATTTAGAACCAAACCTTTACTTGGGGCACTCCCCTGGTAGATTGGTGATAAAATAAGAAAAGATGAGTGTTTTTGAAGCTGGAAATATTACTACTGGAGAGACTCAGGTATGAGCTTTATTTTTGAGGAAAGACCTTCAGACTCGGCTCTGGTTGAAAGGGTCTGGCGCACTCAAAGTGAGAAGGGTGGCTCTTTTACCTCACAAGCGGCCAGTCTGTTGGAGATAGTTATTACCAAACAACAGGGCAAGTTAACCCTTACCGTGAGAGGGCCGGAAACCAAGGCCAGACCCGCCCCTATCCCTGAGAATGCTGAATTTTTTGGCATCCAGTTTAAGCTTGGCACTTTTTTGTCCCATCTTCCCGCAAGCAATCTGGTGGATGGTGGGTTACTTTTGCCGGAAGCGACCAGTAAAACCTTCTGGCTTAATGGGGCAGTTTGGCAATTTCCTGATTTTGAGAATGCCGATATTTTTGTAAAACGGCTGGTGCAGAGCGGTTTGCTAGTACATGACCCAGTGATAGCGGCGGCTGTGCAAGGTCAACACAAAGAATTATCCCTGCGTTCACTACAGCGGCGTTTTTTACGAGCCACTGGGTTAACTCATGTGACTGTTCGTCAAATTGAACGTGCCCGGCAGGCCGCCACCCTCCTCGAACAAGGCTTACCAATTCTTGATACGGTTGAGCAGGTTGGTTATGCTGACCAACCCCATCTGACCAGAGCCTTGAAGCACTTCATGGGACAAACCCCAGCTCAAATTATTCGAGTGAGCAGGTTTGAATAAATGTCGTTTTTATTCAAGACATTCCTCTTCTGTTAAGTTACAATTTAGATGTTCCAATCATCGTAGCCCTGCGATATCGGCTGACCGAGCAGCCTTCTACTTAACAATAAAGGAGAAATAATATGAGAAAAGTTGTTGTAACCGAATATGTGACCCTGGATGGCATCATGGAAGAGCCGGGCAAGTGGTCTTTCCAGTTCTGGAGTGAAGAAGCGTCAAAATTTAAATATGATGAGTTATTTGCCACTGACGCTCTTTTGCTGGGGCGCGTTACCTATGATGGTTTTGCGGCAGCCTGGCCTACCATGACGGGTACAGGTGATTTTGGTGAGAGAATGAACAGTCTCCCCAAATTTGTGGTTTCGACGACGCTGGAAAAGGCGGAGTGGAACAATTCAACTATAATCAAGGAGAATGTTGCCGAAGAAATTGCCAAGCTGAAACAACAGTCCGGTATGGACATTCTGGTCGGCGGGAGTGGGCAGCTTGTCCATACCCTGATGCAACACAACCTGGTTGATGAGTATCGCATTATGGTTCATCCAATTGTTTTAGGTAATGGCAAACGGCTTTTCCAGGATGGAATTGATATGAAAACTCTGAAACTTATAGATACCAAAAGCTTCAGTTCCGGGGTCGTAGTTCTTACCTACCAGCCAACCCAAAATGAGTAAGGGGAGTTTGCGCTGACGTTCAAGGGCTAGTAGAGATTTTCGCTGGCCCTACCCCACTCCCCTAATTCATTACTACAAGATGGTTTTCACCCTGCCATTCATGCAGGCATCGAAGCTATCAAGCCCGAAGTTCCACGCCAGAGCGGTGGAAACTTATCTATTTAAAACGCACTGTCAAGATTGGCAAATCAATTCCTGAAACCTCCGCCGCCCATTCTTCCCCAAGCAGAATTAGTTGAGGGTCAGTAGTAGTGCCCGAAGTAATAACATCGCCCGCCGCCAGGGTAGGGCTGCCCGTCTGCCGAGTCATAGCTTCAGCCAACTCGCCCAAACACAGAGCTGGATTACCAAGTACATTTTTGCCGCCACCTTCCGCCGCTACTTCGCCATTTTTCAACAGTTTCAGTTGGAAGGTTTGCAATTGTTCAACAAGGGCTGGAATATTGTCAGCTTCAATCTTTTGAGGTTCACCGATAAGCAAGGCAATATGAAAACCAACGGTTGCGACAAAATCTATCGGCTTAAATCCCCAGTTGGGAAAAACACAATCCACAATCTCAAAGCCCAGCGCATACCACTCCGCAGCAGCTAAAACCGCCGACGCATCCTGACTTCCGCTAGTCAGGGGCTCCTTAAGTTTGAAAACAATCTCAGGTTCAATTTTTGGGGCGATAGTGCCAGCCAGAGAAAAAGTATCGTTACTATGAGCGAAATAATGAACGGTTTTATCATACACATTCGCCCAGGCTACGGTAGATAAACCAAATTTCCGAATTAAGGCTTTGCTGGCAAAACCAATTTTGTAACCATTAGGCGTGTAGCCCTTCTCCTGATACAATTTTACCAACTCGGCTTGAATGGTATAAGCATCATCCAGGGTTAATTCACTGTGTTGGTCCGATAATTTCTCAGGTATTATTTCGGCATTACTCCGGGCGGTATATAGTTGGGTAGCAATTTCCTGAATATTCCAGGTTGGCATCGTGTTGTTATTCCTTTCGTTGGCAATGGGTTATTGTAAGATGCTACAAAGTATAGCCAACTTGCCTTTTATACACAACTTAAATATCATGTGGAAGTGAAGTACAAACATACGAAGCTGAAATTAGTTTGCTTTATGAAAATCACCTATTCACCCATTGAATAATTGACAATTTTATGAATCATTCTATAATCAGACTCAGCAATAGGTACGATTAATGTCACCTATTGACGGTGTTTATCCTGAATCTTTTGCTCGCTAAAGAAAGCCGGAGTATGTACCAAAATTTTGATTTTGCCGAAGATATAATTTCCGTATCAGACCTTAAAATACGGGCCAACTCTGCCATTGAGGATGTGGTTGTAGGGCATGCTACGAAAGTTGTTACCCGGCGGGGTCGTCCGGCAGCCGTGATAGTTAGTTTGGAAGAGTATCAACGACTGAAACGGTTTGAAACCGAAGCGAGCAAACCAACCGAAGAAGTAATTCAGGTTATCAGGGGTAGTCTTTAGTCAGCCGGAGGTTTTAGATACACCGGGATATAGGCCGGAAAATGTTGGTTCGGCTGCCCGCTCACCCAGCCAGAACTTTGCAAGTAATATAAAAGCAGAAAACTCCCGTCTGCCGACCAAGCTCCTGGGAGTTCTCACAATCTAAACGCCGCACTTAGTAGTAGCGACAGGATTTTCTTTACCTTTTTATTCTACATGCTACTCATGATCCTGTCAAGCACTAAACGGCCTGTCTTTGAGGTAATTTGCAAAATGCAAGGATTACTGCGGGTTTTCTCATGCCATTTTTCGGCTCAATCAAGCCATGAAATAGTCAGGAGGGTTTAGGATATGCCCAGGAAAAAAGAGCCAGTGGCAGGATTCCTTCCCCCTGACAGCGATATTTTCGGTAATTATCTAGCCGAACATGATAGTGCGGTTTTACTGACCCAACCCTACCGTCGCAAACAATTGACCGGCTTTGTACCGCTCTGGAATGAATTTTATCGCTGTTATCATCGCGCTGGGGTTAGCCCATTATCGGTTTATCTCTGGGGCTACCTGCGCCAATATGAATATGAACGGCCCGATTGGAACGCGGTATCAGATATTTCCTGGCCGGGACGCCGGGATATGGCCGAGACTCTAGGGGCTTCGATGTTGCACCTACCTAAACTCCTAACTGAATTACGTGCCGCTCGTCTGGTCAGTTATCAGGCGGTTCTGCCCGGTTTTGAGGAATTAGCCCAGGCAACCGATTCGACCTTAGTGGAAGTACGAGAACGTGCCGCCGAGCTGGGAGTTGACCCCAAAGCCGATGGCACTTTATACCGCACCGCTGACCCGCTGACCAAGGCTGAATTCGCCACCTCTACCGAAATGAAGTTTTGCAAGGGCTGCAAGCTTTTTGCGCGTTGTTCTGGAGTGCGGGAAGCACGGGAAAGGCTGGGTAATACCAATCGAAAGGCCGAGTTACCCATTAGCCAGATTCCTATATATAAGGAACTAACGACAAAACAACCCGCCAAACAAATCCCCGCGCCTCCTGAAAAACGAATTTTAGCGGCACAGCTCAACAAAAAACTGATGGTTAAAGAGCAAAATCCGGTTAATTTGGAAGTGTATTCAAGTAGTATCGGTAGTAAACCAGGTGAGTTGATTCTAAGTGATAACACTTCGCGCTTTGGGGAAGAATCGGATACCGTTATCAAGAAAAATCAGTCGCCGATTCTCAGTAGAATCAAAACCAACATGTTTGATAACCAACCTGAAACTCAACCTGAATCCACCAACCTACCCAAAACCCCAAAATTGGTGGTGGAAGAAAATTCGGTGGAAATTACACTGCTGTTAGATTTTGGCTTTGATGAAACAGTAGCCCGGAAATTAATTTCATGTGCCATGAAATTCAACAAACCTGCCGATTACATCAAAAATATTGTTCAATACGCCAGAGAGAATGCCAGTAAAAACCCGCGTGGTATGGTGCGGAAGCTTATCGAGAGTGGGGAGGAACGAATAACCAAGAGTCAACGCATGCAAAATTACCAGCAAAGTCGGTTGGATTTTGAAACCGTTGATATTCAATCACAGAATATTAGTACTATTGAACATCCAGAACCTGCCCTAGCAGAGGTAGAAATCAAGCTCGAAAATAGTCCGAAAGTCACGATTGTTAAGCCCTGGGTTAGAGCAGAGCATTTAGTATTACGCCGGGCAATTGCCGAGACTTATAACCTGGAAATAGAGCAAGTTTTGTTGGAGTGGGAGGGTATATTGTCGGCAATTGCCCATCAACCCTCAAGTTGCTATTTTTATCCTGCCCTGGGCTGGCAATCCAAAACTGCGGAAGGACAAACGGTTTTTGCCCTGGTATTCCGGAATCAGTTTGATGTAAGGATGGGCCAACGTCATTTATCACTACTCCACGAGGTTGTAAAGGCTCAATATGAGCTTGATGTGGAGATTCTTTGCTATAGTTTCACGTGAAATGCAATAGCTAATCAATCAGATAGCGTATTACAGCTTCTTCGTTCCAACTAATACCAGTGCCGGGCACATCAGGAATAATAGCACTACCTTCCTTGATAATTATCGGCTCTTGCAGGATGGGGTTGGCAAAACCAACATATTCTAGCCAATGACTGGTCGGGGTTATCGCCAACAGATGGGCACTGATTTCAGGGAAAAGGTGGCAAGACATTGGTAAGCCCGCCGCTTCTGCCAGAGCCGACGCCCGTAACCAGCCTGTTACTCCGCCAATTTTCATTACATCGGGCATCACAAAGTCGGAAGCTCCCGCACCAATTGATTTAGCCATATCGTGCGACCCCCACCAGTTTTCGCCAAGCTGAACGGGGGTTTTAATTTCCCGGCTAATCTGGGCGTGTCCGTCATAGTTGTCAGCCGAGATTGGCTCCTCAATCCAGTATAAACCTTCCTGATCCAAAGCGTAAGAACGTCGTAGAGCTTCTGGGAGGGTCAGGGATTGATTGAAATCTACCATTAGCTGTATACTATCCCCCACCGCTTTCCTCACCGCCCGTACTACCGCCAAATCTGTTTCCAACTCAGGATAGCCCAGCCTGATTTTTACGGCCTTAAAACCAGGGGCGACTAACTCTCGGGCCTCAATAGCCGCTTTTTCTGCCCCGATAATCCCCAGACCACAACTATTATAGGCTGGAATAGGCTTAATCTCGCCGCCCAGCAAACGCACTAAGGTCATATTAGCGGCTTTTGCCAGAGCATCCCACAAAGCCATATCTATGCCCGCCATCGCCATGCCCGTTAAGCCCTGTGGTCCTAACAGGCGAAAACGCCCCTGAAGTTTTTGCTGAATAGTAACTGGCGAAGCACTATCGCCTTTGATTATATTCTCAAGATTCATAACAAGTTGACAGAGAGGTTTAAGAGCCAATGGCGTATAAGCGAAGAGATAACCTGAGCCAACAAATCCTTCCTCAGTTTGAATATCTATTAACACTAGAGGTACAGTGGCAATTAGTCCACCACTGGTTTGTAAGGGTCGGGCCATCGGCACATTGACCGCGCGGGCCATCAGGCTGCGGATTGTTAACTTTGGATTGACCATTAACTACTCCTTTGAATCAATTACTAGATTTTTATGTAAAGTTAAATATTATGATTTGTTTAATTTATTTACTACTGCGCCAACTTTGTTATTTGGTACACAAGTATCTACCTGGTTTATAAGAGTCAAAAGTGCTTTATTTTTGGTCAATTTTGGTAGCAACTACATGCAAAATGGTGCAATTTTTGCAAAATGTGGTAAGCTGAATCTTGTATGAATATTATGTAAAGTTAGAATTAGGACTTCAAAATCACCCTCAAGCGAAGAATAGCACTTTCCAGACTATTCTTATTTTCTAAAATTGATTCACGTCCGAATTCATGAGATGCCTGTTCCAGTTTTTCCAGGGCACGATTTAGTTGTTCCAAAGCTGTTTCCCAGCGGGCCGTAGCGGCAGGAGACGCCTCTGACAATCCTTGATTGTGATTTGAGTAACTATCTATGCGCTGCGGTAACTTTGTTACATCATTCACAATAGGGGCGGGGGCTTCAGGGCTTTCAATTTGGCGAGTAGCCTCAATTTCTTCCTGAAGTTTGGCTCTGGTAAGTTGATTATTCAGAACCCGTTCGATAATAGGGTAGCGTTTCTGGGGATTGCCAAATTTGGCAAGAATAGGCACCAGGGTAAGGGTATCGGGTTTCTGCTCCACCATTTTTTTGATGTCTTCAGGAGCTTCATAAAGGGCCACCCGCAATGTTACCCATTTAGGACTTTTGCCCACCGCCGCAGAAATCTCACGGGCACTCATGTTCTGGGTGGTGCTGAGAAGGCCAACTACATTAGCTTCGCCCAAAGGGGTCAGGTCTTCGCGGGAGAAGTTTTCAGAAGCCATAATCCGGGCCATCTCGCCATCGGTTAGCTCAAGGACTTTAACTGGCAGGGTAGTAAGTCCCATCAGTCGGGCGGCTTCCCGGCGGCGATGTCCATAGGCCAACTCGTATTGGGCGACTTTACCCCGTTTGCGACGGGCTAATAATGCACCATAAAAGCCGTTTTGCTGAATTGAATTCGCCAATTCCTCCAGGTTTTCGGGGTCGAGGTCGGGACGAGCGAGGTACTGGAATGGGTTATCCTGTAATTGGTTGATTTCGATTTCAGTTACAGGTAGTTGCACACTCGATTTTTCCAGTTCGGCTACTAATGAACTAACCCCCACCACATCCAGTTCGTTCTCCTGGTTAGTTTCGGTACTATTGCTAATCCGGCGTTGGCGCATGGCGTTACGGAAATCCTTGTTAGCCATCTTACTTTCCTTTCCGGGGAGCAGTATTCAGGCCCATACGCTCGGCCACTTCGCGGGCCAGGGAGCGATAATCGGTAGCAACAGCACTATCGGCGGCGTAGAGCGGGATAGGAGTTTCCATAGCGGCGGCTTCCCGGGCCTGGGTGGAGCGGCGAATTTCGCTTTTGAATAGCAGGCCGGGATAACGTTCTTCGGCCTCGCCCCTGACTCCCCCGGTTAAGCGTGTACGGTCAGACATTGTAAGGAAGACCCCCAGGAATTTACTGCTCAGTTTATAAACCCGCGAATTATCACGAGCCAACTTGAGTAGAGTATCCACTGAACGCAATGCCCAGGGGCCATCTACTGGCACTACAAAAAAGTCGGCGGCGTTAAGCACATTCACCGCAAATTTACCCAGGTTGGGAGGACTGTCCAGAATAATCAGGTCGTAGTTGGCTCTCTCAGTTTCAAGGGCAGTGTTAAGAAGTAAATCGCATCCTGGCAGGGTTGGCATAACAATTTCAACCGCCGCTAAATCCATCGAAGCCGGAATCAGGTCCACACCCTTAAAACGGGTGTGGGTAATTACTTCAGGAACATTGGCACGCCCCAGGTAAACATCAGCGATAGTGCCTTTGAGAGTTTTGTCGGTAAGGCAATCCACTCCGAATTGGAGGCTAAGGTTGCCCTGAGCATCACTATCTACCGCCAGCACTTTCAAGCCCTGTTCCCCGTAAATAGAGGCTAAAGCGGCGGCTGAGGTGGTTTTGGCCGCGCCGCCTTTCTGGTTGCACAAGCCTAATGTTAGGCCCTGGTAAGTTTTTGCCACTATCTGCTCCTTCAATATGATTCCCTAATATATCTATTTTTGAGAGTTTTACGCCCTAAGTCGATATCAGGCTCACGTTTCACTCAAAAATATCCCTACCCATATCCTTTATTCTATTTCAGTTAGAAGTTTTGTGCGTTATTATCATACCAGATATTCGGATGAAGTGGTAGTTAGAAGTAACGCTATTTTAATCACTGGTACATAATCCTGCCAATGTCTGGATTAATTATAACAGATAGGCTACAATGGTAGGAATGAGAATTAGCTAACAATAGAATCCCCTCAAGGCTTAACTTTACATAAATAAAACTTATATGACAAAACTTACCGAAATTGAACTGCGGAAATTAATTGCCGGGGGTGATATTACTACCCTACTATTGAATTCAACCTTACCAGGAACTAACGAACTAGCCCAGCAACTTTGTGGAATAGCAAACGGCCATGGGGGTTATATTTTTAGCGGCATAGATGATAAAACCCTAAACTTGGTAGGAATAATGAATGTAGCTGAGGCGGTGGCTGGTTTATTACAGGCTGCCCAATTGGTTACCCCTTCGATAGAGTTCAGGCCACCTGAGCCGGAAGTTTATGTTTTGGATGGGCGGAAAATTGTGGTGGCTTATGTGCCATCTGGCTCAGGTGTGGTATATCAAGCGGGTGGGGTTTGCTGGCTGACACAAGGCCTGAATACTTACCCGATGAGCGTTCAGCAAATTGTAAAAGCCGACATATCCCACCAAGTGGAAATACAGATAAGAGAAAACAGACCAACCCTAATGCCACTTCCTGACCGCGAAAGCCGTTTGGTACTGGCGTTACTATATACTCAGCAAAACGGCTTTATTACTAATATGGAGTATCGCCGTCTAGTAGGGGTTTCGGAGCGAATGGCTGCCCGCGACCTGTCATTGCTAGTAAAAACTGGCTCTTTGCGGGCTACTGGAAAAACGCGCTCCCGCCAATATTGGCTTCCCTGATGTCAGGCAAAATAGACCCTTTCACCATGCCTATAGCAAATTGCAAAAAGGTAGAGCTAGAAGTAAACTAGAAGGATGAAAGCATATAGTGTAGATTTAAGAACACGAATAGTAAAAGCGGTCGAAAAAGGAATGAACAAAACCGAGGCCAGCCAGGTTTACGGGGTGA